>NZ_JBEPAM010000001.1:0-379126 GCF_040298605.1 Kitasatospora sp. NPDC001527 | reverse complement strand
GCGAGGACGACGGCCGTCGCGCCGGTGGCGACGGCGGAGACGACGTAGACGGCGCGCCAGCCGGCGAGGTCGCCGATGGTGCCGGCCCCCGGCCGCAGAGCGTTTCCGCACGTGCCACCAGCACGTGCGCGGCCCCGGGGCCGCACCCCGCACCACGTCCGTCACACCGCCGCACCACCACCGGACCGGGCCGTGGCACCCCTACCACTCGGGAGTGCCCGCTGTCTCGCCGAAGCGCTTTTCCGATGATCTGTTCTACTGCGCTCCCGTGATTTTCCGGCGCCGACCTGATCCGGGGTGACATGCTGCTCACCGTCAGGGGGTTGATCCAGATTTCCACCGTGTTCCGAGGACTTCCGTTCCAACGATCACCTGAGGTCCGACCGGAGGCCGACGTGTCCGCGAACATCAATCCCACGGTGCGCCGCCGGCGCCTCGGCGCCGAGCTGCGCAAGCTCCGGGACCAGGCCGGGATGACGGCGGAGGAGGTGGCCGGGCGGCTGATGGTCTCCCAGTCGAAGATCAGCCGACTGGAGAACGGCCGCCGCAGCATCAGCCAGCGGGACGTCCGCGATCTCTGCGACGTCTACGACGTCACCGACGAGGCGATGCGGGCCAGCCTGATGGAGATGGCCCGGGAGTCCCGGCAGCGCGGCTGGTGGCACGACTTCAACGACATGCCCACGCCCTACAGCGTGTACATCGGCCTGGAGGCCGAGGCCTCCTCGATCCGCGCGTACGAGTCCTCCTTCGTGCCCGGGCTGCTGCAGACCGAGCAGTACGCGCAGGCCGTGGTCGAGGGCACCCAGCCGGACACCGACGCCCTGGCCGTCCAGCGCCGCGTCCAGGTCCGGATGAAGCGTCAGGACCGGATCAACGGCGACAGCCAGCTGGGCAGCCTGTGGACCGTGATAGACGAGGCGGTGCTCCGCCGGGAGGTCGGCAGCAGGGAGGTGATGGCCCACCAGCTGAAGCACATGCTGGAGCTGAGCCAGCGCCCCAACATCACCATCCAGGTCATCCCGTTCTCGCACGGCGCCCACCCCGGCATGACCGGGACATTCTCCCTGCTGGAGTTCCCGGAGTCAGCCGATTCCACAGTTGTCTACTTCGAAGGGGTGACGAGCGATCTCTACCTCGAGAAGGAGGCCGACGTGCGCCGCTATACCAGTCTCTACGACCACCTGCGGGCGGCCGCGCTCGGGGTGGCCGAGACCCGGACACTGATAGCCGACATTGAAGAGGGATACCACCGATGAGCACCACCTTCGAGAACGGGACGAGCTGGCGCAAGAGCAGTCACAGCGGCGGCAACGGCGCCTGTGTGGAGATCCGCGTACCGGCCGCCGACCTGGTGGCGGTCCGTGACTCCAAGGACCCGATGGGCCCGCAACTGCGCTTCTCCGCCGAGGCCTGGAACGCGTTCGCCGCCGACGCGGGCGCCGGGGTGTTCGGCGGGTTCTGACCCGCTCCGTACCGCTTCTCGGCCAGGTGCCCGTAGCGGTGTCCACCGCCCTCCCGGCGGCGGACACCGCTACGGGCATCTTCGCGTCCGGGGGCATGCCCCCGTCAAAGGGCCCCGGGATCAGCCGAGCACCGGGTAGCGGGCCGCCCAGGCCGCGCCCTCCGGGGTGTCCGCGCTGTGCAGCTCGGGCCCGTGCATCAGCTCCAGCACGAAGTCGTCCGCCAGTTCCAGCAGCGCCCCGCGCCCTTCGAGGCCCGCCACCAGGCCGGGCGGCAGCGCGGTGTCTCCGTGCAGCACCCCGAGCAGGTTTCCGCAGATCGCGCCGGTGGAGTCGCTGTCCCCGGAGTGGTTCACCGCCAGCAGCAGCCCGGACCGGACGTCGTGCGCCACCAGCGCGCAGTACACCCCGATCGCCAGCGCCTCCTCGGCGACCCAGCCCTCCCCCAGCGCCTCGACCCGCTCGGCGGACGGCTCCCCCGCCCGCACCGCGTCCAGCGCCGCCCGCAGCGCCGCCGTGGTCTCCTCGTGCGCCGGCCGCTCGGAGAGCAGCGCCAGCGCCAGGTGCACCCCCTCCTCCAGGGTCCCGCCGCGGGCCGCGGTCTGCACGATCACCGCCAGCGCGCCGGCCGAGAGGTAGCCGGTGGGGTGACCGTGGGTCAGCACCGAGCACTCCACGGCCAGCTGGAACACCAGACCGGGCTCCCAGGTGGTCAGCAGCCCGAACGGCGCCGCCCGCATCACCGTGCCGCAGCCCTTGGAGTGCGGGTTCTTCGGCACCTCCAGGGTGCCCAGCCGCTCGGCGTCCGGGCCGGAGAGGCCGGACAGACAGGCCTGGCCCGGCGCGCGCTGCGCGTACAACCACTCCTCGCGGCCCAGCCAGCCGAGGTCGGCGCGCCGCTCGTCCGGGCCCCAGTCCCGCTGGGTGACGGCCCAGCGCAGATAGGCGCGGTGGACGTCGGTGGGCGGGTGCCAGCTGCCGGTGTCCCGGCGGATGTGCGCGCGGATCAGCCCGTCGAGGGTGAACATCACCATCTGGGTGTCGTCGGTGACGGCGCCGAGCCGCCCGTACGCCGGGATGTACCCGGTGACGCCGAGCGGGCCGTGCGCCGCGCGGATCTTCTCCAGCGACTCGAACTCGATGCCCGCGCCGAGGGCGTCCCCGACGGCCCCGCCCAGCAGGCACCCCCGCACCCGGCTGCGGAATTCCTGCTGCTGGGCGCGTGACCACAGTGGCATCACGACGGGCGCCTTTCGTCCGGGTTCGGGCGGGGACGCGCGACGCACGGCCGGTCGCGCGCCCTCGCACTGTATTCGAATGCCCGAACGGGACGGCAGGGTTTCCCCGCTCCACCGGGCGGCGGGGAGCGCCCGGAGGGACGCGGCGCGCACCGGCCCGGGGACTCAGTCCACCAGTGGCAGCAGCTCCGGCAGATGGCCGTCCGAGGCCTGTGCGGCGGCCAGCCGCTCGGCCGGCACCTCGCCGTAGGTGGTGGTGCGCTGCCGGTGCGGACGCCCGGCCGCCTCGGCGATCGCCCGCAGGTCCCGGACCGACTTGTAGCTCCCGTACGCCGACCCGGCCATCCGCGAGATGGTCTCCTCCATCAGCGTGCCGCCCAGGTCGTTGGCGCCCGAGCGGAGCATCTCGGCGGCGCCCTCGGCCCCCAGCTTCACCCAGCTGGTCTGGATGTTGCGGATGTGCGGGTGGAGCAGCAGCCGGGCCATCGCGACCACCGCCCGGTTGTCCCGCGCGGTCGGACCCGGCCGGGCGATCCCGGCCAGGTACACCGGGGCGTTGGTGTGGATGAACGGCAGCGTCACGAACTCGGTGAAGCCGCCGGTGCGCTGCTGGATCCCGGCGAGCAGCCGCAGGTGGCCCACCCAGTGCTTCGGGGTGTCCACGTGCCCGTACATCATCGTGGACGAGGAGCGGATGCCCAGCTCGTGCGCGGTGCTGACGACCTCCACCCAGGTCGCGGCCGGCAGCTTGCCCTTGGTGAGCACCCAGCGGACCTCGTCGTCGAGGATCTCGGCGGCGGTGCCCGGGATGGTGTCCAGGCCGGACTCCTGGGCGCGCTGCAGCCACTCCCGGATCGACAGGCCGGTCCGGGTGGCGCCGTTGACCACCTCCATCGGCGAGAAGGCGTGCACGTGGATGCCGGGCACCCGCTCCTTCACCGCCCGCGCGATGTCGAAGTAGGCGGTGCCGGGCAGGTCGGGGTGGATGCCGCCCTGCATGCAGACCTCGGTGGCCCCGACCTCCCAGGCCTGCGCGGCCCGGTCGGCGACCTGCTCCAGCGACAGGCTGTAGGCGTCCGCGTCGGTGCGGCGCTGGGCGAAGGCGCAGAACCGGCAGCCGGTGTAGCAGACGTTGGTGAAGTTGATGTTCCGGGTGACGCAGTAGGTGACCTCGTCGCCGACCGCGTCGCGGCGCACCGCGTCGGCGATCCGGCAGAGCGCGTCCAGCGCCGGGCCGTCCGCCTGGAACAGCGCCAGCGCCTGGTCGTCGGTCAGCCGGGTCGGGTCGTCGGCGGCCACCGCCAGGGCGGCCCGGACCTCGGCGTCCAGCCGCTCCGGCGCGCCGGCCGGGCCGGGGGCGGCCGAGGCCGCCTGCTCGCGCAGCACCTCCCAGTCGCCGTAGACGTCCTCGAAGTCGGCCCGCCGGTCGCCGGTGCGGCCCTCGGTGTCGATGGTGCTGTGCAGGTCGGTGCGGCCGTACGCGTCCGGCAGGTCCTCCGGCTCCTGCCAGGGCCGCCCGGTGACCACCGCGTCGGGCCGGGCCAGGCCGGTCCGCGGGTCGGCCAGCGCCCGGACGTGCGGCAGCACCCGCGGGTCCAGCCAGGGCTCGCCGTGCAGGACGTACTCGGGGTAGACGGCGAGGCGCTCGCGCAGCTCGAAGCCGGCCGCGGCCGAGCGCTCGGCCAGCTTCTCGATCTGCGGCCAGGGCCGCTCGGGGTTGACGTGGTCGGGGGTCAGCGGGGAGACGCCGCCCCAGTCGTCGATGCCGGCCGCGATCAGCCGCTCGTACTCGCCGTCCACCAGGTTCGGCGGCGCCTGGAGGCAGGCGGACGGGCCCATGATGTGCCGGGCCACCGCGACGGTGGCGACCAGCTCGTCCAGCTCCGCGTCCGGCATGCCGCGCATCGCGGTGTCCGGCTTGGCGCGGAAGTTCTGCAGGATCAGCTCCTGGACGCCGTGGTAGGCGCGGGAGACCCGGCGCAGCGCGAACAGCGACTCGGCGCGCTCCTCGTAGGTCTCGCCGATGCCGATCAGCAGGCCGCTGGTGAACGGCACCGAGCTGCGGCCGGCGTCCTCCAGCACCCGCAGCCGGACGGCGGGCTCCTTGTCGGGCGAGCCGAAGTGCGGGCCGCCGGGCTCGCTCCACAGCCGGGTGGCGGTGGTCTCCAGCATCATGCCCATCGAGGCGGAGACCGGCTTGAGCCGCTGGAAGTCCGTCCAGCTCAGCACCCCGGGGTTGAGGTGCGGGAGCAGCCCGGTCTCCTCCAGGATGCGGATCGACATGGCGCGCACGTACGCGATCGTGTCGTCGTAACCGTGCGCGTCCAGCCACTCGCGGGCCTCCGGCCAGCGGTCCTCGGGCTTGTCCCCGAGCGTGATGAGCGCTTCCTTGCAGCCCAGTTCGGCGCCCCGGCGGGCGACCTCCAGCACCTCGTCCGGGGACATGAACATCCCGTGTCCCTCCCGGCGCAGCCTGCCGGGCACGGTGACGAAGGTGCAGTAGTGGCACTTGTCCCGGCAGAGCCGGGTGAGCGGGATGAACACGCTCTTGGAGTAGGTGATGACGCCGGGCCGGCCGGCCGCGTCCAGGCCGGCGTCGCGGACCCGGGCGGCGCTCGCGCAGAGGTCGCGCAGGTCGTCCCCTCTGGCCCGGAGCAGTACCGCCGCCTCGGTCGCGTCCAGCGCGACGCCGTCCCGGGCCCGGCGCAGGGCGCGCCGCATCGCGTTGGCGGTCGGGATGTTGGTTGCGTCCATGCCGCGACCCTACGCCAGTTCACGTACGTTCCTCGTGCGTTCGGAGGAGCCGACCCTGAGGAGGCCTCAGGGTCGGCTGCGACGCGAGGTCGACCGGGAACCCACCCTGCAGGGCGATGACGCGAAGGCTCCGGCACCGTCTAATGGAGAGCCAGGGACAGTCGGTCACTGACGGAGGGGTTGGACGATGACGGACGACAGGGCGACCGCGGGCGGGGGCCCGGCGGACGCGTGGCAGGGCGAGGCTCCCTACCGGTCGCGTCGGCGCACCCTGGTGCGCGTGGCGGTGCCGCTGGCGGTCACCGCCACGATCGCCGCCGGGGTGGGGCTGGTACCGGCGCTGGCGGACTCCTCGCCGCCGGAGCTGCCCGCGCTGACGGCGGAGCAGGTGGTGGCGAAGGTGCTCGGCTCGCAGGCCGAGACGCTTTCCGGCACGGTGTCGGTCTCCACCGACCTCGGGGTGCCGAGCCAGCTGCTCGGCGCCGCGGGCGGCGGGTTCGCGGCCGGCGGCGGCGAGCGCGGCGAGGGGGACAAGCCGTCGGGCGCCGCGCCCACCTCGAAGCTGATGGGCCTGCTCGGCGGCGAGCACACCGTGCGGGTCGCGGTGGACGGGCCGGACCGGCAGCGGATCGGCCTGCTGGAGCAACTGTCCGGCTACGAGCTGGTCCGCAACGGCGACCAGGTCTGGGCCTGGGACAGCAGCACCAACGAGGCCGTGCACGTGACCGGGGCCCGTCCGGACGCGACGGCGGACGGCCGCCCGGGCAAGGCGCCGCTGACCGGTGTGCCGACCACCCCGCAGGAGGCGGCCCGGCAGTTCCTGGCGGCGGGCGCGGACACCACCTCCGTCACCGTGGACGGCACCGCGACGGTGGCCGGCCAGAAGGCCTACCGGCTGAGCGTGAAGCCCAGCCGGCCCGGCTCGACGATCGGCGAGGTGCGGATCGCGGTGGCCGCCGACAACGGGGTGCCGCTGTCCGTCGTGGTCAAGGGCACCGACGGGGACACGGTGCTGGACGTCCACTTCACCCAGGTCTCGTTCGCCCGGCCGGCCGCGAAGAACTTCGAGTTCACCGTGCCCAAGGGCGCCAAGGTGACCGAGCAGAAGGCCTCCGGGGCGCCGCGCGGCGAGGTGACGCCCGAGGAGGCCGCGGCCGCCGCCGAGGGCCTGAACGTGATCGGCGAGGGCTGGACGGCCGTGCTCTCCGCGAAGCTGCCCACCGGCGACGTGTTCGTCCCGGCCGAGGGCAAGGGCCCGCGCGGCCGGGGCGGTCACGGCCCGGGCGGCGGCTCCGGCACGGCGCAGAACCCGCTGGCGCTGGCCAAGTCGCTGGGCAAGCCGGTCGCCGGCGGCTCGCTGATCAGCACCAAGGTCCTCAACGTGCTGGTCACCGACGACGGCCGGGTCTTCGCGGGCGCGGTGACCCCGTCGGTGCTGCAGAGTGCGGCCGGGGTGAAGTAGTGACCCAGGCTCCCGTAACGGGGGACGTTACGGAGCCGGCCGGGGGGCCGGGCGCGGTGGCGCGTCCGGCCCCCGGTGCCGCTTCGCCCTCCCGTCCGTCCGACGACGTGATCAGGACCAGAGGTCTGACCAAGCGGTTCCGCGGTGGACAGGTCGCCGTGGACGGTCTGGACCTGAGCGTCCCCCGGGGTTCGGTCTTCGGCTTCCTCGGTCCCAACGGCTCCGGCAAGACCACCACGATCCGGATGCTGATGGGCCTGATCGCCCCCAGCGCCGGGGTGGCCACGGTGCTCGGCGAGCCGATGCCGCAGTCGGTGGCCTCGGTGCTGCCCCGGGTCGGCGCCCTGATCGAGGGACCGGCGCTGTACGGCTTCCTCTCCGGCCGGGACAACCTGGCCCGGTTCGACGCCGCCGACCCGACGTCCGATCCGCGTACCCGGCAGCGCCGGGTCACCGAGGCGCTGGAACGGGTGGGCCTGGCCGCCGCGGCCGGCAAGAAGGCCCGGGCCTACTCGCTGGGCATGAAGCAGCGGCTCGGCCTGGCCTCGGCGCTGCTCCAGCCGCGCGAGCTGCTCGTCCTGGACGAGCCCACCAACGGCCTGGACCCGCAGGGCATGCGGGAGATCCGGGCGCTGGTCCGGGAGGTCGCGGCCGAGGGCACCACGGTCTTCCTCTCCTCGCACCTGCTGGACGAGATCGAGCAGGTCTGCAGCCACGCGGCGGTGATGTCGCGCGGCCGGCTGGTGGTGCAGGGCACCGTCGCCGAGCTGGCCGCCCGGGCCCGGGGCCGGCTGGTGGTGCGCACCCCGGACACCCACCGGGCGGGCGAGGTGCTGCTCGCCCACGAGGTCACCGAGGTCCGGATCGGCGAGGGCCGGGTGGACGGCGAGGCCGGCGCGCTGGCCGAGGACGCGCTGCCCGGGCTCGTCGCGGCCCTGGTCGCGGCGCAGGTGCGGGTGCACGGCTTCGGCGTGGAGCGGGGCACATTGGAGGACGCCTTCGTGGCGCTGACCGGGGAGGGCTTCGATGTCGCGGGCTGAGGCGGTGCCGGCGGTCGCCGCCGCGGCGCGCGGACGGCGGCCGCAGACCGCGTCCGGGTTCCTGGCGCTGTTCCGCAGCGAGCTGCTGCTGACCTTCCGCCGGATGCGGACGATCGTGCTGCTGGGGATCCTCGCGGTGCTGCCGGTGCTGATCGGCGTGGTCGTCCGGATCGAGACGGACGGGCCGCGCGGCGGCGAGGGCCCGGCGTTCATCGCCCAGGTCACCCAGAACGGCCTGTTCCTGGTGTTCACGGCGCTCGCGGTGGCACTGCCGGTCTTCCTGCCGATGACGGTCGGCGTGGTCGCCGGGGACTCGGTGGCGGGCGAGGCGGCCACCGGCACCCTGCGCTACCTGCTGGTGGCGCCGGCCGGGCGGACCAGGCTGCTGGCCGCCAAGTTCACCGCCGGGCTGGCGTTCTGCCTGGCGGCGACGGTGACCGTGGCGCTGTCGGCGGTGATCACCGGGACGGCGCTGTTCCCGGTCGGCGACGTCACGCTGATCTCCGGCGAGACCATCGGCCTGGGCCCGGCCCTGCTGCGGGCGGTACTGGTGGCCGCCGTGGTGGCCGCCTCGCTGGCCGGGCTGGTGGCGATCGGGCTGTTCGTCTCGACGCTCACCGGCAGCGGCATCGCGGCGATGGCCGCCACCGTCGGCCTGGTGATCACGGTGCAGATCCTGGACAGCTTCCCGCAGCTGCACGCGATCCAGCCGTTCCTCTTCACCCATCACTGGCTGACCTTCGGCGACCTGCTGCGGGAGCCGATGTACTGGGACGGGGTGCTGAAGAACCTCGGGCTGCAGGCCGCCTACGTGGCGGTGTTCGGCTCGGCGGCCTGGTCCCGGTTCACCGCGCGGGACATCACGGCCTGACCGCCACCGCGTCGTCGGGGGCGGGGGCGGTCGCGGCAGCGGCGCCCGCGGCGGCGGCCGTCCGGGCCCGGGCGGCCGCCCGGTCGGTCCGGACCCGCCGCAGCGCGTCCCAGGTGAGCACCGCGAGCGCCGCCCACACCAGGGCGAAGCCGGCCCAGCGGGCGGGCGGCATCGACTCGTGGAAGACCGCGATGCCGATCAGGAACTGGAACACCGGCGCCAGGTACTGGAGCAGGCCGAGCATGCTCAGCGGCACCCGGACGGCTGCGGCGCCGAAGAAGAGCAGCGGGACGGCGGTGATCACCCCGCTGAGCACCAGCAGCCCGGTGTGCCCCCAGCCGTACTCGCCGGCCACGGTGTGCCCGAAGGTGCCGCGGCCGGTGACCTCCAGGTAGACCAGGTAGCCGAGGGCGAAGGGGAACATGAAGGCGCTCTCGGCGGCCAGGCTCTCCAGCCCGCTCAGCCCGACCGTCTTCTTCAGCAGGCCGTAGGTGGCGAAGGAGAACGCCAGCGTCAGCGCGATCCACGGCAGCCGCCCGTAGCCGATGGTCAGCACCGCCACCGCGAGGGCGCCGATGCCCACCGCCACCCACTGGGCCACCCGCAGCCGCTCCTTGAGCACCAGCACGCCGAAGGCGATGGTGACCAGCGGGTTGATGAAGTAGCCGAGGCTGGTCTCCACCACGTGCCCGGCGTTGACGCCCCAGATGTAGACGCCCCAGTTGACCGAGATCACGGCGGCGGCGGCGCCCAGCATGGCGAGCCGGCGCGGCTGGCGCAGCAGCGGGCGGATCCAGCCCCAGTGCCGCTGGACGACCAGCAGCAGGACGACCGCGACCAGCGACCAGACCATCCGGTTGGCCAGGATGTCGTCGGCGGCGCCGGGCTCCAGCAGCGGCCAGAAGAGCGGGAACAGGCCCCATATGCCGTAGGCGGCGAAGCCGTACCAGAGGCCGCGTCCGGCCTCGTGCTGGGGTGTCTCTGGCATCGACCGTCTGCCCTCCGCGCGCGCGAGTGTCGAGCCGACGGTAGCGGGCACGGACTCGGCTGTCATCTCCGTATTCGGTTTTTGGTCATGACATTACGGTCGGACACGGACGCGGCACCGCCCGCGGCGGGTGCCGCGGGCGGTGCGCCGCCGGACCGGGCTCAGGCGCCCAGCGCGGCCCGCACGCTCTGCGCCAGCGGGACGGTCGGACGGCCGATCAGCCGGGCCAGGTCGCCCGGCGTGCCGGCCAGCTCGCCGCGCGCGATGCCGGCGTCGACGTCGACCAGGATCTGCGCGAAGCCCTCCGGCAGGCCGGCGCCGACCAGGATCCGCAGGTGCTCGTCCGGCGTCACCCGGTGGAAGGCGACCGGCTTGCCCGAGGCCAGGGCCAGCTCGGCGGCCAGCTCCGGCAGGCTCCAGGCGACGTCGCCGCTCAGCTCGTACACCGCGTTCTCGTGGCCCTCGCCGGTCAGCACGGCCACCGCCGCGTCGGCGTAGTCCCGGCGCGGGGCGGTGGCGATCCGGTCGCCCTCACCGGCGCTGCCGACCACCGCGCCGCGCTCGGCCGTGCCGGCCGCGTCGCCCAGGTAGTTCTCGGTGTACCAGCCGTTGCGCAGCAGGGCGAAGGGCAGCCCGGACTCCCGGATCACGGCCTCGGTGGCCTTGTGCTCGTCGGCCAGCCGGAAGGTGGCCACGCCCGGCGCACTGGTGTACGCGAGCAGCGCGACCCCGGCGGCGCGCGCCGCCTCGACGACGGCGGTGTGCTGCGGCACCCGGCTGCCGATCTCGCTGCCCGAGATGAGCAGCACCCGGTCGCCGGCGGCGAAGGCGCCGGCCAGGGTCTCCGGGCGGCTGTAGTCGGCCACCCGGACGGTCACGCCGCGCTCGGCGAGGTCGGCGGCCTTCTCCGCGGAGCGGACGACCACCGCCACCTCGCTCGCGGGGACCTTGGCCAGCAGGCCCTCGACGACGAGGCGGCCGAGCTGTCCGGTGGCTCCGGTGACGACGTACATGGTGCTGCTCCCTGGGATGGTTGTCCGTTGAACTTCCTGCTTCGGAACTCACCCTAGAGGCGGCACTAACCTTTCGAAAGTACGCACTTCAAAGTAGGGTACTGACATGCAGGTAATGAACACCGCGTCCCCGGCGCCCGCGACGGGCCCCGGCGCCCCGGCCGGCCCGCTGCCCCCGCCCGACGTCTTCGACCGGATGTGCCCCTCCCGGGGCGTGCTGGAACACGTCACCAGCCGCTGGGGCGTGCTGGTGCTGGGCGCGCTGCACGAGCGCGGCTACCGGTTCAGCGAGCTGCGCCGCCGGATCACCGGGGTGAGCGAGAAGATGCTCGCCCAGACGCTGCAGACGCTGGAGCGCGACGGCTTCGTGCTGCGCGAGGCCCACCCGGTCATCCCGCCCCGGGTCGACTACAGCCTCACCCCGCTCGGCCGGGAGGCCGCCCGCCTGGTCGCCGAGCTGGCGCACTGGACCGAGAAGCGCATCCCCGCCGTCCTGGCCGCCCGCGACGAGTACGACGCCCGGCGGTAGCGGCCCTCCCGCCCGGCGGTGGCACCCCCGGGCTAGCGCTCCTCCCGCGCCTCCCGCTCGGCGCGGCGGCGCTCGACCAGGGCCGCCAGGCCGTCCAGCACCCGGGCGAGGCCGAAGGCGTAGGCGTGGTCCGGGTCGTACGCGCCACCGTGCGCCTCGCCGGCGGCGGCGCCGACCCGGGCCGCGACGGGGTGGCGCTCGGCGTCGAAGACCCGGGTGAGCAGCTCGGCGTTGGCGGCCCACCACTGGGCGTCGGTCAGCGCGCTCTCCCGGCGCGCGGCCCGTTCGTCCGCCGCCATCCGGGCGCAGGTCTCCACGAAGCCCAGCAGGTGGGTGAGCGCAGCGTCCAGCTCGACGTCCGGCAGGCCGGTGCCCTCCAGGGCGCGCAGCTCGTACTCGTACTTCGCCATCAGGCCGGGCCCGAGCGGCGGGCGGCTGGTGGCGACCGCCACCGTCCACGGGTGGGCGCGGTGCAGGGCGCGGTTGTCCTCGGCGACGGCGGCGGCCCGGGCCCGCCAGTCCTCACCCTCGGGCTCGGTGCGGGGCATGGCCGCGTAGACGGTGTCCAGCATCAGGTCGAGCAGTTCGGACTTGCCGGGCACGTAGGTGTAGAGCGCCATCGGCGAGACGCCGAGCGCCTGGGCGACCCGCCGCATGGTCACGGCGTCCACCCCCTCGGCGTCCGCGATCGCGATCGCGGCGGCGGCGATCTCCGCCGGGGACTTCGCCTGCCGGGGCCCGCGCCGGCCGGGCTTCTCCTGCGCCGACAGGCCCCAGAGCAGCGCGAGCGTGCGCGCCGGGTCCCCGGCACTGCTGCGGTCACTGGCCATGGACCCGATCCTTTCACGTCGGCCGCCCACATCGACCTCCCGCGTCGACCCTCTTCCGCCGGGCCTTCCGAGTCGGCCCGCCGGTACGGTCGGGCCATGACCGCCGCCGACCCCGACCCGCTGCCGGGCACCGACACCCCCGAGGCCGTCCGCCCCCGGGTGACCTGCCGCCGCTGCCACCGCCCGCTGCACGACCCGGAGTCGCGCATCCTGCGCCTCGGCCCCGAATGCCGCGACCCGTCCGAGCGGGTGCCCCGCCACGAGGTCGACCAGGACCCGCTGCCCGGCCTGGACTGACACCCGGTCACGCCATGTGACCGGGATCACTGTTTCCGCATTCTCCGTACTGTGTATAGTGTACTGCGTACGGGATAAATGCGTACGGGATCGCCGTCGACGAAAGGTCATCGGGCATGCAGATCACTTCCTCCGCCGTTTCGCTCACCGTCGAGGACGTCGAGGCGTCCGCGTCGTTCCTGCGGCAGCACCTCGGGTTCACCGAGGAGATGTCGTCGGACGGGTTCGTCTCCCTCGGGCACGCCAGTGCCGGGATGAACGTCGTCTTCCTGAAGCGCGGGATCGAGGTCCTCCCGGAGGGCTTCCGCGACGAGGTCGCCGCCGGGCTGATCCTGGCCTTCGTGGTCGGCGACGTCGTCGCCGAGGAGGCGCGGCTGCGGGCCGCCGGCGTGGAGATCACCATGGCCCTGCGCCAGGAGCCGTGGGGCGAGAAGCTCTTCCAGGTCACCGACCCGAACGGGGTCGTGGTCCAGCTGGTGGAGTGGGCCGGGCAGCAGCGGTAACGACACAGCGGCGGCGCCCCCGGCCGGAGAGGGCCGGGGGCGCCGCCGTGCTCGTCGGACCGGCCGGACTCAGTCGACCGTCCAGGTGTCGCCGCCCACGAGCAGCGCGGCCAGGTCGCCCTCGCCCCGGTCGGCGGCCGCGGTGGCCAGCTGGCCGGCCATCAGCTCGTCGTAGACCGGGCGGCGGACGTCACGCAGCACGCCGATCGGGGTGTGGTGCAGGGTGTCCGCGTCGGCGATCCGGGAGAGCGCGAAGGCCGTGGACGGTCCGGCCGCGTGGGCGTCGTGGACCAGCACCGCCGACTCGTTCTCCGCCGTGACGGCGTCGACGAACAGCTCGCCGTCGGCACCCCGGAAGACGCCCCGGGCGCGGTCCGCCCCGAAGCGGACCGGCTGCCCGTGCTCGAGCCGGATCAGCGCCTCGTCCCGGGTGCCGGCCTCCTTCAGCACCTCGAACGCGCCGTCGTTGAAGATGTTGCAGTTCTGGTAGATCTCGACCAGCGCGGTGCCCTCGTGCTCGGCCGCCGCCCGCAGCACCGACTGGAGGTGCTGGCGGTCGGAGTCGATGGTCCGGGCCACGAAGGTCGCCTCCGCGCCGATGGCCAGCGAGAGCGGGTTGAACGGGGCGTCCAGCGAGCCCATCGGCGTGGACTTGGTGATCTTCCCCAGCTCACTGGTCGGCGAGTACTGCCCCTTGGTCAGGCCGTAGATACGGTTGTTGAACAGCAGGATCTTCAGATTCACATTGCGGCGCAGCGCGTGGATCAGATGGTTGCCGCCGATCGACAGCGCGTCGCCGTCACCGGTCACCACCCACACGCTGAGGTCCTGCCGGGAGGTCGCCAGCCCGGTGGCGATCGCCGGGGCGCGGCCGTGGATCGAGTGCACCCCGTAGGTGTTCATGTAGTAGGGGAACCGCGACGAGCAGCCGATACCGGAAACGAAGACGGTGTTCTCCCGTCTGATCCCCAGCTCCGGCATGAACGCCTGTACCGCCGCCAGGATCGCGTAGTCACCGCAGCCGGGGCACCAGCGCACCTCCTGGTCGGTCTTGAACTCCTTGGCGCTCTGCGGCGCCTCGGCCTTCGGGACCAGCCGCAACGAGGGGAACTGCTCGCTCATCGGTTGTCCTCCTCGTCCAGGGTGCCGATCGCGGCCCACAGCACGTCCGCCAACTGCGCCGCCTTGAAGGGAAGTCCGCGCACCTGGTTGTAGGACTCCGCGTCCACCAGGTACCTGGCGCGCAGCAGCAGCGCCAGCTGGCCGAGGTTCATCTCGGGCACGATGACCTTGTCGTAACTCCGCAGCACCGTCCCGAGGTTGGCCGGGAAGGGGTTGAGGTTGCGCAGGTGCGTCTGGGCGATCCGGCCGCCGTCCGCCCGGACCCGGCGGACCGCCGCGGTGATCGGGCCGTAGGTCGAGCCCCAGCCGAGCACCAGGACGCGGGCCTCGCCGGAGGGGTCGTCGACCTCCACCGGCTCGACCGTGATGCCGTCCACCTTGGCCTGCCGGGTGCGGACCATGAAGTCGTGGTTGGCCGGGTCGTAGGAGATGTTGCCGGTGCCGTCCTGCTTCTCGATGCCGCCGATCCGGTGTTCGAGGCCGGGCGTGCCGGGCAGCGCCCACGGCCTGGCGAGCGTCCTCGGGTCGCGCAGGTAGGGCCAGAACGCGCCGTCCTCGCGGTTCGGGCCGGTG
Source organism: Kitasatospora sp. NPDC001527 (assembly GCF_040298605.1). NCBI lineage: Bacteria > Bacillati > Actinomycetota > Actinomycetes > Kitasatosporales > Streptomycetaceae > Kitasatospora > Kitasatospora sp. NPDC001527. The sequence goes on along the minus strand of NZ_JBEPAM010000001.1, from coordinate 364,443 downwards.
GCGAAGTCCGGCTCGATCGCCGGAAGTTCGTCGACCTCCGGGATCCGCCAGGGCTCCGAGCCGTTGGCCAGGTAGCCGTCCGAGAGCAGGAAGACCGGGGTGCGGTAGGTGACCGCGATGCGGGCCGCCTCCAGCGCCGCGTCGAAGCACTCGGCCGGCGTGGCCGGGGCCACGATCGGCACCGGGGCCTCGCCGTTGCGGCCGAACATCGCCTGCAGCAGGTCGGCCTGCTCGGTCTTGGTCGGCAGACCGGTGGACGGGCCGCCGCGCTGGATGTCCACCACCAGCAGCGGGAGTTCGAGCGAGACGGCCAGGCCGATCGTCTCGCTCTTGAGCGCCACGCCGGGGCCGGAGGTGGTGGTCACGCCGAGCGCGCCGCCGAAGGCCGCGCCGAGCGCCGCGCCGATGCCGGCGATCTCGTCCTCGGCCTGGAAGGTGCGCACGCCGAAGTTCTTGTGCCGGCTGAGCTCGTGCAGGATGTCCGAGGCCGGGGTGATCGGGTACGAGCCCAGGTAGAGCGGCAGCCCGGAGCGCCGGGCGGCGGCGATCAGGCCGTAGGACAGCGCCAGGTTGCCGGAGATGTTGCGGTAGCGGCCCGGCGGCAGCTTAGCCGGCGGCACCTCGTAGGAGACCGCGAAGGACTCGGTGGTCTCGCCGAAGTTCCAGCCGGCCCGGAAGGCGCTGATGTTGGCCTCGGCGATCTGCGGCTTCTTGGCGAACTTGGTGCGCAGGAAGGATTCGGTGCCCTCGGTCGGGCGGTGGTACATCCAGGAGAGCAGGCCCAGCGCGAACATGTTCTTGGCCCGCTCGGCGTCCTTGCGGGCGAGTCCGCTGTCCTTGAGCGCCTCCAGGGTGAGCGTGGTCAGCGGCACCTTGTGGAGGTGGTACCCCTGCAGCGAACCGTCCCCCAGCGGGTCCGCGGCGTATCCGACCTTGGCCAGCGCGCGCTTGGTGAACTCGTCGGTGTTGACGATGATCTCCGCGCCGCGCGGCAGGTCGGGCAGGTTGGCCTTGAGGGCGGCCGGGTTCATCGCCACCAGGACGTTGGGCGCGTCCCCCGGGGTCAGGATGTCGTGGTCGGCGAAGTGGAGCTGGAAGGACGAGACGCCCGGCAGGGTTCCGGCGGGAGCGCGGATCTCGGCCGGGAAGTTGGGCAGGGTGGAGAGGTCGTTGCCGAAGGACGCCGTCTCCGAGGTGAAGCGGTCACCGGTGAGCTGCATGCCGTCACCGGAGTCCCCGGCGAACCTGATGATCACCCGGTCCAGCTTGCGGATCGGCTTGGCGCCCCGGTGCTGCGGACCGACCGGCACGGCAGGGCCGGAGCTGCCCCCGCCGGGCCCGGAGCGGCCCTCGTCGCCGTCCGAGCCGTCCACCGCTTCTGACTGATCGACCTGACTGGTCACTGCCGCGGACCTCCTCGTGGGCACCAGCCGCGGGCGTGAGCCGTGTGCCCCGTCCGCCTGGTGCACCTCTCGCATCCTATGCGGGTAAGGATTGCCTTGGACGGAACTCCCCGATGCGGCGGAAAATCACCGCCGCACCCCGGAAAAAGGGCGTGGACGACCGGTTTGGATCGCTGGATCGGCGGTTCGGTTCGGACGCGAACACCGCCTTCGAACGATCCCGCGGCAGGCCGGTCAGGAATTCAGATAAGTGAGCACCGCGAGGACCCGGCGGTGGTCCCCGGGGCTCTGCGCGAGGCCCAGCTTCAGGAAGATGTTGCTGACGTGCTTCTCCACCGCGCCCTCCGAGACCACCAGCTGCTTGGCCACCGCGGTGTTGGTCCGGCCCTCCGCCATCAGCCCCAGCACCTCGCGCTCGCGCGGGGTCAGCCCGGCCAGCACGTCACCCTTGCGGCTGCGGCTCAGCAGCTGCTGGACCACCTCCGGGTCCAGCGCCGTGCCGCCCTCGGCGACCCGGACCACCGCGTCCACGAACTCGCGGACCTCGGCGACCCGGTCCTTCAGCAGGTAGCCGACGCCACGGGTGGAACCGGCCAGTAGTTCGGAGGCGTAGCGCTCCTCGACGAACTGCGAGAGCACCAGCACGCCGAGCTCCGGGTAGCGGCCGCGCAGGGTGACGCAGGCGCGCAGTCCCTCGTCGGTGTGGGAGGGGGGCATCCGCACGTCGGAGACCACCACGTCGGGCAGCGCGTCGGCGGCGGCCAGGTCGTGGATGGTCTTGATCAGCGCGTCGCCGTCCCCGACGCCGGCCACGACCTCCAGGCCGCGGTCGGTGAGCAGCCGGGTCAGGCCCTCCCGCAGCAGTACGGAGTCCTCGGCGATGACGACGCGAAGCATGGCGGCCTTCCGGATGGGCGGAGGTGCGGACACGGTGCTGACGGGTGTCAGTCTCCCCCATCCGGGCGACCGCCGGAGCCGCGGGCGGCGAGATTGGCCCCGCCCGCCCGGGCGGGGCTGCCCGTCCGTCACATGGTGCGGATGGCCACCGAGTCGCAGAGCGCCTGCAGCGCGTCCTTGGCCGGGCCGTCCGGCAGCGGGTCCAGCAGCGCGCGGGCCTCCTCGGCGTGCCGCAGGGTCTCCCGGCGGGCGTGCTCCAGCGCCGGGTGGCGGCGCAGCAGCCGCAGCGCCTCGGCGTGCAGCTCGTCGTCGGAGAGGTCCTTGCGCAGCAGCTCGCGCAGCCGGGCGTCCTCCGGATCGGCCGGGTCGGCGGGCATCTGGCGCAGCAGCAGGGTCGGCAGGGTCTCCACGCCCTCACGCAGGTCGGTGCCGGGGGTCTTGCCGGACTCGTGGCCGTCGCTGGCGATGTCCAGCACGTCGTCGGCCAGCTGGAAGGCGATGCCGATCCGCTCGCCGAAGGCGCTCAGGATGTCGATCACCCACGGCTCGGCGCCGGCCGCCAGCGCTCCTATCCGGCAGGAGACGGCGATCAGCGAGCCGGTCTTGCCGGCCAGCACGTTCAGGTAGTGGTCCAGCGGGTCGTCGTCCGGGCCGGGACCGGCGGTCTCCAGGATCTGGCCGGTGACCAGCCGCTCGAACGCGTCGGCCTGCAGCCGGACGGCCTCCGGGCCGAGGTCGGCGAGCACCTGGGAGGCGCGGGAGAAGAGGAAGTCGCCGGTCAGGATGGCGACCGAGTTGTCCCACCGGGAGTTGGCGCTGGGGGCCCCGCGTCTCACCGGGGCCTCGTCCATGACGTCGTCGTGGTACAGCGTGGCGAGGTGGGTGAGCTCGACGACGACGGCGGCCGGGATCACGCCGGCCGCGCTGGCGTCGCCGAACCGGGCGGCGAGCAGGACCAGCAGCGGGCGGAAGCGCTTGCCGCCGGCCTCGATCAGGTGGCTGGCGGTGACGGTGATGAACGGGACGTCACTCTTCACGGCGTCGGTGAGCGCGATCTCCACCGCTTCCATCCCGGCCTGGACGTCGCGGGTCAGATCGCGGTCCTGCACGCTGAGCCCAAAGGGTCCCACGACGGTCACGAAGACCACTCCTCTGTCCCTGGTCGATCTAGCGGCCCGGTCCCTGAGTGCCGCCGCTGGCCATACAGGCAGGGTATCCGGTCGCGAGTGGATCACTGCACGGGCGTGCGGCTCTGTCATGACCGGAGCGTCCCCGCTGGCCAGCACGGATACCCGGACGACGGGTCCGGGCCGCGCGCGCGGGCGCGACCCGGACGGTCGTGGGAGCGGTCGGCCCGGCCTCCGCCGGGGCGGTCGGCCGGGCCGTCGGCGGGCGGTCAGCCGGCGAAGAACACCGCCTTGGAGGCGAGGTCCAGGAAGTACTGCGGCAGCAGTCCGAGACCCACCGTCACCAGGACGCCGACGCCGATCGCGGTCGCCGTGAAGGCGCTCGGGATGGCGACGGTCGGGCCGCCCGGCTGCGGGTCGGAGAAGAACATCAGCACGATGACGCGGATGTAGAAGAACGCCGCCACCGCCGAGCTGAGCACACCGACGATCACCAGCGGGGTGGCCCCACCGGCCGCCGCGGCCTGGAAGACCGCGAACTTCCCGGTGAACCCGGAGGTCAGCGGGATGCCCGCGAAGGCCAGCAGGAAGAGCGCGAACACCGCCGCGACCAGCGGGGAGCGCCGGCCCAGGCCGGCCCAGCTGGACAGGTGGGTCGCCTCGCCCTTGGAGTCGCGCACCAGGGTGACCACGGCGAACGCGCCGAGCGTCACGAAGGAGTACGCCAGCAGGTAGAACAGCACCGAGCCGACGCCCTGCCGGTTGCTGGCGATCACCCCGGTGAGGATGAAGCCGGCGTGCGCGATCGAGGAGTAGGCGAGCAGCCGCTTGACGTCCTGCTGGGTGACGGCCAGGACCGCGCCGACCACCATGGTGAGGATCGCCACACCCCAGAGCACCGGGCGCCAGTCCAGCCGCAGCGCGGGGAAGGCCACGTAGAACAGCCGCAGCACCGCGCCGAACGCGGCCACCTTGGTCGCCGCCGCCATGAAGCCGGTGACCGGGGTCGGCGCGCCCTGGTAGACGTCCGGGGTCCAGGCGTGGAACGGCACCGCGCCGACCTTGAAGAGCAGGCCGACCGCCAGCATCGCCAGGCCCACCAGCAGCAGGGCGTCGTTCTGGGTCGAGGAGACCAGCGCCGGGGTGAGCAGCGCGTTGCCGGAGATGACGTCGGCGATCTCGCCCAGCCGCACGCTGCCCGCGAAGCCGTACAGCAGCGCGGTGCCGAACAGGAAGAACGCCGAGGCGAAGGCGCCGAGCAGGAAGTACTTGACCGCCGCCTCCTGGGAGAGCAGCCGGCGGCGCCGGGCCAGCGCGCAGAGCAGGTAGAGCGGGAGGGAGAAGACCTCCAGCGCGACGAACATGGTCAGCAGGTCGTTGGCGGCCGGGAACAGCAGCATGCCGCCGACCGCGAACATGGTGAGCGGGAAGACCTCGCTTGTAGTGAAGCCGGCCCGGATCGCGCCGCGCTCCTGCTCGCCGCCGGGGGTGGCGGCGGCCTGGGCGGTGAACGCGTCGGCCGGCGCTCCCCCGGCCTTCGGCTCCAGCTTGCGCTCGGCGTAGGTCAGCACCGCAACCACCGCGACCAGCAGGATGACGCCCTGGAGGAACAGCGTCGGGCCGTCCAGGGCGACCGAGCCCATCGCGACCGCGCCGACCTTGGTGGTGCCGTAGCCCTGGGCGGCGAGCACCAGGACGGCGACGAAGGCGCCGGCCAGGCCGGTCAGCGCGGTCACCACCTGGGCCCAGTGCCGCAGCCGCCGGGGCAGGAAGGCCTCCAGCAGGATGCCGGTCACGGCGGCGCCGAACACCACCAGCATCGGGGACAACTGGCCGTACTCGATGTGCGGCGCGGGGATGCTCTGGGTGCCGCCGGCGGCGGCGAGCCAGCCGGTGCTGCTCACTTGTGCTCACCTCCTGAGCGGGCGGTCCCGTCCTGGGCGGTCCCGTGGTCGGCGGCGACCGGGTGGGCCGGTGCCGGATCGGTCTGGTGGACCTGCGAGAGGGTCGCGTTCACCGAGGGGTTGACCAGGTCGGTGAGCGGCTTCGGGTAGACGCCGAGCAGCACGGTGAGCGCCACCAGCGGGGTCACCACGGCGAGTTCGCGGACCTTGAGGTCGCTGATGCCGCCGACGCCCTCCTTGACCGGGCCGGTCATGGTGCGCTGGTAGAGCAGCAGGGCGTACAGCGCGGCGAGCACGATGCCGAAGGTGGCGACGATGCCGATCGCCGGGTACCGGGTGAAGGTGCCGACCAGGACGAGGAACTCGCTGACGAAGGGCGCCAGTCCGGGCAGCGAGAGGGTGGCCAGGCCACCGATCAGGAAGGTGCCGGCGAGCACCGGGGCGACCTTCTGCACGCCGCCGTAGTCGGCGATCAGCCGCGAGCCGCGGCGGGAGATCAGGAACCCGGCCACCAGCATCCACGCGGCGGTGGAGATGCCGTGGTTGACCATGTAGAGGGTGGCTCCGCTCTGGCCCTGGCTGGTCAGCGCGAAGATGCCCATGATGATGAAGCCGAAGTGCGAGATCGAGGCGTAGGCGACCAGCCGCTTGATGTCCTTCTGGCCGATGGCCAGCAGCGCGCCGTAGATGATCCCGATGACCGAGAGGACCAGGATCGCCGGGGCGAAGGTCTTCGAGGCCTCCGGGAACAGCCCGACGCAGAAGCGGAGCATCGCGAAGGTACCGACCTTGTCGACCACGGCGGTGATCAGGACGGCGGTGCCGGCGGTGGCCTCGCCCATCGCGTTCGGCAGCCAGGTGTGCAGCGGCCAGAGCGGGGCCTTCACCGCGAAGGCGAAGAAGAAGCCGAGGAACAGCGCGTTCTCGGCGGCGCCGCTGAGCTCCAGCCGGCCGTCGGCGACCGCGCCGGTGAGCGTCGGCAGGTCGAAGGTGGCCAGGCCCTGGTCCTGCGCGATCACGTACAGGCCGATCACCGCGGCCAGCATGACCAGGCCGCCGAGCAGGTTGTACAGCAGGAACTTGACCGCCGCGTAGGAGCGCTGACGGGCCGACTCGGGGCCGCCGGCCCGGTCGCCGAAGCCTCCGATGAGGAAGTACATCGGGATCAGCATGGCTTCGAAGAAGACGTAGAAGACGAAGACGTCGGTGGCGTAGAAGGAGACGATCACCATCGCCTCCACCGCCAGGACCAGGGCGAAGAAGCCCTGGGTGCGGCGCCGCGCCTCGAAGGTGTCGGGGTCGGCGGTCCCCTCCCGCGCGGGGACGGCCGGGTCGGCGTCGTGCCAGGAGGCGAGCAGCACGATCGGCACCAGGACGGCGGTGAGCAGGGCGAGGACGGCGCCGATGCCGTCCACGCCGAGCGAGAAGGTGATGCCGAAGGAGCGGATCCAGCTGTAGGACTCGGTCAGCTGGTAGCGCGCGCCGTCCGGGTCGAACCGCGCGGCGGCCGCGCCGGCCAGGGCCAGGGTGACGGCGGAGAAGACCAGCGCCACCGTCTTGGCGGTCCGCCGCCGGCCCTCGGTGCTCCCGGCCGGCAGGGCGGCGGTGACCACCGCACCGGCCGCCGGGACCGCGCAGGTCGCGGTGAGGAGGACGCTCATGCCCCGGCCTCCTGACGCTGTGTGTCATCCAGGTACATCAGACGGACCTCATCAGGAGAGTCGTGGCGACCAGCACCAGCGTGCCGCCGAACATGGAGAGCGCGTACGAGCGGACGTAGCCGTTCTGGATCCGCCGCAGCCGGCTGGAGACGCCGCCGATGGTGGCGGCCAGGCCGTTGACGAAGCCGTCCAGACCTCGGCTGTCGAAGTACACCAGGGCGGCGGTGAGCGCCGAGCCGGGGCGGACCAGGACGGCGTGGTTGAAGTCGTCCTGGAGCAGGTCCCGGCGGGCGGCCCGGGTGAGCGGGGAGCCGTAGGGCGGCACCACCGGGACGGCGGAGCGGCCGTACACCAGGTACGAGAGCGCGACGCCGGCCACCATGCAGGCGCTGGTGAGCAGGGTGACGGTGAGTTCGCCGAGCGGCGAGTGGCCGTGCTCGTACCCGGTGACCGGTTCCAGCCAGGTGAGGAAGGACTCGTTGAACGCGAACAGCCCGCCGGCGAACACCGAGCCGACCGCCAGCAGGATCATCGGGACGGTCATGGTGCTCGGCGACTCGTGCGGGTGCGGGTCGTTGCCCTGGGCGTCCGGCTGCCAGCGCTTCTCGCCGAAGAAGGTCAGGATCATCACCCGGGTCATGTAGAACGCGGTGACCGCGGCGCCGGTCAGGGCGCACAGGCCGAGGATCCAGCCCTCGGTGCCGCCCTTGGCGAAGGCCGCCTCGATGATCTTGTCCTTGGAGAAGAAGCCGGACAGGCCCGGGAATCCGATGATGGCCAGGTAGCCGAGGCCGAAGGTGACGAAGGTGACCGGCATGTACTTGCGCAGACCGCCGTAGTGACGCATGTTCACCTCGTCGTTCATGCCGTGCATGACCGACCCGGCGCCGAGGAAGAGCCCGGCCTTGAAGAAGCCGTGGGTCACCAGGTGCATGATCGCGAAGGCGTAGCCGATCGGGCCGAGGCCGGCCGCCAGGATCATGTAGCCGATCTGCGACATGGTCGAGCCGGCCAGCGCCTTCTTGATGTCGTCCTTGGCGCAACCGACGATCGCACCGAAGAGCAGGGTGACCGCGCCGACCACCACGACGGCGGTCTGGGCGTCCGGCGCCAGGTTGAAGATCGCCCCGGAGCGGGTGATCAGGTAGACGCCGGCGGTGACCATGGTGGCCGCGTGGATCAGCGCGGAGACCGGGGTCGGGCCCTCCATCGCGTCCCCGAGCCAGGACTGCAGCGGCACCTGCGCGGACTTGCCGCAGGCGGCGAGCAGCAGCATCAGGCCGATCGCGGTCAGCTTGCCCTCGCTCGCGCTGTCGGCGGTGGCGAAGACCGGCTCGAAGGCGAAGGAGCCGAACTCGACGAACATCAGCATGATCGCGATCGACAGGCCCATGTCGCCGACGCGGTTGACGATGAACGCCTTCTTGGCGGCCGTCGCGGCGCTCGGCTTGTGCTGCCAGAAGCCGATCAGCAGGTACGAGGCGAGGCCCACGCCCTCCCAGCCGAAGTACAGCAGCAGGTAGTTGTCGGCGACCACCAGCAGCAGCATGGCCGCCAGGAACAGGTTCAGATAGGCGAAGAAGCGGCGCCGGCGCTCGTCGTGCGCCATGTAGCCCACCGAGTAGAGGTGGATCAGCGTGCCGACGCCGGTGATCAGCAGGACGAAGGTCATCGAGAGCTGGTCGAGCCGGAAGGAGATGTCGGCCTGGAAGCCGTTCACCGGGATCCAGCTGAACAGGTACTTGGTGACGGCGCGGTCCTCGGCGTCCCGTCCCAGCATGGACGAGAACAGCGCGAGGCCGAAGCCGAAGGACAGCGCGGCGAGCGCGGTGGCCAGCCAGTGGCCGAACCGGTCGAAGGCCCGGCCGCCGAGCAGCAGCAGGGCGGCGCCGGCCAGCGGGGCCGCGACCAGCAGCGGAATGAGAGAGTTCACCGAGGCCCTCCGCCTACAGCTTCATCAGGTTGCTGTCGTCGACCGAAGCGGAGTGCCTGGTCCGGAAGATCGTGACGATGATCGCGAGGCCGACCACGACCTCGGCCGCCGCGACCACCATGGTGAAGAACGCGATGATCTGGCCGTCCAGGTTGCCGTGCATCCGGGAGAAGGTGACCAGCGCCAGGTTGGAGGCGTTGAGCATCAGCTCGACGCACATGAACAGGACGATCGCGTTCCGCCGGATCAGCACGCCGGAGGCGCCGATGGTGAACAACAGGGCGGAGAGATAGAGGTAGTTGACCGGATTCACTCCGCCCCCTCCTCGTCGTGGTCGGACGCCGGGCGGTTCGCCGGCGCCGTGTGGTTGGCGGCCACCGGCTCCAGCGCCTGGCGCGGGCCGGTCACCGGCGGGCGCTCGGACCGCGGGCGGCCCAGCCAGTCGGCGGTGGTGGACTCCAGCTCGGCCATCCGGGCCAGCATCTCCTGGCTGACGTCGCGGATCTGGCCGCGCTCGCGCAGGGTCTGCATGACCGAGTCCTCGGCGATCGAGCCGTCCGGCAGCAGACCCGGGATGTCCACCGCGTTGTGCCGGGCGTAGACGCCGGGCGCGGGCAGCGGCGGGACCTGCAGGTTGTCCGCGACCCGCTGGGCGGCCAGTTCGCGCTGGGTCTTCGGGGCCTTCACGTGCTCGCGGTGGGTGAGCACCATGGCGCCGATCGCGGCGGTGATCAGCAGCGCGCCGGTGACCTCGAAGGCCCAGACGTACTTGGTGAAGATCAGCCGGGCCAGGCCCTGGACGTTGCCCTCGGCGTTGGCCTCGGCGAGGCCGGAGAAGGTGTCCAGCTTCGCGTTGGCGATCCCGGCGACCAGCAGCACGCCGAAGCCGAGCCCGCAGAGCACGGCGGCGAACCGCTGGCCCTTCAGCTGTTCCTTCAGCGAGTCCGCGCTGGTCACGCCGACCAGCATCACCACGAACAGGAAGAGCATCATGATCGCGCCGGTGTAGACGACGATCTGCACCACGCCCAGGAACACCGCGCCCTGGGCCATGTAACAGACCGCCAGGGCGAGCATGGTGGCGGCCAGGCAGAGCGCGCTGTGCACCGCCTTCTTCATCAGCAGCATGCCGAGGGCGCCGCCGACGGCGATCACCGCGAGCCCCCAGAACTGGACGGCCTCGCCGGTGGAGGTCGCGCCGGTGACGGCGGCGAGGGTGGCGGGGGCGGCGGTCACGACTGCGCCTCCTTCTCCCGCGCGGTGCGCTCCTGGAGCTCGGTGCCCGGCGCCGCCGCGGTGATCTCGCCCCGGTAGTACGCGCCCTCGTCGGCGCCCGGGAAGATCGCGTGCGGGGTGTCGACCATGCCCTCGGAGAGGCCGACCAGCAGCTGCTCCTTGGTGAAGATGAGGTCCTTGCGGGAGGAGTCCGCGAGCTCGTACTCGTTGGTCATGGTGAGCGCCCTGGTCGGGCAGGCCTCGATGCACAGACCGCACAGGATGCAGCGGGCGTAGTTGATCTGGTACACCGCGCCGTACCGCTCACCGGGCGAGTAGCGCTCCTCCTCCTGGTTGTCCGCGCCCTCGACGTAGATCGCGTCGGCCGGGCAGGCCCAGGCGCACAGCTCGCAGCCGACGCACTTCTCCAGGCCGTCCGGGTGCCGGTTGAGCTGGTGGCGTCCGTGGAAGCGCGGGGCGGTGGGCTTCTTCTGCTCCGGATACTGCTCGGTGAGCCGCTTCTTGAACATGGCCTTGAAGGTCACGCCGAAGCCGGCGGCCGGTCCGAGGATGGACGGCTTCTCGGCCGGCTCGGGCCGGTCGGTCCGGCGGTTCTGGTCGGACGACATCTCGGTTCAGCTCCCTTCGGAATGGTCGGCCCCGTTGAGGGCGTCCTGGAGTTGCTTCGGGGCACGGCTGCGCCGGCGCGGAACCGGCGGGAGCTGCTGGCCGGGCATCGGCGGCACCGGGTAGCCGCCGGCCATCGGGTCGAACTCCCCGCGCGGCGCGCCGTCCTCGGTCTCGGGCCGGCGCTTCACGACGTCCCGCAGCAGGCCGAGCAGCAGCAGCGCGCCGACCGGGGCGCCGACGTAGAGCACCACCTCGCCGAACCCGTAGCCCTCGTTGCGCAGCGCCCGGACGGCCGCCACCATCACCAGCCAGACCAGCGAGACCGGGATGAGCACCTTCCAGCCGAGCTTCATGAACTGGTCGTAGCGGAACCGGGGCAGGGTGCCGCGCAGCCAGATGAAGAAGAACAGCAGCAGCTGGATCTTGAGGGTGATCCACAGCAGCGGCCACCAGCCGTGGTTGGCGCCCTCCCAGAAGGTGGAGACCGGCCAGGGGGCGCGCCAGCCGCCCAGGAACAGGGTGGAGGCGACGGCCGAGACGGTGACCATGTTGACGTACTCGGCGAGCATGAACATCGCGAACTTCAGCGAGGAGTACTCGGTGTTGAAGCCGCCGACCAGCTCGCCCTCGGCCTCCGGGAGGTCGAACGGCGCGCGGTTGGTCTCGCCGACCATCGCCACGATGTAGACGATGAACGACACCGGCAGCAGCACCGCGAACCAGGTCGGCTGCTGCGAGGAGACGATCTCCGAGGTGGACATCGAGCCGGAGTAGATGAACACCGCCGCGAAGGACAGGCCCATCGCGATCTCGTAGCTGATCATCTGGGCCGAGGAGCGCAGACCGCCGAGCAGCGGGTAGGTCGAGCCGGAGGACCAGCCGGCCAGCACGATGCCGTAGATGCCGACCGAGGCGGTGGCCAGGATGTACAGCAGCGCCACCGGGAAGTCGGTCAGCTGCATCGGCGTCCGGGTGCCGAAGATCGAGATCTCGTCACCGGCCGGGCCGAACGGGATCACCGCGAAGGCCATGAACGCCGGGATGGCGCAGACGATCGGGGCCAGGATGTAGACCGCCTTGTCGGCGCCCTTGACCACCAGGTCTTCCTTGAGCGCCAGCTTCACGCCGTCGGCGAGCGACTGCAGCAGGCCCCACGGGCCGTGCCGGTTGGGCCCGATGCGCAGCTGCATCCAGGCCACCACCTTGCGCTCCCAGACGATCGCCACGAGCACCGTGCCGACCAGGAAGGCGAAGCAGAACACCGCCTTGAGCAGGACCAGCCACCAGGGGTCGCGGCCGAAGAAGCCGAGCGTCTCGTACGCGGCGAGGTCGTACCCGGCGAGCGGGTGCGAGGTGGGGTTCACTTCTCCTCCTCGTCGGGCTCGACGCCCTGCGCCTCGCCGTCCCGGGCCTCGTCGTCCTGCGCCGGGGCGATGGTGACCAGGTGACCGATGGTGGTGCCGAGCGTGCGGTAGGCGCCGCCCGGGGTGGAGTTGAGCGGGATCCAGACCGTGCGGTCGGGCATCTCCTTGCCGATCTCCAGCGGCAGGGTGACCGAGCCGGCCGGACCGGTCAGCCGCAGCGCGGTCGCGTCGACGGCGCCGATCTCCTCGGCGGTGGTCGGCGAGATCCGGGCCACGGCGCGGTGCCGGGTGCCGGCCAGGTGCGGGTCGCCCTCCTGGAGCGAGCCCCGGTCGAGCAGCAGCCGCCAGCCGGCCAGCACCGCCTGGCCGGTGGCCGGCCGGGGCAGCAGGCCCGGGTGGGCGGCGGGGGCGGCCGGGCGCTCGCCCTCCCAGGGCGCGAACCGGTCCAGCTCCAGCCGGGCGGCGCGCACGTCGGGCAGGCCGAGCCGGTGGCCCAGCGCGTCGGCGAGCATGCTCAGCACCCGCAGGTCCGGGTGCAGGTGCCGGCCCACTTGCTGGTCCGGCTTGAGCGCGGCCTCGAACATCCGCACCCGGCCCTCCCAGTCCAGGAAGGTGCCGGCCTTCTCGGCGACCGCGGCCACCGGCAGCACCACGTCGGCGTGCGCGGTGACGGCGGACGGGCGCAGCTCCAGCGAGACCACGAACGGGACGGCGGCCAGCGCCAGTTCGGCCTGCGCCGGATCGGCGAGGTCCTCCGGGTCGAGGCCGCCGACCAACAGCGCGCCGAGTTCGCCGCCGACGGCCGCGGCGAGGATCTCCTCGGTGTCCCGGCCCGGCCGGGCCGGGATCGCGGCCACGTCCCAGAGGGCGGCGGCCTCGGCCCGGGCGCCCGGGGAGTTGACCGGGCGGCCGCCCGGCAGCAGGCCGGGCAGCGCGCCCGCCTCGACCGCGCCGCGCTCCCCGGCCCGCCGGGGGATCCAGGCGAGCCGGGCGCCGGTGGCGTGCGCCAGCCGCAGTACGGCGGAGAGCGCGCCGGGGGCGGCGGCGGCCCGCTCGCCGACCAGGATCACCGCGCCGGGGGTGCGCAGCAGTTCGGCGGCGCGCCCGGCGTCGTCGCTGAGCGGCTCGTCGGCGGCGAGCGCGGCCAGCCACTCGGCCTCGGTGCCGGGTGCGGCGGGCAGCAGCGCCCCGCGCAGCTTGGCCAGGCCCCGGGAGGCGTGCGCGGCGATCGAGAAGACCACCGGCCCTCCGGCGCGGCTCGCCTTGCGCAGCCGCAGGAAGACGATCGGCGACTCCTCCTCGGGCTCCAGGGCCACCAGCAGCGCGACCGGCGCGGCCTCCAGGTCCTGGTAGGTCACGCCCTCGCCGGTGATGTCCACGCCCTGCCCCGCGACCGCGGCGGCCAGGAACTCCGCCTCCTCGGCGCTGTGCGGGCGGGCCCGGAAGTCCACGTCGTTGGTGCCGAGCACCACCCGGGCGAACTTGGCGTAGGCGTAGGCGTCCTCGACGGTGACCCGGCCTCCGGTGAGCACCCCGGTGCGGGCCTCGCGCAGCCCCTCGGCGGCGGCGGCCAGCGCCTCCGGCCAGGAGGCGGGGACGAGCTCGCCGTCCCGGCGGACCAGCGGGGTGGTGATCCGGTCACGCTGCTGGGCGTAGCGGAAGGCGAACCGGCCCTTGTCGCAGTTCCACTCCTCGTTGACCGCCGGGTCCTCGCCGGCCAGCCGGCGCAGCACCTTGCCGCGCCGGTGGTCGGTGCGCTGGGCGCAGCCGGACGAGCAGTGCTCGCAGACGCTCGGCGAGGAGACCAGGTCGAACGGGCGGGAGCGGAACCGGTAGGCCGCCGAGGTGAGGGCACCGACCGGGCAGATCTGGATGGTGTTGCCGGAGAAGTACGACTCGAAGTCGTCGCCCTCGCCGGTACCGACCTGCTGCAGGGCGCCGCGCTCGACCAGGTCGATGAACGGGTCGCCGGCGATCTGCTGGGAGAACCGCGTGCAGCGGGCGCAGAGCACGCAGCGCTCCCGGTCCAGCAGCACCTGGCTGCTGATCGGCAGCGGCTTCTCGTAGGTGCGCTTGACCCCCTCGAAGCGGGACTCCGCGTCGCCGGTGGACATCGCCTGGTTCTGCAGCGGGCACTCGCCGCCCTTGTCGCAGACCGGGCAGTCCAGCGGGTGGTTGATCAGCAGCAGTTCCATCACGCCGCGCTGGGCCTTCTCGGCGACCGGCGAGCTGACCTGGGTGCGGACCACCATGCCCTCGGCGACCGGGATGGTGCAGGAGGCGACCGGCTTGCGCTGGCCCTCGATCTCCACGATGCACTGCCGGCAGGCGCCGGCCGGGTCGAGCAGCGGGTGGTCGCAGAAGCGCGGGATCTGGGTGCCGATCTGCTCGGCGGCCCGGATCACCAGCGTCCCCTTGGGGACCTGCACTTCGACGCCGTCGATGGTGAGCGTGACCAGCTCGACCGGGGCCTGTCCGCCCGTGGAGGTGGAGGGTTCTGTGATCGTCACGCGTGCACCTCCCTTTCGGTGGCGGACTGGTGGCCGGGGCGGGGGCCGTCGGCCCAGACGGTGGAGGCGGCCGGGTCGAGCGGGCAGCGGCGCTCCACGAGGTGCTGCTCGTACTCGGCCCGGAAGTGCTGGAGCGAGGAGACGATCGGGCTGGCGGCGCCGTCGCCCAGCGCGCAGAAGGACTTGCCGTTGATGTTGTCGGCGATGTCCAGGAGCTTCTCGAGGTCGCCCTCGGTGCCCTGGCCGGCCTCGATCCGCTTGAGCAGCTGGACCAGCCAGTAGGTGCCCTCGCGGCAGGGGGTGCACTTGCCGCAGGACTCGTGGGCGTAGAACTCCGTCCAGCGGGTGACCGCGCGGACCACGCAGGTCGTCTCGTCGAAGATCTGCAGGGCCTTGGTGCCGAGCATGGAGCCGGCCGCGCCGACTCCCTCGTAGTCGAGCGGGACGTCGAGGTGCTCGTCGGTGAACATCGGGGTGGAGGAGCCGCCCGGGGTCCAGAACTTGAGCCGGTGGCCGGCGCGGATGCCGCCGCTGATGTCGAGCAGCTGGCGCAGCGTGATGCCGAGCGGGGCCTCGTACTGGCCGGGGTTGGTGACGTGGCCGGAGAGCGAGTAGAGCGTGAAGCCGGGGGACTTCTCGGTGCCCAGGCCCTTGAACCACTCCTTGCCCCGGGCCAGGATCGGCGGCACCGAGGCGATCGACTCGACGTTGTTGACCACGGTCGGGCAGGCGTAGAGGCCGGCGATGGCCGGGAACGGCGGGCGCAGCCTCGGCTGGCCGCGGCGCCCCTCCAGCGAGTCGAGCAGGGCCGTCTCCTCGCCGCAGATGTACGCGCCGGCGCCGGCGTGGACGGTGATGTCCAGGTCGAGGCCGGAGCCGAGGATGTCCCGGCCGAGCAGCCCGGCCGCGTACGCCTCGGCGACGGCGGCCTGGAGCCGGCGCAGCACCGGGACGACCTCGCCGCGCAGGTAGATGAAGGCGTGGTCGCAGCGGATCGCGTAGGACGCGATGATCATGCCCTCGATCAGCGAGTGCGGGTTGGCGAACAGCAGCGGGATGTCCTTGCAGGTGCCCGGCTCGGACTCGTCCGCGTTGACCACCAGGTAGTGCGGCTTGCCGTCGTTCTGCGGGATGAACTGCCACTTCATGCCGGTGGGGAAGCCGGCGCCGCCGCGGCCGCGCAGGCCGGAGTCCTTGACCAGGGCGATCACGTCGTCCGGGGGCATGGCGAGGGCGGCCCGCAGGCCCTCGTACCCGGCGTGGCGGCGGTAGGTGGCGAGGCTCCAGGGGCGGGAGTCGTCCCAGGAGGCGGACAGGACGGGGGTGAGCAGCTTCTCGGCCGGCTCGGCGGAGGTCATCACGCTTCGTTCCCTTCCTGGCCGGTGCCCTCGTGGCGGGGGGAGACGACGCGGGTGCCGCCGGTGCCGGGCAGGGCCTCGCCGCGGGCCAGCCGCAGGCCGGCCAGCGAGGGGGCGCCGCCGGCGCCGGACTCGTCGACGGCGCCGGGGCGCTCGTCGGGGAAGCCGGCCAGGATCCGGGCGGTCTCCTTGAAGGAGCAGAGCCGGGCGCCGCGGGTGGGTGCGGCCTCGCGGCCCGCGCGCAGGTCGTCGACCAGCCGCTTGGCGCTCTCCGGCGTCTGGTTGTCGAAGAACTCCCAGTTGACCATCACCACGGGCGCGTAGTCGCAGGCCGCGTTGCACTCGATGTGCTCGATCGAGATCCGGCCGTCCTCGGTCGTCTCGTTGTTGGCGATCCCGAGGTGCTCCTGGAGTTCGGCGAAGATCTGGTCGCCGCCGAGCACCGCGCACAGGGTGTTGGTGCAGACCCCGACGTGGTACTCGCCGGCCGGCCGGCGCCGGTACATGGTGTAGAAGGTGGCGACGGCGGTGACCTCGGCGGTGGTGAGGTCCAGCTGCTCCGCGCAGAACCGGATGCCGGTCGGGCTGACGAAGCCCTCCTCGGCCTGCACCAGGTGCAGCAGCGGCAGCAGGGCGGACCGGGCCACCGGGTAGCGGCCGATCAGCTCCGCGGCGTCGGCGGCCAGCCGGGCGTGCACCTCCTCGGGGTACGGCCTGGCCGGCAGCGCCGGCATCCCCAGTCGGACGTCTGTCACCGGTCCACGCCTCCCATCACCGGGTCGATCCCGGCCACCGCGACGATGACGTCGGCCACCTGGCCGCCCTCGCACATCGCCGCCATCGTCTGCAGATTGGTGAACGACGGGTCCCGGAAGTGGACCCGGTACGGGCGGGTGCCGCCGTCGCTGACCACGTGCACGCCCAGCTCGCCCTTGGGCGACTCGACCGCCACGTAGGCCTGGCCGACCGGGACCCGGAAGCCCTCGGTGACCAGCTTGAAGTGGTGGATCAGGGCCTCCATGGAGGTGCCCATGATCTTCCGGATGTGGTCGAGGGAGTTGCCCATCCCGTCCGGCCCGACGGCGAGCTGGGCCGGCCAGGCGATCTTCTTGTCGGCCACCATGACCGGGCCGGGGCGCAGCCGGTCCAGGCACTGCTCGACGATCCGCAGCGACTGCTTCATCTCCTCCAGGCGGATCAGGAAGCGGCCGTAGGAGTCGGCGCTGTCGGCGATCGCGACCTCGAAGTCGTAGTTCTCGTAGCCGCAGTACGGGTCGGACTTGCGCAGGTCGTGCGGCAGGCCGGTGGCGCGCAGGATCGGGCCGGTGGCGCCGAGGGCGAGGCAGCCGGGCAGGTCGAGGAAGCCGACGCCGACCAGGCGGGCCTTGAACACCGGGTTGCCGGTGGCGAGTTTGTCGTACTCGTGCATCCGGGAGCGGAAGGTCTTCACGGCCTCGCGGATCTGGTCGACCGCGCCGGGCGGGAGGTCCTGGGCGAGGCCGCCGGGGCGGACGTACGCGTGGTTCATCCGCAGGCCGGTGACCAGTTCGAAGATGTCCAGGATCAGCTCGCGGTCGCGGAAGCCGTAGATCATCAGCGTGGTGGAGCCGATCTCCATGCCACCGGTGGCCAGGCAGACCAGGTGGGAGGCGATCCGGTTGAGCTCCATCATCAGCACCCGGATGACGCTGGCCCGCTCGGGGATGTCGTCGGTGATGCCGAGCAGCTTCTCGACCGCCAGGCAGTAGGCGGTCTCGTTGAACAGCGGGGTCAGGTAGTCCATCCGGGTCACGAAGGTGGTGCCCTGGACCCAGCTGCGGAACTCCATGTTCTTCTCGATGCCGGTGTGGAGGTAGCCGATGCCGCAGCGGGCCTCCGTCACGGTCTCGCCGTCGATCTCCAGGATCAGCCGCAACACCCCGTGGGTGGAGGGGTGTTGCGGGCCCATGTTGACGATGATGCGCTCGTCGTCGGCCCGGCCGACGGCCTCGACCACCTCGCCCCAGTCGCCGCCGGTGACCGTGAAGACCCGGCCCTCGGTGGTCTCCCGGGCGCCCGCCTCGGCGGCGTCGCCCTGGTGCGTCTCCTCGTAGTGCTGGGTGCTCATCAGCTGTACGACCTCCGCTGGTCGGGCGCCGGGATCTGGGCGCCCTTGTACTCGACGGGGATGCCGCCGAGCGGGTAGTCCTTGCGCTGCGGGTGGCCCAGCCAGTCGTCCGGCATCATGATCCGGGTGAGGGCCGGGTGGCCTTCGAAGACCAGGCCGAAGAAGTCGTAGGCCTCGCGCTCGTGCCAGTCGTTGGTCGGGTAGACGCTGACCACGGACGGGATGCGCGGGTCGGCGTCCGGCGCGGTGACCTCCAGCCGGATCAGCCGGCCGTGGGTGATCGAGCGCAGGTGGTAGACCGCGTGCAGTTCGCGGCCCCGGTCGCCGGGGTGGTGCACGCCGCTCACCCCGAGGCAGAGCTCGAAGCGCAGCGCCGGGTCGTCGCGCAGGGTGCGGACGGTGCGCAGCAGGTGCTCGCGGGCGATGTGGAAGGTGAGCTCGGCGCGGTCGACGACGGTCTTCTCGATCACCTCGGCCGGGTCGAGGCCCTGTTCCTCCAGGGCGCCCTCCAGCTCGTCGGCGACCTCGTCGAACCAGCCGCCGTAGGGGCGCTCGCTGGCCGGCGGCAGGGCGATCGGGGCGACCAGCCCGCCGAAGCCGGAGGTGTCGCCGCTGCCCTGGGCGCCGAACATGCCCTGCCGGCGGCCGACCACCTCGACCGGGATCTCGCGGCGCGGCTGCTCGCGGCGGGTCTCGGGTACCTGCTCGTTCATCGCAGCAGCCCCCGCATCTCGCTCACCGGGGTGGCCTGCAGCGCGAGCGCCTCGCCCAGCTCCTCGGCGCGGCGCTTGTTCACGCCGAGCGGCTCGTGCTGGATCTTGTCGTGCAGCTTCAGGATCGCGTCCATCAGCATCTCCGGGCGCGGCGGACAGCCGGGCAGGTAGATGTCCACCGGGACGATGTGGTCGACGCCCTGCACGATCGCGTAGTTGTTGAACATCCCGCCGGAGGAGGCGCAGACGCCCATCGAGATGACCCACTTCGGATTGGCCATCTGGTCGTAGACCTGGCGCAGCACCGGGGCCATCTTCTGGCTCACCCGGCCCGCCACGATCATCAGGTCGGCCTGCCGGGGCGAGCCCCGGAACACCTCCATGCCGAACCGGGCCAGGTCGTAGCGGCCCGCGCCGGTGGTCATCATCTCGATCGCGCAGCAGGCCAGCCCGAAGGTGGCCGGGAAGAGCGACGCCTTGCGCACCCAGCCGGCGGCCGTCTCCACGGTCGTGAGCAGAAAGCCGCTCGGCAGCTTCTCCTCGATTCCCATCAGATCCCTCTCAATGCCCTCAAGTCCGTTGGCTTGTCCGCATGTTCACAAAGTCAGCGGTCAGTCCCACTCCAGACCGCCGCGGCGCCAGACGTAGGCGTAGGCGACGAAGACGGTGGCGATGAACAGGAGCATCTCGACCAGCCCGAAGATCCCCAGGGCGTCGAAGCTCACGGCCCACGGGTAGAGGAAGACGATCTCGATGTCGAAGACGATGAAGAGCATCGCCGTCAGGTAGTACTTGATCGGGAACCGACCGCCGCCCACAGGCTGCGGGGTCGGCTCGATGCCGCACTCGTACGCCTCCAGCTTGGCCCGGTTGTAGCGCTTGGGGCCGGTCAGTGAGGCCATCACGACGGAGCCGACCGCGAACGCCGCGGCGATGGCACCGAGTACGAGGATCGGCGCGTAGGCATTCATAGCCCCCGCTCCCTCCGTCCAGTCGTCCTTGACTGCAGATCGGAACCGACGGGTCACACTCTGGTGAACCCGGCGTTCCAGTTCCCGAGATCCACCCCATGTGAGGCAGTTCACAAAGCCCGGAACGAGCGCATCCTATGCCCGTCGGCTTGTGATCTGCGACACGCAGTTCAAGACGATCTTTGTGATCTCCGCCACCTCGCGAATCGTGGCGAAGGTGAGCATGACGAGATTTGTCGACGCAAAGAAGTCAAATGGTCACAAGCAGTCGCAATTATCTGCGAAGCGGCTGGTCAGGGCCATGCGCCTATATCAACTATGCCTCGCCGAGAGCAAATTTCCGGGCGTCATGTTGACGTGTTATAGCGGCTCACCCGCAGGGGTGGCGGCCCCGCGAACGCCCGCTTGACCCTTCGTTCACAAGCGCGCGTCCGGACTCAGGCCCCGCTCTCCCAGGCCCACGCGGCGATGCCGACCCGGTTCCGGGTGCCGAGCTTCCGCTGGATCGCGGCCAGGTGGTTCTTCACCGTCCCGGCACTGATGAACAGCTCCGCCGCGATCTCCGCATTGGTTGCGCCGTCCGCGACCAGCCCCGCGACCTCCTTCTCCCGCGCGGTGAGTTCCTCGACCGGGCCGACCCGCGGACGCTGCGCTGCCCGGCCGCCCGCCGGCCGCCGCGGTGTGCCGCCCGACAGCCGGCGGAGCAGCCGGACGGTGATCTGCGGGCTGATCAAGGCGTCCCCCGCGACGGCGGACCGGACCGCCTCCGCCAGCAGTGACGGCCCCGAGCGCTTCAGCAGGAAGCCGGCCGCCCCTGCGCGGATCGCCTCGTGCACGTACTCGTCCAGGTCGAAGGTGGTCACCACGACCACCCGGAACTCCCCGGCCAGCCGCCGGGTCAGCTCCAGCCCGTCCAGCCGGGGCATCCGGATGTCGGCGAGGATCACGTCCGGCCGCAGGCGCTCGGCCAGGGCGATCGCCTCCTCGCCGTCCGCGGCCTCGTTCACCACCTCGATGTCCGGCTGGGCGTCGAGGATGATCCGGTACGCGCTGCGGATCACCTCGTCGTCGTCGGCGAGGAGCACCTTGATCGTCATCGGCCCGCGCCTCCTTCCGGTCGCCGGTACGGTCCCCGTGCCGTGCCTGCCACGTCTTCTCCTCCTGTCGTCCGCGCCGCTGCCGGCCGCCGCACTCGCCCCGCCTGCCCCGCCGGCCCCGCCCGCCCTGCCACTCCGACTGCTCCGAGAGCTGCGGCCGTCGTGACCGCTCCTGCCGCCCCGGCTGTTCCCGCCGAACGTGCCGCGGCCTCCGCCCGGCCGGTCACCACGCCTTGAGCGGCAGGGTGACCGCCACCTGCCAGCCGCCGCCCTCCCGGCCGGCGGCGAGCGTGCCGCCCAGGGCCTCCACCCGGGCGGCCAGCCCCGCCAGCCCGCTGCCGCCCCGGCGCGGCCCGGACGGCTGCGGAGCCGCGCCGCCGTCGTCCCGCACCCGTACGGTCAGCCGCCGTCCATCGCGGCGCACCCGGACCTCGACCGTGCGGGCGGCGGGCGCGTGCCGCCGCACATTGGTCAGCGCCTCGACCACGACCCGGTAGGCGGTGGCCGCCACCTCCCGGGGGATCCCCGGATCCTCGGCCAGGGCGTCCAACCGCACCTCCACGCCGTCCGAGCCGGCGAACCGCTCGGTGAGCTCGGCCAGTTCGGCCAGGCCGGGCTGCGGGCCGCGCACCGGACCGTCGGCGTCCTCCCGGCGCAGCAGGTGGACGGTCCGGTCGAGTGAGGCCAGGGCCTGCAGCCCGGCCCGCTCTATCCGCTCGAACAGGGCCGCCGCGCGTGCCGGGTCCGAGGCCGCCAGCACCATGCCGGCCTGCGCCTGGGCAACCATTCCGCTGACGTCGTGCGCGACGAAGTCATGCAGGTCGTGGGCGAGTTCGAGCCGCTGGGAGCGGCGGGCCGCCGCCACCGAGCGGCGCCGCGCGTCGTCCAGCCCGCGCAGGTAGAGCCCGACCAGGACGGCCGGCAGCGCCAAGGCCGAGCCGAACCCGAAGAGGGCCAGCCCGTCTTCCGGGCCGACGACCTTCTCGAACCTGGACGGCCAGAGCGCGACCGCACCACCGACCGTCCAGACCGCCACCGCTGCGCGCCGGCCTCCCTCGGCGCGCAGCGCGACGACCACCAGGACGAGCAGGGAGGCGAGTTCGAGCAGCCCGACCACACCCGCCCACTGGTCGGCCTCGGTCCACCGGCCGGCGGCCCAGGCGCCGGCCGTGGACCCGACCGACACCGCGCCGGCGACACCCGTCACCACCGCCGGCCCGAACCGGGACCTCAGCAGCCACCCGCCGACGATCGCCACCGGGGCCGCCAGCGCCACGATCTGATGCATGCTCGCCTCCTTCCTGCGGGAAGCCTACGGATCTCCGGAGCGCTCCGCCTGTGCCGATCGGCAGGTTTCCGCCCCCGTTCCGAGCAGCGAAGACAGCCCGATCGGCACTGATGGCGGCCCCGGCCCGAGGGCCACTCTTGATCCCGTCGGACCGGCCACCCTGGCCGGCCGGAGGGGAGTCCGTCACCATGTCCACCACCACCGTCGCCACGATCGCGGCCGGCGCGACCGCGACCGCCACCACGACAGCCGCCGCGGGCGGTCCCTCGGGGGCCGCGTCCGCGGTGACACGGAGGCGCGAGGTCCGGCCGGCCGGCACTCCGCGCTGGGCCGAGCTGGCCGCCCGCGCCACGGTCTGGACCACCGTGCCCTCCGGGCTCTGGCGGCTCGCCCTCGGCCTCGGCGTCCCGGTCGGCTTCAGCGGGGAGCTCGCCGAGGCGTTCGACCACAACACCCCGGGCTGGGGCACCGCGTACCTCGTCGCACTGAGCGGGCTGGCCGAGCTGCTGGCCTTCCTCACCCTGGGGCTGGTCCGCCCCTGGGGCGAGGTGGTCCCGCGCTGGATCCCGTTCCTCGGCGGCCGGGCCGTCCGGCCGCTCGCCGCGATCGTCCCGGCCGCGCTCGGCTCGGCCGTCCTGACCCTGCTCGGTCTGACCTCCCTGTTCGGAGGCTGGACCGAGGAGCTGAGCAATCCGGATGCCCCGCAGGGCAGCGCCGGAGTGATCATGACCCTCTGCTACCTGCCGATGATCGCCTGGGGTCCGCTGGTCGCCGCGGTCACCGTCGCCTACGCCCGCCGCACCCTGGGACGCCGCCGATGAGCACCACCGCGACCACCGCGACCACCACCTCCACCACCCCGACCGCCGTCACCACCTCGTCCGGGCGGCTACGCCGGGACCGGCTCCCCCTCCGCCGGGGCCGTCCGCGGCCGCGGTGCCGAGGCGGTCCGCCGGCCCCACTCGGTGCCGGCCAGAACGAGGGCGCCGCCCAGCAGGGCGAGCGGTCCGAGGTGGTTCCCGGCCAGGGTGATGCCGAACACCGCCGCCCAGAGCGGCTCGGTGCCCAGCAGCAGACTGACCCGGGAGGGCGAGGTGGCGCGGACCGCCCACATCTGCACGAAGAACGCGAACAGCGTGCAGAGCAGCGCGAGGTGCAGCAGCCAGCCCCACTGGGCCGGCCCGTAGCCGGCCGCCACCGTCCAGGGCAGCGGGCCGGCGAACGGCGCGGCGGTGGCGAACACCAGCGTCGCGGCCGCGAGCTGGACCCAGGTGACGGCCAGCGTGTCGCTCCGCCAGATCGACCGGGCCCGGGCGGTGGCGAGCACGTTGACCGTCCGCACGACGGCGGCGCCGAGCACCAGCAGGTCGCCGGAGGCCGGGGCCCGCAGTCCGCCGTCCCCGGTGAGCAGCGCGATGCCCACCACCGCCAGGCCAGCCGCCGCGAGGAAGGAGCGCGGCAGCCTGGTCCGGGTCAGCGCGCTCTCCGCGAGCGGGGTGAACACGATCGTCAGGCTGATGATCAGGCCCGCGTTGGTCGCCGAGGTGTGCACCGCGCCGAAAGTCTCCAGGAGGAAGATCGCACCGAGCACCAGCCCCAGCCCGGCCCCGCCCAGCCACTCGGCCGGCCGCAGCCGCCGCAGCGACCGCCAGGCGGCCAGCCCCAGGACGGGCAGCACCAGGCCGAAGCGCAGCACCAGCATCGCCACCACCGTGCCGGGCTCGGCCACCCGCTGCACCGCCAGGAAGCTCGATCCCCAGACCACCGCCACCAGCAGCACCGGGAGGTCACGCAGCAGGGGGGAGGACGGAGCGCGCACGGGCGGAGCCTCTCGGAGCGTTCGAGACGCGCGGGCGCTCGAAACGGACGTACCGGCACACGAGAGTCGCGCACGTCGTCGGACGGATCCCGGAGCAGAGCGGGCCCGCCATCCTCGCGCACCGCACCGCCCGCGATCAACGGCTTTCCGGCCCCCTACCGGATGCCCGCCCCGCCGTGGATGATGGCGCCATGCCAACCCAGCCGTCCCCCACCCACCGGAAGGCCCGTCACGTGAGGCGCATGCACTGGGCGTTGACCGCCGCCGCCACCGTCCTGCCGCTCGTCGTCAGCACCGGCACCGCGGTCGCGGACACCCCGTCGGCCGGCACCGGCGCGGCCGGCACCACCTGCACCTACACGCCGGCCGTCCCGGCGGACAACTTCAAGGGGATCCCGGTCTTCGACACCCGGAAGGCGGCCAAGCCGTACCGGGCCACCCTGAAGACCTCCCAGGGCGCGATCACCTTCCAGGCGCTCACCGACAAGGCCCCCTGCACGACCTTCTCGTTCCGGTTCCTCGCCGAGCGCGACTACTTCGACCGCAGCCACTGCCACCGGCTCACCACCCAGCGGATCTACGTCCTGCAGTGCGGCGACCCGACCGGGACCGGCAGCGGCGGCCCGGGTTACTCCTTCCCGGACGAGAACCTGGAGGGCGCCACCTACCCGGCCGGCACCGTCGCCATGGCCAACGCGGGGCCGAACACCAACGGCAGCCAGTTCTTCTTCGTCTGGAAGGACACCAAGCTCTCCCCCGCCTACACCCCCTTCGGCCGGGTCACCGAGGGCCTGGACGTGCTGCAGAAGATCGCCGCCGGCGGTGAGGACGACCAGAACAACCCGGGAGACGGCTTCCCCACCCTGCCGGTGAACATCCGCAACGTGAAGATCTCCGCCCGCTGAGCCACCGGCCGGACTCCCGTACGGTGGAGCGGGCCGTCGACCGGCCACCGACCGGCCACCGACCGGCCGTCGTCAGGCCACCGACACCGCACGGGAGCGGCACCACATGGACAGCAGGATCTGGGAGAGCGTCGACCACATGGTGGCCTGGCTCGACGAGGAGAGTCCGCTCCCCCCGCGGGAGGAGCGGCTCGCCCGGATCCTCAAGCTCTCCGAGGAGGTCGGCGAGGTCAGCGCCGCCGTGATCGGCGTCACCGGCCAGAACCCGCGCAAGGGCGTCACCCACAGCTGGGAGGACGTCCAGCACGAGCTGTGCGACGTCGTCTTCACCGCCCTGGTCGCCCTGCGCACGCTCACCCCGGACGCCGCCCGGGTGTTCGCCGAACGCCTCGCCTACGTCGAGCGGCGCTCCGCGGCTGGCCGCGACCAGGCCGACCGCGACCAGGCCGACCGCGACCAGGCCGACTGACCGAGGGCGGCCGGTCAGGCGTTGGGCGCGGCCTTGGCCAGGCCGTTGATGACGCGGTCCATCGCGTCGCCGCCCTGCGGGTCGGTGAGGTTGGCGAGGAGCTTGAGCACGAACTTCATCAGCAGCGGGTGCGTCAGCCCGCGCTGGGTGGCGAGCTGCATCACCTTCGGGTTGCCGATGAGCTTCACGAAGGCCCGGCCGAGCGTGTAGTAGCCGCCGTAGACGTCCTTGAGGATCCGCGGATAGGCCTGGAGCGCGCGCTCCCGGCCACCGTCGGTCACCCGGGCGAGGGCCTGGACGATCACCCCGGCGGCGATCTGGCCGGATTCCATCGCGTAGGCGATGCCCTCGCCGTTGAACGGGTTGACCATGCCGCCAGCGTCGCCGACCAGCAACAGGCCGCGGGTGTAGTGCGGCTGGCGGTTGAAGGCCATCGGCAGCGCGGCGCCCCGGATCGGGTCGGTCATGTTCTCGGGCGTGTAGCCCCACTCCTCGGGCATGCTCGCGCACCAGGCCTTGAGCACCTCGCGCCAGTCCAGCTCGCCGAAGGCCGGCGAGGAGTTCAGGATGCCGAGGCCGACGTTGGAGGTGCCGTCGCCCATGCCGAACACCCAGCCGTAGCCGGGCAGCAGCTTGCGCTCCCCGCCGCGGGTGTCCCACAGCTCCAGCCAGGACTCCAGGTAGTCGTCGTCGTGGCGCGGGGAGGTGAAGTAGGTGCGGTAGGCGACGCCCATCGGGCGGTCCTCCCGGCGGTGCAGGCCCATGGCGAGCGAGAGCCGGGTGGAGTTGCCGTCGGCGGCCACCACCAGCGGGGCGCGGAAGGTCACCGGCCGCTTCTCGTCACCGAGCTTCGCGGTGACCCCGGTGATCCGGCCGGTCCGCTCGTCCAGCACCGGGCCGCTGACGTTGCAGCGCTCGTAGAGCCGGGCCCCGGCCTTCTCGGCCTGACGGGCGAGCAGCTCGTCGAAGTCGGCGCGCTTGCGGACCAGTCCGTAGTCCGGGAAGGCCGACAGCTCGGGCCAGTCCAGCTCCAGCCGGACCCCGCCGCCGATGATCCGCAGGCCCTTGTTGTGCAGCCAGCCGTTCTCGGTGGACACGTCGATGCCCATGTCCACCAGCTGCTTGGTGGCCCGCGGGGTGAGGCCGTCGCCGCAGACCTTCTCCCGGGGGAAGCTGGTCTTCTCCAGCAGCAGCACGTCCAGGCCCGCCTGCGCGAGGTAGTAGGCGGTGGTGGACCCGGCCGGGCCCGCGCCGACCACGATGACGTCCGCGGTGCTCTCCACAACGCCTGCGCTCAGGTCAACGGCGGTCTCGGACACGGTGGGCACACTCCTGCTGGGGGTCGGCCGGCCGGCGGGGGCCGGCGCGGCTGGGCTGGGACGAGTCTATGAGCTGCGGACGGCGCCGCGGCCGGGCGCGACCGGGCGGGGGGAACCCGGTCGCGGCGGCCGGTCAGACCTTGTAGGCCCGGTGCAGGGCGACGATCCCGCCGGTCAGGTTGCGCCAGGCCACCTTGGACCAGCCGGCCTCCTGCAGCCGACCGGCCAGCGCGGGCTGGTCGGGCCACTCGCGGATCGACTCCGCGAGGTAGACGTACGCGTCCGGGTTGCTGCTGACCGCGGTGGCCACCGGCGGCAGCGCGCGCATCAGGTACTCGGTGTAGACCGTCCGGAACGGCGTCCAGGTCGGCGTGGAGAACTCGCAGATCACCAGCTTGCCGCCGGGCTTGGTGACCCGCAGCATCTCGCCGAGCGCCGCCCCGGTGTCGTGGACGTTGCGCAGCGCGAAGGAGATCGTCACCGAGTCGAAGGTGTCGTCGGCGAACGGCAGCCGGGTGGCGTCCCCGGCGGTCAGCGCCAGCTCGGGGTGGCGGCGCTTGCCCTCGACGAGCATGCCGACCGAGAAGTCGCACGGCACGACCCGTGCCCCGGCCTCCGCGAAGGGCAGCGAGGAGGTGCCGGTCCCGGCCCCGAGGTCGAGCACGACGTCACCCGGCCCGGCGGCCACCGCCTCGGCCACCGCCCGGCGCCAGGCGCGGGCCTGGCCGAGCGAGAGTACGTCGTTGGTGCGGTCGTACTTGGCCGCGACGTCGTCGAACATGGCGGCGACTTCGTGCGGCTGCTTGTCCAGAGAGGCTCGGGTCACGCCCCCCATTGTTCACCCTGGCTCCGCCGAACCGGGCAAGGGGGCGTCTTCCGGGCACCGCCGGAACACCTCCGGGGCGCCGCCGGGACGTCCGGGGCCGTGCGGGGAGGACACAGGGGGCGCGACGGGAACGCCGCGCGCCGCCTCAGTGCAGGCCGCGCCGTCCGCCCGCCCGGCGCCGGCGGCGCGAGCGCTTGCCCTGCGTTATGGCCGGCATCCCGTCGGCCAGCACCTCGGTCGCCAGGGCGACGGTGGTGGCGAACCGGTTCTGCCCGCTGCGGAAGGCCAGCGCCCGCCGGTGCCGCCGGATCCGCAGCACGCAGACGGCGAACAGCAGCAGCGCCACCGGCACGCTGAACCGGGCCAGCCCGACGCCCACCGGCTGCGGGTAGGTGTCACCGCAGATCCGCACCGCCCTGGGCTCGTCGGCCGCGTGCTCCAGGCACACGGTTTCGCCGACCCTGGTGCCGTCGGCCAGCGGCAGCGCGGTGGCCGAGTAGTGCTGGCCGCCCGCCTGGTAGCTGACGGTGCTGTAGGAGCCGCCGCCGGCCGGCAGCTGGGTCACCACGCCGCCGACCCGCACCGGGTGGGCTCCGATCCGGTCGGCCTGCTCGGCCTGACGCCACCCCAGCAGGCACATCCCGACGGCCAGCACGGCGCTGAGCACGGCGGTGAGGTACCAGCCACGGCCCAACCGCGGGGATCGCTGCGGGGGGACGGTCGCGGATCGCATGGTTCCTGTCCTGGCTTGCGTTCGGGGCCTGGGGCGGGCCCCGCCGCCCGCGGTCACGGGCGGGGCGTGGTGAGGGTGTGGACTGAGCTGAGCCGGATGCTATCCGCTGGCGGGCCCTCAGGTCACGGCGAAGGGTCAATCAGGCCACGGGGAAGAACTCGCAGTTCAGTGGCACACGAAGCAAGTCCCGTACGTCGCACGGGCATACGGCCGGCCCAGGCCGGATCGTGGGACTACCGACGAGTAGGGTGTGACCGGAACGGGATCCGGGAAGGCGCTCAGCGGCGCCGGAACACCAGCCGGCCGGCCAGCACCGTGGCGCGGCAGCCGCGCTCGGCGCCCCGCGCCGCGGGAGCGAACACCGCGAAGTCCGCCCGGCCCCCGACGGCCACCCGGCCGTGCACCGCCTCGGCGAGCGGCACCACCGCCAGCGGGTCCAGCGGCCCGTCCCCCGCGGCCGCGCCGTCCCCCGGCCCGGGCAGCACGACCAGCCCCGACCGGGCCACCGCCGTCCGCACCGAGGCGCGCTCGAACGGCCCGGCCACCGCCGTCACACCGAAGCCGAGCATCCGCTGCAGCCCGCGCCGGGCGCTCGCCCCGCAGCGCGTCTCGTCCCGCTCCCCCGCCAGCCCCTGCGGCACCGGCTCGTCCCCGGCCCCTTCGCGCGGGTCCGGATGGTACGCCCGCTCCAGCAGCCCGTGCCCGTACGGGTTGCGCAGCCCCGGCGCGAGCAGCGCGTCGCCCCAGTCCCGGACCCGGGCCGCCGGGTGCGCCGCCGCCAGGGCGGCGTACGGGCCGACCGCCTCGACCAGCTCGCCGCGCACCAGCACCGCCCCGTCGGCGTGGGACGGGGCGGTGGGATCGGCCGGGTCGGGCAGCACGAGGGCGGCCCGGTGCAGGGTCAGCACGGCGGGAGGGGACCTCAGCCGTTGTCGAGGATCTTCAGCTCGGGGTGCGCGGTGCCGCCCTCGATCGCGGTGGAGGCGATGTGCGAGGCGACCCGCGGGTCGACCGGGTCGTTCGCCGGGTCGTCCAGCACCCGCAGGTGCTCGTACGTGGTCGAGCGCTGCGCGGGGACGCGGTCGGCGGCCCGGATCAGGTGGATCAGCTCGGTGAGGTTGGAGCGGTGCTTGGCGCCGGCCGCCGAGACCACGTTCTCCTCCAGCATGACCGAGCCGAGGTCGTCCGCGCCGTAGTGCAGCGACAGCTGGCCGGCCTCCTTGCCGGTGGTCAGCCAGGAGCCCTGGATGTGGGCGACGTTGTCGAGGAACAGGCGGGCGATGGCGATCATCCGCAGGTACTCGAAGACGGTCGCCTGGGTCGACCCCTTCAGGTGGTTGTTCTGCGGCTGGTAGGTGTAGGGGATGAAGGCGCGGAAGCCGCCGGTGCGGTCCTGCACGTCGCGGATCATCCGCAGGTGCTCGATCCGCTCGGCGTTGGTCTCGCCGGTGCCCATCAGCATGGTGGAGGTGGACTCCACGCCCAGGGTGTGGGCGGTCTCCATGATCTCCAGCCAGCGCTCGCCGGACTCCTTGAGCGGCGCGATCGCCTTGCGCGGGCGCTCCGGCAGCAGCTCGGCGCCGGCGCCGGCGAAGGAGTCCAGGCCCGCCTTGTGGATCCGGGTGATCGCCTCCTCGATGGAGACGCCCGAGATCCGCGCCATGTGCTCGACCTCGGAGGCGCCCAGCGAGTGGATCACCAGCTGCGGGAAGTCCGCCTTGATCGCCGAGAAGGCGCGCTCGTAGTACTCGACGCCGTAGTCCGGGTGGTGGCCGCCCTGGAACATGATCTGGGTGCCGCCCAGCTCGACGGTCTCCGCGCAGCGGCGCAGGATCTCGTCGAGGTCGCGGGACCAGCCCTTGTCGCTCTTCGGCGGCACGTAGAAGGCGCAGAACTTGCACGCCGTCACGCAGACGTTGGTGTAGTTGATGTTGCGCTCGATGATGTACGTCGCGATGTGCTCGGTCCCCGCGTAGCGGCGGCGGCGCACCGCGTCGGCCGCCGAGCCGAGCGCGTGCAGCGGGGCGGAGCGGTAGAGCTCCAGCGCCTCCTCCGGGCTGATCCGGCCGCCGCCGGCCGCCCGGTCGAGCACGGCCTGCAGGTCGGTGCTGGGCGCATCGAGGGTGGTCGCTGCGAGCTCGGACACCTGGCGGCCTTCTCTCTCTCGGGTACTGCACGTGCTTGGGGGTGCTGCGGGTACGACGTGTGCGACAGCGCGGTACCGGGTCGCATCCGGTTCAGCCTACGCCAGCGCCTTCCGCCCCCCGCGCCGTGCCCTCGGCACGACGCGGGGCGCGCGGGACGGGCGCCGCGGCCTCGGTCAGGCCACCGGCTGGGGCACCGGCTCCAGCAGCCGGACGGCCACGTCGGGGGCGAACCCGCTGTCGTGCGCGACCCTCCGCGCGAACTCGGCGACCCCGGCCAGCTGCCGCTCGCCGAGCGAGAAGTCCAGCGCCTCGCTGAAGTACCGCTCCAGCACCCCCGCGTCGAAGGTCTCCCAGCGGGCCGCCTGCTCGGCCACCTCGCGGGCCTCGACCAGCGAGAGGTCCCGGGACTCCAGGAAGGCCCGGTGAACGGCCGCGGTCAGCCCCGGGCGCCGCTCGGCGAAGTCGCGGCGGACGGCCCAGACGGCGAAGACGAACGGCAGCCCCGTCCACTCCTTCCACATCTCGCCCAGGTCGTGCACGGCCAGGCCCTGGTCGGCCGCCTGCCCCAGGTAGGCGCGCAGCGCCGGGTCGCCGATCAGCACGGCCGCGTCGGCCTCGGCGAGCATCGCGTCCAGGTCGGGCGGGCAGCTGAAGTACTCCGGGCGCACGCCCTCGCGCTCCTCCAGCAGCAGCCGGGCGAGCCGCACGGAGGTGCGGCTGGTGGAGCCGAGTGCGACCCGCCGGCCGTCCAGCTCGGCCAGCGGCACCTTGCTGACGATCACGCAGGACATCACGGGGCCGTCGCT
Organism: Kitasatospora sp. NPDC001527; assembly: GCF_040298605.1. Taxonomy (NCBI): domain Bacteria; kingdom Bacillati; phylum Actinomycetota; class Actinomycetes; order Kitasatosporales; family Streptomycetaceae; genus Kitasatospora; species Kitasatospora sp. NPDC001527. The sequence goes on along the minus strand of NZ_JBEPAM010000001.1, from coordinate 333,241 downwards.
GCCCACCGCGATGTCCGGCAGCACCAGCAGTTCGTCCGCGTGCCGCAGGTACTCCACGCAGGTGATCGGACCGATGTCCAGGGAACCGCCGACCAGCTGGTCGCTCAGCTTCTCCGGGGTGTCCTTGGTGAGGTCCAGATCGAGCAGGTTGCCGGTCCTGGCCAGGCCCCAGTAGAGGGGTACGCAGTTGAGGAACTGAATATGCCCGACCCTGGGCCGGACCGGGGTGTTCTCCTGGGGCTCCCGCGTTTCCGCATCCGGTGCTGCCACTGCGCCGCTCCCTTGCTCTTCGTGCGCCTCCCCGCAGCGTATGCCCGTCGCTCCACCCGCCCCGCACCGCCCTTGCGGGACGCGCCGCGCAGGCGTCGCACAGGCGTCGCACAGATACCGCGGAGGGCGTCGGGGAGGCGTCGCGGGGCGGCGCACCGAGTGTCACAACCGCCTTACGACACGCGCTGTCCAGCCCGCAAGTCACCCCTGGTCGTCACAGCAGCCGCATGCTAGCGTTGCCCTCAGTTGCAGTTTGATTCCCCTTGCAGTACTTGAAGCCTGCGGAGCATGTAACCGCAGGCTTTTCGTAGTTTTTCAGCAATATCGAAAAACTCCGGACCCGTCCGGAGGCAGGGCGATCAGCGCAGCGGACCGGGTGCCACACGGTGTGGCCCCGACACGTCCCTCGCAAGGAGAACGGCATGGCTCAGGGAACCGTCAAGTGGTTCAACGCTGAGAAGGGCTTCGGCTTCATCGCCCAGGATGGCGGCGGCCCCGACGTCTTCGTCCACTACTCCGCCATCAACGCGAGCGGTTTCCGCTCGCTGGAGGAGAACCAGGCGGTCGAGTTCGACGTCACCCAGGGCCCGAAGGGCCCGCAGGCGGAGAACGTCACCGTTATCTGACCATCCTCGATGATGATCTGATCGCTCGGGACCCGACGGGTCCACTGGCGGCCGACGGCCGTCACCATGAGCACAAGAGCAGCAGTACCCAAGGGGGCCCGCCGTCCGGCGGGCCCCCTGCCTTGTGCCCGGGCGCGCCCCGCCGGCCGCGCGCACGTGCGAAGGGCCCTCCTCCCGTTCCGGGGAGGAGGGCCCTTCGCGTGCCCGTCCGGGCGTCAGGCCGTCGCGGTGGCCTGGGTCGGGACCTTGGCCCCGGCCGGGGCCGGGCTCTCGTCGTAGAGGTCACCGGTGGGGTTGTTGTAGGCGACCAGGTCCAGGGTCTTCTCCCGGGCCGCGACCACGACCGGCACCAGGGCCTGGCCGGCGACGTTGGTCGCGGTGCGCATCATGTCGAGGATCGGGTCGATGGCCAGCAGCAGACCGACGCCCTCCAGCGGCAGACCCAGGGTGGAGAGGGTCAGCGTCAGCATGACGATCGCACCGGTGAGGCCGGCGGTGGCCGCCGAGCCGATCACCGAGACGAAGGCGATCAGCAGGTAGTCCTTGACGCCGAGGTCGATGCCGTACACCTGGGCGACGAAGATCGCGGCCAGCGAGGGGTAGATCGCGGCGCAGCCGTCCATCTTGGTGGTGGCGCCGAACGGGACGGCGAACGAGGCGTACTCGCCCGGGACGCCGAGGCGCTCGGTGACCCGGCGGGTGACCGGCAGGGTGCCGACCGAGGAGCGCGAGACGAAGGCCAGCTGGATGGCGGGCCAGGCGCCCTTGAAGAAGTTGACCGGGTTGAGGCCGGCGGCGAACTTCAGCAGCAGCGAGTAGACGACGAACATCACCAGGGCGCAACCGACGTAGACGTCGACGGTCAGCGTCGCGAACGGCTCCAGCAGGTCCCAGCCGTACTTGGCCACGGACTTGCCGATCAGGCCCAGGGTGCCGAGCGGCGAGAGCCGGATGACCCACCAGAGGGCGGTCTGGACCAGTTCCAGCACCGACTCGCTGAGCTTGAGGACCGGCTCGGCCTTCGCGCCCAGCTTGATCACGGCGGCGCCGGCCACGATCGCCAGGAAGACGATCTGCAGGACCTCGACCTCGGTGAACGCCGTGACGATGTTGGTCGGGAAGATCCCGGTCAGGAAGTCGATCCAGCTGCCGGTGGACTTCGGCGGCTTGAGGCCCTCGGTCTTGAGGCTGGTGCCCTCGCCCGGGCTGGTCAGCAGGCCGAGGCCGAGGCCGATGGCCACCGCGATCAGCGAGGTGATCGCGAACCAGAGCAGGGTGCGGACGGCCAGGCGGGCCGCGTTGGTGACGTTCCGCAGGTTCGCCACGCTCACCAGGATCGCGGTGAACACCAGCGGCGGGACGGCGAGCTTCAGCAGCTGGACGAAGATCCGGCCGATCGTCTCCAGGGTGGTGGCGAGCCAGGAGATGTCGGCCGCGCGGGCCAGGTAGCCGAGGCCGACGCCGAGCACCAGGCCGGCGACGATCTGGACCCAGAACGGAGTCTTGCGGATCTTGGAGAGCACGGACGGCGACGAAGTCGCCTCGGGCGCTGTGGACATGACGGTGCGGCTCCGGGGGAGGCGTTGCTGATGGTGAGGCGGGGGGTGGGGACGGCGGCACGGCGCGCGGGCCGGAGTGGGAGGGACCGGCCCCGGTCAGGGGCGTGCCGCCGGGATACAGCTCATGGCGCGACAACGGCGCGGGCTGTCCACAGCACCGGACAGACGGCACGCGCGGGCGGCGGCGGGCAGCGGGCCCGGGCCGAGCGGCGAACGTGCGTCTGAGGTGGTCACGGCCGACACATTAGCAGTAAAGCTTTGAGATGTTCAAAGTAGTTGTTTGAGTTCCGGACGCGGACCGATTGACCGGTCAACAGTTATACGTATAACTTGGACGGCAGCCCCCGCCCGTCCCCCTGCCCAGACCGGAGAGTGCCGCCCCATGGGCTACCTCGCCCTGCTCCGCGCCCCGCACGTGGGCCGCCTCCTCTTCGGCACCCTGCTCGGCCGCCTCCCGGCCGGCATGACCGCCCTGGTGATCGCGCTCGCACTGCGCGAGGTCCACGCGCCGTACAGCCGGATCGGGCTGGCCACCGCCGCGTACGCGATCGCGGCGGCCGTCGGCGGGCCGGTGCTCGGCCGGATCGTGGACCGCACCGGGCAGCCGCGCGTGCTGGTGCTCTCCGCGGTGGTCGCCGGCGGCGGGTACGCCCTGCTGGCGCTGGCCCCCGGCTCGGCGCTGGCCGCCCCGATCGGCGCCGCGATCGCCGGCCTGGCCATGCCCCCGCTCGAACCCTGCCTGCGCTCGCTCTGGCCGGACGTCGTCGAGGAGGAGCAGCTCGACACCGCCTACGCCTTCGACTCCGCCTCCCAGCAGATCCTCTACGTCGCCGGCCCGCTCGCGGTGGCCGGCATCGCGGGCGCGGTGAGCGCGGTCGCCGCACTCTGGGTGGCGGCCGCGCTGGGCCTGCTCGGGGCGCTCGTCGTCGCCACCGCCGCACCGGCCCGGGCCTGGCAGGCCCCGCCGCGGGCGCACTCGGCGGGACTGCTCGGCCCACTCCGCTCCCCCGGCCTGGTCCTGCTGCTGGTCGGCCTGGCCGGCGCCGGCTGGGCGGTCGGCGCGCAGAACGTGCTGTTCATCGCCTACGCCGAGGCCCACGCGGCGGACGGCCCGCCCGGCGGCGCGGGCACCCTGCTGGCGCTGGCCGCGCTCGGCGGACTGCTCGGCGCGCTCGCCTACGGCGCGGTGCCGTGGCGCAGCTCGACGGCCACCCGCACCTGGCTGATGGCGCTCGGCATGGCCGTCAGCTACCTGCCGCTGGTGCTGCTCCCCGGTCCGGCCGCGATGGCCGGACTCGCCTTCCTCTCCGGGATCGCGCTGGCCCCGCTGCTGGCGGCGGCGTTCGTCCTGGTCGCCGAGCTGGCCCCGGCCGGCACCGTGACCGAGGCCTTCGCCTGGCTGGTCACCCTCTTCGCGACCGGCAACTCGCTCGGCTACGCCGTCTCGGGCCACCTCGCGGAGGACTCGCTGCGCCCGGTGGCGCTCTGCGCGGCGGGCGGGATCGCGCTCGGCGGGCTGCTGCTGTTCGGCGCCCGCCGCTGGTTCCGCCCGGCCGCCGCACCGGCCGGGGCGCGGCCGGCGGCCGAACCGGTGCCGGTGGGCTGAGGCCCACCGCATCCCCTGGACGTGGCTGCGCCCGTCGGACCGGGTGGTCTGGCCGACGGGCGCAGTCACTTCGTCATCCCTTCACTCAGCTGTGGCGGCCTCGGCCTCCCCAGGCGACCAGGGCGAGCAGCAGACCGGCCCCGAGCGTCGCGGCGCCGATGACGCCGAGCAGCGTGCTCGGCCCGCCGCCGGTGCCCGGCAGTTCACCGCCGTGGCCCGGCGAGTGGGTCGGCGGGTACGGGTGGTGCGTCGGCGTGGGGGTCTCCGTCGGGGTCGGGGTCGGGGTTTCGGTCGGAGTCGGCGTCACCGTCGGGGACGGGGTGGGCGTCGGCGTCACGGTCGGCGAGGGCGAGGCCGTCGGCGACGGGGACGGCGAGGGGCTCACCGTCGGGGAGGGCGACGGCGAGGGCGAGGGCGAGGGGGACGGTGAGGGGGACGGCGACGGCGACGGGCTCACCGTCGGCAGCACCAGTCCCATGTCCAGCCCCAGGTCCTCCACCCCGCCGGCCAGCGTGACGGTCTGCGTCACCCCGGTCGCCGGATCGGCGTCCGAGTCCAGCGTCCGGTCCGGCCCGGCCGCCCGCACCGTCACCGTGGCGCCCTCGGGCAGCGTGGTGAGGTCGAAGCGCACCGCGTACACCCCGTCCGGCAGCCGCTCGAACCGGTAGTGCCCGCTCGCGTCGGTCACCGTCGCGACCGGGTTGCCGTCCTTGTCCCGGACCACCCGGCCCTCGCCGTCCAGCAGTTCGACCCGGACGCCCGGCACCCCGGGCTCGCCGGGCTGCTGGATGCCGTCCTTGTTGAGGTCGTTCCAGACGAAGTCGCCGAGCACGTTGGCCGGCGGGGTGCTCTGCTCGATGCCGACGCCGACCTTGGCCGGCTCGGCGGGCAGCAGCGGGTTGCCGGCCGCGTCGGTCGCGGTGTAGCTGAAGCTGTTCCAGGCGAACTCGTCCGGGCCCGCGTCGAACGAGGCGACCATCGGCCAGGTGAGCGTGAACGACTCCCCGGGGGCCAGGGTGCCGGGGCGGTGCACCCGGAACCAGGTCGTGGTGCCCGGCCCGGGGAAGGTGGCGCTCCACTGCGCGGCGGCGTCGCACGGTCCGGGGACGGCGAACTCGCCGGGCAGGCAGGGGTCCGGCGAGGTGGTGTACTCGATCACCACGGTCGGGTCGCTGGAGGTCAGCGGCTCGACCAGCGAGGGCGTCCAGGCCGAGTTGCGCGGCACGTCCGGCCGCAGCACGTAGGAGTCGCCCGGGGTGGGCAGCTTGTCGTACGCGAGGAACTCGGTGACCGGGTCGGCGGAGTCGTTGCGGACGGTCATCCGGTAGGAGACCCCGCCGCCGGGGCGGGTGGTGCCGGTGGTGGTGTAGTCGGGGTCGAGGTCGCCCTTGACCTCCTTGTACGACCGCAGCACGGCCGGCACCTGCACCTCGACCAGCGACGTGGCGTGGCACATGGTCTCGGTGCTGTCGCCGTCCTTGTCGAGGTCCTGGACGTCCGGCACCCCGCTGTCGCTGCCGAAGTAGAAGCAGGAGACCGGGTCACCGGTGCCCTCGGCGGTGACGAACACGTCGTTGGTCAGGGTGCCGGGCCGGGCGCTGCCGGCCACCTGGACGTCGATCAGGGTCCGGTAGGCCCGGTGGTCGTTCAGGTACATCATGTCGGGGGAGCCGGCCGGCCAGGTCATCTTGAGCAGCTGGCGGCCGTCGGGGCCGGGGAGCACGGTGACCGACTGCGGGGCCACCGCCTCGGTGTAGGCCGGGTCCTTGCGGGCGCTGCCGTCGACGTAGACCATGCCGGGCGGCAGCAGGTCGTAGAGGACGAGCGGCCGGTCGAGGGTGCGCCCGGTGCGGTTGTACGGGGTGACCCGGAAGGTGGCGATGCCGCCCGGGGAGAGCACGGCGCCGGAGACGGTCTCCTTCGCCGCGCCCAGGTTGGTGGCGGCGGTGACGGTGCTGTCGGCGCAGGCGTTCGAGGCGGCGGTGTCGCCGGCGGCGGACGTGCCCACCGCGTCGAGGCAGTTGTGCAGCGGCACCGGCGCCGTCCGGCCGTCGTGGCCCGGGGTGATCACCTGGGCGAGCAGCTGGACGGCGTTGCCGGGGCTCCAGCCACCGGGGATCGGTCCGCTCCAGCTGAACCGCAGGCCGTCCAGGTAGCGGCCGGCCGGGATGCCGAGCACGTCGTTGGCCGGGTCCCCGGCGCCCTCGGCGAAGGTGATCCGGCGGGTGGTCGAGCCGTTCAGCGGCTGGCCCGGAGTGAAGGCCCGCCAGGTGGGGTCACCGTCCAGCCGGTACTCCAGCGCGAGGGTGATCGAGGTGGGGTTCCACGCCTCCAGCTGGATGGACTGCGGGATCAGCCAGTTGTACAGGTTGGCGGTGGTGCCGGCGCCCGGGTCGGTCATCACCAGGCTGCTGACCGGGTCGGCGTTGTTGGAGACCCGCATGCTCAGCGTGGTGAGGTCACCGGAGACGGTGTTGTCCTGCCACACCTTGGAGGCGCCGATCTGCACACCGGTGACCGGCGGCTGGAAGGTCGGGGTCTCGGCGGTGTCGGTGGACAGGTCGCGCTGCGGCTCGGGGCCGAGCGGGTCGCCCTGGAGCGTCACGGTGTTGGTCGAGGTGGTGCCGCTGGGGAAGGCCGGGTCCGGGTAGCCGACCACCAGGACGCCGGGGATCCGGCAGCCGGCCTGCCCGTTGCCGGACACGAAGGCGCCGATGTCGTAGACCCAGGTGGTGGAGCCGGCCGGGTCGTTGACCCAGCCGGGCGAGCGGCTGGTGTCGACCACGGCACCGGGCGGCAGGGTGTCGACCAGCCGGCTGCTGTCCAGGTCGACGTTGGGCACACCGGCGGTGGAGCAGGCGCTGAACTGGTAGGTGACCGAGCGGCCGTCCAGGCTGCTGGTCTGCACGCCCTTGGTGGTGGTGTAGCTGGGCTGGACCACGGCGGTGGTGGTGGCGCTACCGGTCTGCGGCGGCTCGCCGTCGGAGGTGAGGGTGGCCGCGTTGGTGCTCTGGGTGCCGTTGGGGGTGGAGAAGTTGGGGTAGCGCATCACCACGTTGATGGTGGCGGTGGTGCCCGGGGAGAGGGTCTGCAGCTTGGCGGTGAGCGTGCCGCCCATGGAACCCGCCGGTGGGACGGTGGAGTTGGGGACGTCGACCGTGGAGGCGTCCGGGGTCCAGCCGATGAACTCCATGTCGGCCGGGAGCACGTCGGTGATCTGCCCGTTGACGCAGTCGCTCACCGAGCAGGTGTACCGCAGGGTGAAGGTGACGTTCTCGCCGGGCCCCACCGTGGGCTTGTCCACCGTCTTGGTGAAGGTGACGGCGGCCTCGGCGGGCGGGGCGGTCAGGGTGCCGGTGAGCAGGGTGCCGCCGATCAGGCCGAGCGCGGCGGCCAGGCGCGGCAGGCGGGACGGCCGGGAGGGGCGTGGGGGCCGTGGGGGTCTGGGTCTTGACGTCCGCATACGCGGAATCTCATCGTCCGTTAATCCGCACGAGGTCGCGCCGCGAGGCGGTATGACGAACTTTCACCCGTTCGGCGCAGCCCGGACGGCGGAACGGGCTCACCCGGAGGTACTACTGGGGGAGCTGCGCCGTGGAGGAACGCCGCACCAGCGAGGTGGCGAGCGGCGCGACCGGCGCGACCGGCTCGCCCCGGAGCAGCCGGGCGAGCGCCGCCACCCCGGCCCGGCCCAGCTCCTCGCCGGGCAGGTCGACGGTGGTCAGCGGCGGGGCGAGCAGCGCGGCCACCGGGACGTTGTCGATGCCGACCACCGAGAGGTCGGCGGGCACCCGCAGTCCGCGCTCGGCGGCGGCCTGGTAGACGCCGGAGGCGACCACGTCGTCGTCGCAGATCACCGCGTGCGGCCGGTCCGGGCGGGCGAGCAGCCGGTGGGCGACCTCGCGCGCGGCCGGCTGTCCCTCGTTCAGGCTGACGCCGAGCTCGACCACGTCCAGGCCGAGCGCCCGGACGGTCTCCTCGAACGCCGCCTGGCGGACCCGGAAGGTGTACGCGGCGTGGCTGGAGCGCAGCCGGCCGATCCGGCGGTGGCCGAGCCCGGCGAGGTGTTCGACGGCGGCCCGCATCCCGCCGGCCACGTCCAGCTCGATGGTCGGCCGGGCCAGGTCGGTGCCCGGGTCGGCGTCCAGGAAGACGACGGGGGTGTCGGCGGGCAGCTCGCCGAGCTGGCTGTCGTCCGGGGAGCAGATCAGCAGTCCGTCGAAGCGGCTGGTGGTGGCGGCCTCGGCGAGCGTGGCGCTGCCCCAGCCGGAGCTGACCACCACGGCCAGGCCGTGTTTGCCGGCCTCCTCGTGCACGCCCTCCAGGACCCGGCCGAAGAACGGGCCGAGGATGTTCGGCACGGCCAGCAGGATCATGCCGCTGCGGCCCAGCCGCAGCTGCCGGCCGGCCGCCTGCGGGCGGTAGCCGAGGCTGCGGGCGGCCTCCCGGACCCGCTCGCGGGTGGCGTCGGAGACCCGGCGGCCGGCCTCGGAGCCGGAGAACACCAGCGAGACGGTGGCCTGCGAGACCCCGGCGAGCCGGGCGACGTCCCGGCCGGTGGGGCGGCGGACCGGGGCCGGCCAGGTCCCGGCCGCGGGCCGCTCCTGCCGCGCGGCGGCGTCCCCGGGCCCGGCCCCCTCGGGTCCGGTGCCGCCCGGTGCGGCGTCCTTGGGCACGGTGGCGCGGGTCAGTTCTGCGGGGCCGAGGCGGCGGGACCGGAGGCGGCGTTCCGGGCGGCCGCGGCGCGGGCGGCCTCATCCGCGGCGTCCTCCTCGGCGTTCTGCGCGGCGATCTTCGAGGCGGTCCGGGACCGGATGCCGTCCACCTTGCCGGAGATCGCGGCCGACATCTCGTCGCGCTGCCGGCTCAGCAGTACGTAGCTGAGCGGGGCCGAGGCGATCGCGGCCAGCAGGAAGAGGAAGACCACGCCCGCCTCGCCGGAGACCGGGATGATCCCGAAGTGTCCGAGGAGCAGCGCGACCAGCAGGCAGCCGAGGAAGATGGAGACGCGCATCGAGGTGTAGCGGAGCGTGGCGTGCGACTTCTTGCTCACATTGCTGCTCACCGGGGGGACACATCCTTCACTGCGCTGGAACCGGGCCGGTCTCCCAGTGAAGCATGCCCGACGCGCCCGGCGGGGAACGGGTCCCGCCGGGCGGTGCCCCGGCGGCGCGCGATCAGCGCAGGTCGAGCCACATGGTGACGTCGTCACGGTCGTCGCCGGGCGCGACCCGGATGGTGCCGGGCACCCGGCCGACCTCGGTGTAGCCGCTGCGGGCGTAGAACGACTCCAGGCCGAGCCCGCCCCGGACGTACAGCCGCAGCCCGGCCAGTCCCCAGCCGCGGGCGACCCGCTCGGCCTCCGCCAGCAGCGCCGCGCCGTGGCCCCGGCCCTGGAGGCCGGGGTGGACCATGACCCGGGAGAGCACGCGCCAGTGGTCCATCGGCTCGAACCGCATCGACTCGAAGACCAGCAGCGCGGCCAGCCGCCCGGTCCCCTCCTCCCGGGCGATCAGCAGCCGGTCCGGCCCGGCCGGGGCGATCCCGGCGAACTGCTTCTCCGCGGTGACCCAGACCTCCTCCTCGGTCACCTGGTGGACGAAGCCGATGGCCCCGCCGGCGTTGCTGGCAGCCGTCCACAGGCTGGTGATCTCGGCACGCAGCGTGGGGTCGAGTTCCGGGTCGAGGGTGAAGCTCAGCGTCATGGCCCCGGAGCGTACCCGCCCCTTACGACAGAACCGGAGCGGTTCGCTCCGGGGCGGCCGGGCGCAGGGCCAGGCAGAGCAGCACCGCGACCGCGCAGAGCCCGCCGGCCACGTACCAGGCGAGGTCGTAGTCGCCGAGCGCGTCCCGGGCGAACCCGGCCAGGCCGGCCACCGCGGCGGCGCCGATCTGGTGGCAGGCGAGCACCCAGCCGAAGACGATCGGCGCGTCCTCCCCGAAGTGGCGGCGGCAGAGCGCGACGGTCGGCGGCACGGTGGCCACCCAGTCCAGCCCGTAGAAGATGACGAACGCCAGGATCGGCGGCTCCAGCGAGCCGGCGAACAGCTGCGGCAGCACCAGCAGCGAGAGCCCGCGCAGCCCGTAGTAGACGATCAGCAGCCGGCCGGCGTCGAAGCGGTCGGTGAACCAGCCGCTCGCGACGGTGCCGATCACGTCGAAGACGCCGATCAGCGCGAGCAGGCCCGCCGCCGTGGTGACCGGCATGCCGTGGTCGTGGGCGGCCGGGATGAAGTGGGTGCCGACCAGCCCGGCGGTGGTCGCGCCGCAGATCGCGAAGGAGCCGGCCAGCAGCCAGAACGCCCGGGCGCGGGCGGCCTCCCGCAGCACCCGCAGCGAGCGGGCCAGCGCCCGGCCGCCGCCGGCGGGGGCGGGCGGCGGCTCGGTCGCGCCGTACGGGAGCAGGCCGAGGTCGGCGGGCCGCTCGCGCATCAGCAGCAGCACCGGGACGGCCACCGCGCTGGCCGCGAGCGAGACCACCACGACCGCCGAGCGCCAGCCGTGCTGCTCGACCAGCCAGGCGCCGACCGGCAGGAAGACCAGGTTGCCCGCCGCGCCGGCGGCCGTCAGCACGCCGGTAACCAGGCCCTGCCGGGCCCGGAACCAGCGGCCGGTGATCGTGGTGGCGAAGGCGCCGGCCATCGAGCCGCTGCCCAGGCCGACCAGCACGCCCCAGCAGAGCACCAGGTGCCAGGGCTCGCGCATCAGCATGGTGAGGCCGGCGCCGACCGAGATCGTCAGCAGCGCGCAGACCACCACCAGCCGCACGCCGAACCGGTCCATCAGGGCGGCGGCGAACGGCGCGGTGAGGCCGTAGAGGGTGAGGTTGACCGAGGTGGCGCTGGATATCGCGCCCATCGACCAGCCGAACTCGGTGTGCAGCGCGTCCATCATCAGACCGGGCGTGGAGCGGAATCCGGCCGAGCCGAGCAGGACCAGCAGGGAGACGCCGGCCACCACCCAGGCGTAGTGCACCCGTGGCGCGCGGGCGGGCACCGGGGGCGCGTCGGTGGGGGCCGGGGATCCGATGGGGGTGTCGGTCTCGTTCACCCGGCGAGTCTCCCGACGGCGCGGGCGCCCGACGAGGGGCGGGGCTGCCAGCTTTCGTCGGGATCGGGCCAACCACGGGCCGGAACCGGCCGAACGGAATCCGCGGTTCGACAGGCGGGTCCGGTGGCCGAAAACGATCGCCCAGGTCCGGCGGATCGGATGGCGGCGGGCCGCGCGCACCCCGAGCACGGCACGGCCGGCCGCCATCCAACCTCGGCGCACGGGCCCTGAACCCCGTGCCGCGCTCTCCGCACTCGCCAAGGAGCCAGCGCACGACCGGCCCACGGCCCCCCTGCTGACGTGGTCCCCCTGGACAGCAGCACCGCAACGGCGTTCGGGTGTTCCCTCGGCGTCCCCTCGCGACGGAGAGCTGCACCCAAGCGTGATCAGTCGGATACGTCACGTCAATGGGTTGTCCGAAATTCGGAATGGTTGCGTCACCTTTCGGCCCGGCGATCCACGGGCCGGTGAACGGGGTGACGGAGTGACGGGAGGGGCCGTCAGGGCTGCGCCAGCGCCACCCAGTCGACGGCGGCGAGCGGGTCCGCCGGGCGGGCGTCCGGGCTGATCTCGCACCAGACCCGCTTGCCGGTACCGTCCGGGTACCAGCCCCATCGGTCGCAGAGCAGCTCGACCAGCTCCAGGCCGCGCCCGTTGGTGGCGTCGACGTCCGCCCCGGCGCGCCGGGGGGCGGGGGCGACCTGGCTGGCATCGGCCACCTCGACCCGCAGCGGGCCGACCGTCGCCGACTCGCGCACCCCGTCGCGCCCGGCGCCGCCCGGGGAGGCGTCCGGGGAGGCGTCCGGCACGCCGGAGGGCAGGTCGCCCAGCGGGAAGCAGAGCCGCAGCACGGCCGGACAGCCGGTGTGCACCACGGCGTTGGTCACCAGCTCGGAGACCACCAGGACCACCGTCTCGGCGATCGGCGCGTCGGGGTCCACCCCGTGGTTGAGCAGCCGCGAGCGGACCCACCGACGGGCCCGGCCGACTTCGGCGGGGTCCGCCTGCACCGCAAGCTGTACCTGAAGAACCTGCACCGCTCCACCACCCGCACTCGCAGTTCGGCCACCGTCTCGGCCGGGCCCGGTCGCCCGGCCGGCCCGGGCACGCACCGGGCCGCCGTCCGTCGGTCCGCGGCCCCGCGGGTGACCGCACGTCGCACCCGCCGCGGCGCGCCCGCACCGCCTCGTCCGTCGCACACCGGCCGCGACACGAACACGCCTCAGGATGGTTCGGCGGGCGGACCGCAGCAAGCGCTTCGGGCATATTCCAGCGATCGGGGGACAGGGCAGGGCATACTGTCCCGCTCACTCTGACGAGCCCCGGACCGGCGATCGTCCGGCCCGGGCCGGCCGGCCCGTGACGCAGAGGCGAACCTACCGCCGTCCGCCCCTCCCACCGCTCCCGCCACTCGCGAACCACCCGTGCGACATATGTCCAGCCGGCTTCGAACGGCGCAACCGCGCGATGGGCGGCAGATCCCACGATCCGACGATCCGAAGCCCCCGGCTCCGTTCTTCACCGAATCCACCCGCCGCCCGAAGCGGGCGCGTTACCGTGGGACGCGTCAGCGGTCGGTCCGGCAGGAGGGGTGGTGACCGGTGGCCACCACCGACGGCGCCCCGCGCCGGGACGAGCAGCTGCAGCGGCGCCTGGCCCGCGGCGAGGAGACCGCCCTCGGCGAGCTGTACGACCAACTCGCCCCGATGGTCCACGGGTTGGCGGGCCGGATACTGGCCGACCAGACCGCCGCGGCGCAACTCACCCGGGAGATATTCGCCCACGTCTGGGAGCACCCCGAGTCCTTCGACCCGGCCCGCGGCTCGCTGCGCTCCTGGCTCGGCGCGCTGACCCACCGCCGCGCGGTGGACCGGCTGCGGGCCCGCCGCGCCGAGGAGGCGGGCTTCGGCGGCGACGCGGAGGAGGAGATCCGCACGGTCGCCACCGCCGCCCGGGTGCAGTACGTGGTCGCGTCCCTGCCGCAGCCGCTGCGTGAGACCATCGCGGAGTCCTACTACGACGGCCGCACCTACCAGGAGACGGCCCGCCGGCTGGGGATCAGCGAACAGGCCGCCAAGCAGCGGATGCGGCTCGGCCTGGAGCTGCTCGCCACCGAGCTGGAGCAGGAGCGCGCCCGGCACCGGGGCCCCGCCCCGGCGGACGCGCATCGGAGCGGGGGACAACAGCCGGACGGCCGGCGGACGGACGCGCAACGGACAGACGGTCAACGGGTGGGCGACAGCGGGCGGCGGACGGAGGGCGGGGGGACGTGACGATCACCGGCGAGCAGCACGAGGCCCTGCGTTCGCTGCTCGGCGCCTGGGCCCTCGGCGCCGTCCCGCCCCGCGAGGCCGCCGACGTCGAGGCCCACCTGAGCGGCTGCCCGGAGTGCGCCGAGGAGGGCGAGCGGCTGCGCGAGGCGGCCGGCTGGCTCTCCGTCGAGGAGCCGCTGGACCAGCCCGCCGCGCTGCGTCAGCAGGTGCTCGACTGGTGCCTGGCCCGCCGCCCGGCCGACCTGCCGGTCCCCGCCTGGGGCGTGCCGTACGCCGCCGAGACCGCCAAGCTCGACGCGCTGCTGCGCGACCTCGGCCCGGAGGAGTGGCAGGAGGTCGCCGAACTGCCCTGGCACGGCGGCACCGAGTACCTGCGCCCGGCCGAGGTGCTCTGCCACCTCGCCGCCGTGGACGGCTACCTGGCCGTCGCCCTCGGCCTGCCCGACCCCGTCCCGGGCGGCCCCGGCGCGGGCAGCGCACCGGCGGCCGGACGCCGGGTCCCGCCGCAGGAGGCCGCCCTCCCGCCGCTGCCCCGGGTGCCGCAGCAGGGCGGCCCGCGCTGGACCCGGATCACCGACCGCACCGCCCGGCTCACCGCCGAGCAGGCCGGCCAGCCGCCGCAGCGGGTCCGCGCCCGCTGGCGCCGGCACTGCCACGAGCTGGTCCGCTCGGCCGCGCTCGCCCCGCAGGGCAACACCCCGGTGGACTTCGGCTTCGCGACCGTCCCGCTGCGGGACGCCTTCGTCGACCGGGCCTTCGAGTGCTACATGCACGGCGAGGACGTCGCCCGCGCGGTCGCCTACCCGTACGATCCGCCGGCCCCGCAGCACCTGCGGCTGATGATCGACCTGGCCGTCCGGATGCTCCCGCTGGCCCTGGCCGGGCAGCGGGCGGCGCACCCCGAACTCACCGGGGCGGCGGTCGGCGTCCCCGACGGGTGGCCGGACGGCGGCACCGGGGCCGGGGGCCGCACCGGGCGGCAGCTCCGGCTCGTGATCGACGGCCCGGCGGCCGGCGAGTGGCTGATACCCCTGGACGGCCCGGACGCGGGGCCGCCCGGAGGCGAGCCGGTGGCCGCGATGGTGCTGGACGGGCTGGAGTTCTGCCAGCTGGCGGCGGCGCACCGCGACCCGGACCGGCTGCCGGTCGGCGAGCACGGCGACCGGGCCGCGATCCGCGAGGTGCTGCGCGCGACGCCGCTGCTCTCCCGGCCGTAGCACCGGCCGGCGGGGCCGGCCCGGTCGGGCGGTCAGGCGGTCAGGCGGTCAGGCGGTCAGGCGGTCAGGCGAAGACGACCGTGCGGGTGCCGTTCAGCAGCACCCGGTGCTCGCTGTGCCACTTCACCGCACGGGCCAGCGCCTGGCACTCGACGTCCCGGCCGAGCGCGACCAGCTGGTCCGGGGTGACGTCGTGGGTCACCCGGGCCACCTCCTGCTCGATGATCGGGCCCTCGTCGAGGTCGGCCGTGACGTAGTGCGCGGTGGCGCCGATCAGCTTCACGCCCCGGGCGTGCGCCTGGTGGTACGGCTTGGCGCCCTTGAAGCTCGGCAGGAAGGAGTGGTGGATGTTGATCACCTTGCCGGAGAGCGCCGTGCACAGCTGGTCCGAGAGCACCTGCATGTAGCGGGCCAGCACGACCAGCTCGACGTCCTCCTTGGCCACCAGGTCCAGCAGCTGCTGCTCGGCCTCGGCCTTGGTCTCCCGGGTCACCGGGATGTGGTGGAACGGGATGCCGTAGCCCTCGGTGAGGTCGCGGAAGTCGGTGTGGTTGGAGACCACCGCGGCGATCTCCACCGGCAGCGCGCCGATCCGGGTGCGGAACAGCAGGTCGTTCAGGCAGTGCCCGAACCTGCTCACCATGAGGACGATCCGCAGCTTCTCCTCGCTGGGGTGGATCTGCCAGTCCATCCCGAACGAGGCGCCGATCGCCGCGAAGCTCGCCCGCAGCTTGTCGACGGTCACCGGCTCGACGGCCGAGAAGTGCACCCGCATGAAGAACAGACCGCTGTCCCCGTCACCGAACTGCTGGCTGTCGATGATGTTGCACCCGGTCATGAAGAGGTAGCTGGAGACCGCGTGGACGATGCCCTGCTTGTCGGGGCAGGACAGCGTGAGGACGTACTGGGCGCTGGCCGGCTGCTGTTCCACGGTGGGGGTATCCCGTCCTGAGCTGGTGCTGGTGTGAATGCTCCAGCGTGTCACACTCCGGGAGGACCCCCGCCCCGCTGCCCGCACTGCGGGACGGCCCGCCCGGAGCGGGGCGCCGGGCCGCTCAGACCTGGGTCAGGATCCGCAGCACGTCCAGCGAGCGCGGCGGGACGTCCGGGTCCTCGCCGTCGTTGACCGCCAGCCTGACGTGCGCCTCGCGGGCCGCCCGGACCGCCTCCGGCCAGCCGTGGTGCTCCAGGTACGCGGAGGCCGGGGCGTCCGCGCCCACCTCGTGCAGGATCCGCACCACCCGCAGCACCGCGACGTCCACCAGGGTCGCCTCGGCGGAGTCCCGGAAGATCGTGCCCACGTACTTCTCGGCCGACCAGCGGTCCAGCCAGGTGTCCTCGACCAGGCGGTAGACGGCGTCGGTGACGTCGCCGTACCCCTCCCGGCCGGCCAGCCAGGCGTCCCGCTGGAACCCGGGGTCGGAGAGCATGTGCAGCGCCGAGCGGAGTCGGGCCCGCCAGCGCCACCAGGGCAGGTCGTTGAGCGGCATGCCGCCCATCGTGCTGGAGCGGTGGCCCGGACGAGAAGGGTTTCGGGCAGACCGATACGAAGATTCTGTGCTGGCGGACATGGGCAACGATCGTACGTTCCCCCACCGTTCGTACTCCACTCCAGGATCTACACGCGTCCCCCCTCGGAGTTCCTTCCCCGTTTACCACCTGTTGGCTGGACGGCCCTCTCTCCTTGCCACGCCGGGGATTGGCTGGAACCGGTGCGCAGCACTGCGCCCAGGGAGGGAAAGACCGATGACCAGCCGTACGGGCTCGTCCCAGGCCACGAACCTGATCGCGGGACGGCGCCGCCGGCGCCCGATCGCCGCCGCCGCGACCGCCGCGGCGCTGCTCCCAACCCTCTTCTCGGCCTCCGCGTGCGGCGGACCGGCCGATGCCGCCACCGGCAGCGGCGACCTCACCGTGATGACCTGGGCGCCGTCCGGCACCGGCTCGGCCGACCGCCCCGGGATGACCGACCTGGCCGAGGCCATCGGCCGGGACATCAACGTGAAGGGCGGCCTGCACGGCCGCCAGGTACGGGTGATCACCTGCAACGAGCACAACACCTCCGACGGTGCCAAGGCCTGCGCGCAGCAGGCGGTGGACGCCAAGGCGGTCGCGGTGCTCGGCTCCTACAGCCAGTACGGCGACGACTTCATGCCCATCCTGGAACGGGCCGGCATCCCGCTGATCGGCGGCTACGGCCTGTCCCAGCCGGAGTTCAGCAGCCCGTTGTCCTACCCGGTGGGCGGCGGCCTGCCGGCCCTGATCGCCGGCAGCGGCCGGCAGCTGGTGGAGGCCGGCTGCAAGTCGGTCGCGGTGATCCGCCCGGACACCCCGGCCGGCGACAACCTGCTCGGTTCCCTGGGCACCGCGCTCAAGCCCGCCGGGATCAAGCCGCTGGACGTCAAGGCACCGGAGAAGTCCAACGACTACACCCCGGAGGTCCGCAAGGCGATCGGTGGCGACCAGCCGGGCAACTGCGTCACCAGCGCGCTGGGCTCCGAGCCGACCGGCAACCTGCTCGACGCCTTCCGGCGGACCGGCGCGAAGAACACCCGGATCGCCTCGGTGATCGGCAGCGTGCAGCAGTCGGTGGTCGACTCCACCGGCGGCGACTCCGGCCCGCTCGCCGGCGCCTTCGTCACCGGCTGGTACCCGCCGGAGTCGGCCAAGACCTGGGACGGCCTGCGCGCCGTGATCCGCGCCGACACCGCGGGCCGGCACATCGACGCCGCCGACCCCGGGGTGCAGACCACCTGGGTGGCGTTCGAGGTGTTCCGCCAGGTCTCCGACCGGCTGGCCGCGGCCGGACGGCCGGTGTCCGCCAAGGCGATCACCGCCCTGCTGGACGGCGGCGAGCCGATCGACGTCGGGCTCACCCCGCCGCTGAACTGGGCGACCACCAACATGCTGCCGAGCACCGAGTCGCCGCGGCTGGTGAACACCTGGGTCACCTACCAGGTGGTCAAGGGCGGGCAGCTGACCCTGCAGCGGCCCGGCTTCGTGGACGTGCGCTGGGTGCTCACCGGGGGCAAGCCGCCGGCCTGAGCCGCCGACCGGCCCGCGGTCCCGGGCCCGGCCGTACGACGGCCGGGCCCTCGCCGTGTCCGTGTCCGGGGCTGCCTCGCGGGTGCCGGCGGGTACGCGGCGGGTGCGCGCCGGCGGGCGGTCAGAGGTCGCCGTCGGTGCGGGTGGGCAGGCCGGTCTGGCCGGCCACGGTGTTCCAGAGCCCGGCCGCCTGCTTCTTGGCGGTGGTCGCGGTGCCGCTCGCGGCCACCGCGTTCTTGTAGTGCGGGTTGTCGTTCTTCTTCGGGTCGCAGCCGCCCTGGGCGTCCCCGGCCCAGGCCGCGTACTCGTCGTCGGCGGTCGCCGAGGCCGTCCACGCCGCGTTCAGCTGCTCGACCAGCTGCGGGCCGCTGGGCAGCTTGTCGGTCTTCAGCCCGGCCAGCTTGGTCTGCAGCTCCCGGCGCTGCCCGGCCGCGGCGGTCAGCGCCTGCTGCGACTCCGGCAGCTTGTCGCACTTCTGCACCGAGGCGACCGCGCCGATCACGGCCTGCCGGCTGTCGTTGGCGGTACCGAGCAGGTCGGAGAGCGCCTGGGCCTGCGCCTTGACCACCGGGTCGACCGAGGCGGTCGTCGGGCCCGCGCTCGGGGCGGTGGCGGCGGCGGCCGGGCCGCTGCCGGTGGCCGTGGGGACGGCCTTCTTCTCCGTGCCGGACGTCTCGTCGTCACCGTTCAGCAGGACCGCGACCAGGACGGCCGCCGCCAGGCAGCCCGCCACCACGCCGCCGATGAGCAGCTTGTTGGACGAACGGCCGCCGTGCCCGCCGTCGCGCCCCGCCGGGGCCCCGCCCGGCTGGTCCGGGTGGCCCGGCGCGGGCCGGTCGGCGTAGCCCGGCTGCGCGGGCGGGTAGCCGCCCGCCGCCTGCGGGTCACCGGCCGGGTACGGCGGCAGGTACTGGGTCGCCTGGGCCGGGTCGGCCGGGTAGCCCGGCTGCGGGGCGCCGCCCCAGGCCGGCTGCGCGCCCCCCGGCTGGACCGGCATGGCCTGGGTCGGCAGCGCGCTGTCACCGAGGTACTCCGGCTGCCCGGACGGCCCGCCGGGGTACGGCCCGGCCGGCGCCTGGGCCTGCGGCGCTCCGTACGGCTGACCCTGCGGCGGCCCGTACGGCTGACCCTGCGGCGGCGGGCCGGGGTGCTGCCCGGGCTGCTGGCCCTGCGGCGGACCGGGCTGCTGGCCCTGCTGCTGGCCGGGCTCCGGGCGGAACAGGTCGTCCAGGTTGAAGTCACCCGAGTTGGGATACGAGCGGCGCTGGCTCAACGCGATTCCTCACCTGTGCACGACCGCGCGCTGACGGCGGACCACATCTCGTCGGTTCTTGGGAGCATCACAGTTCCTTGGACGTCGCGCCCACGCTACCGGTTCACCGAACCGGCCGACCACGTGGGCGGTCCATCCCTCACCGACCCTGCACGCTCTCCGCCGTCCTCCTTGACGGCCTCCATGACGGCCTCCGCGACGCCCTCCTCGGCGCCCGTCGGCTCAGGCCGCCTCCGCCTCCGCCCGGGCCTGGAACTCGCGGACCACCCGCTGCTCCCGGTAGGGCTCCAGCCGGCGCCGGAACTCGTCCAGGTACTCCACGCCCCGGTTGGACCGCAGCCCGCTCAGCAGCCGGACCGCCTGGGCCCCGGTCTCGCAGGCCCGCTCGACGTCCCGCTGCTGGAGCTGTGCCGTCGCCAGCAGCACGAGGTCCACCGCGCGGCGCCGCACCCGCGTCGGCGGGTGCAGGTCGAGCGCCCGGCGGGCGTAGTGCTCGGCCGGGCCGGCCTGCTCCAGGTCCCGGTGGCAGTGGGCCAGTTCGTCGGCGAGGTAGGCGTCGTCGAAGTGGACGATCCAGTCCGGGTCGTCCTCCGGGCGGCGCTTCTCCATCATCTCCAGCGCCTTGGCGGCCACCGCCTCGCAGGCCCTGGCGTCGCCGAGCAGGGCGTGCCCGCGCGCCTCGGCCGCGTAGAACATCGCCATCGCGGTCGGGGTGGCCACCGTCCGGGCGCCCTCCTGGGCGGCCCGGGCGAGCTGGGCGATCTCCCGCGGGTTGCCCAGGGTCGCCGCCAGGTGGCTCATCGAGGCCGCCAGCACGTACCCGCCGTAGCCCCGGTCGTCGGCGGCCTGGGCCAGGCGCAGCGCCTGGATGTAGTAGCGCTGGGCCAGGCCCGGCTGGCCGGTGTCCACCGCCATGTAGCCCGCCAGCTCGGTCAACCGCGCGACGGCGGCGAAGAGTTGGCGCCCGGTCTCGTCCCGGTAGGAGCCGCCGAGCAGCCCGGAGACCACGCTGTTGAGGTAGTGCACCACCACCGGGCGCACGTGCCCGCTGCCGAACCGGTGGTCCAGGTCGACCAGCATCGCGGTGGTCGCCTTGACGGCCGCGACGTCGGTCGGGCCGACCCGGGTGCCGCCGGTGCGGGCCACCACCGGGTCGGGCGGGGTGATCAGCCAGTCCCGGCTGGGCTCGACCAGGGCGGAGGCCGCCACCGTCGCCCCGGTCAGGAAGTCCCGGCGGCCGACGTCGCTGCGCCACAGCTCGCAGACCTGTTCCAGCGCGGCGCCCAGCGTCGGCGCGAACTGCAGGCCGATCCCGGAGCTGAGGTTCTTGCCGTCGGCCATGCCGATCTCCTCGACCGACACGCTGCGCCCCAGCTTGCGCCCGAGCGCCTCGGCGATCACCGCCGGGGCCTGCCCGCGCGGCTGCTGGCCGCGGAGCCAGCGTGCGACGGAGGTCTTGTCGTACCGCAGGTCCAGACCGTGCTCGGCGCCGCAGAGATTGACTCTCCGCGCCAGACCGGCATTGGAGCAGCTGGCCTCCTGGATCAGCTGCTGGAGACGCTCGTTGGGCTGTCGTGCGACAAGTGGTCTCGCGGCCATTGGGCTTCGCCTCCCCACACCCTCCGGTCCCGGCCGGCGGGCGACGCTTTCTGCTGATCTCTGTTGCCGAGTTGCCGACTGTCCGACCGTTCAAGGAAACTGACACCAGGTTAGCGATCAGCAACGCCAGCGGGATACCCACGGTGACGATCCCCACCCCCCACGCGCCCGGGAGAATGCTCCCGTGCGCCCCCACTGCGCCCACCCTGCCTCCCCCCGGCGCGCTCCCGCACGGTCCGCCTCACCGGTTCGGGTGAATTGCCGACCCGGGGCGCGACGGCCCGGAACCGGCCGTAACCCGTCTCACGCACGGTAGTTGAGCACCCCGTGGAAGACTTCCCCGATCCCCTCGACCAGGGCCCCGCCGACCAGGGCTCCTCTGCCGGACCGTCCCCGCTGCTCGTCGAAGCCGTCGGCTGCGCCGAGACCCGGCACTGGGAGGTCACCCCGGGCGCCTGGCTGGTCGACGGGGACGGGCGCGCGCGCTGCTCCTGCGGCGATCCGCGGTGCGCGCTCCCCGGTGCCCACCCGATCGACACGGACTGGACGCGCCGGGCGAGCGCGGGTCCGGGCGCGGTGCGGCACTGGTGGACGGAGTGCCCGGAGGCGTCGATCCTGCTGCCGACCGGCCGGTCCTTCGACGTGCTGGACGTCCCGGAACCGGCCGGCTGCCTGGCGCTGGCGCGGATGGAGCGGATGGGGCTGCAGCTCGGTCCGGTGGCGGTGGTCCCGGCCGCGCCCGGCCGCACCGGCCGGCGGCTGCACTTCCTGGTGCTGCCCGGCGTGGCGGCCAGAGTGCCGGAGATGCTCCGCAGGCTGGGCTGGCCGCCCGGCCGGCTGGACCTGGTGGCCCGCGGCGAGGGCGACTGGACGGTCGCCCCGCCGTCCCGGGTCGGTCCGAGCGGCTTCGCGCAGTGGGCCCGCTCGCCCACCGCGCTCAACCGCTGGCTGCCGGACGCCGCCGAGCTGATCAGCCCACTGGCCTACGCCTGCGGCCGTGACGCGCCGCCGGCCGGAGCCCGGTCGGCCCGGCCCGCGGCGGTGCGCTGACCGCTCCCCCGGACTGCCGCCCTGCGCCGATCGGGTGAGGGCGTGCGCTGCGCGACACCCCGCGCGCGAGTGACGGGCCTTGTCTCCCACCGGAGACGGGGCCCGTCATACGCACGTGCGGATAAGGGTTCGGTGTACCCGCTGGTCAACGGCGAAAGCCCCTCGTACGAGTGACAGCACTCAAGGATTGCCTTGATCGTCCGAGTGGGAGAACTCCCAGCGTGAGGGGCCGCCGGACGGGGCGCTCGGTCGGGGAAGCCGGGCGAGGCGGACGCGGGAGGGACGGAGGGGAGACCGGGAGGGACGGGAGGGACAGGGCGGGGCCGTGTCACCGGCCGGGTTCGGGGAGGCCGGTGACACGGAAGCGGGAGGGACCGGGGAGGGCCGGACGGGGCCGGGTGCGCGGGGAGCGCCCGGCCCCGTCCGGCGTTGCCCGCCCGTCCCGTCTCCGCTGCCGCTCCGCGCTCCCGCGCTCGGGCCTCCGCGGTGGTTCAGGCCTGCGCGACGAAGACGTGCGCGGCGATCTCCTTGCCCAGCTCGGCGGCGTTGTCGCCGGTGCCCACCAGCACCCCGCCGACCCCGGCGCTCACCCGCACCGTCGACCCCGGCCGGACCCCGGCCCGGCGCAGCGTGCGCATGAGGTCGCCGTCGGTCTGGATCGGCTCGCCGATCCGGCGGACCACCACGTCGGCGCCGTCCGCGCCCGGCAGCACCGAGTCCAGCGGGACGAGCCCGGCGTCGAAGCCCTCGCCCTCGGCCTTGGCGTCGCCCAGCTCGTCCAGCCCCGGGATCGGGTTGCCGTACGGGGACTGGGTGGGGTGACCGAGCATCGCGAGCACCTTGCGCTCGACCGTCTCGCTCATCACGTGCTCCCAGCGGCAGGCCTCCTCGTGCACCTGCTCCCACTCCAGGCCGATCACGTCGACCAGCAGGCACTCGGCGATGCGGTGCTTGCGCATCACCCGCACCGCGAGCCGGCGGCCCTCCTCGGTCAGCTCCAGGTGCCGGTCGCCGGCGACGCGCAGCAGTCCGTCGCGCTCCATCCGGCCGACCGTCTGGCTGACCGTGGGCCCGCTCTGCTCCAGGCGCTCGGCGATCCGGGCGCGCATCGGGGTGATGCCCTCCTCCTCCAGCTCCAGGATGGTGCGAAGGTACATCTCAGTGGTGTCGATCAGCCCAGACATCGCCGCTGGCTCCGTTCCTCGGTGTCCTCATCGCCAATTCTGACGTACCGCACCGACTGCCGGGCCCGCCTCAGGGCGCGGGGCCGGCGTTTCGTGCCTGTTGACAGCGGCGCCGATCAGGCAGCACGGTGCTGGCCGGAGCTTTCTCCACAGTGGTCCGGACCACCGCGACCGCTCCCCCACCCGGCCGGGCCCCCACCGGCAGAGAGCGAAGGCAGCAGATGAGCGAGCTGGTCGGCCGGTACTTCGACGCCGCGATCGCCCACCTCCAGCGGGTCCGCACCGAGGAGGCGGAGAACATCGAGGCGGCCGCCGCCCTGCTGGCCGAGGCCGTCTCCGAGGGGCGCCGGATCTTCACCTTCGGCGCCGGCCACTCCTCGCTGGCCGCCCAGGACGTGGTCTACCGGGCCGGCGGGCTGGTGCCGATGAACCTGCTGGAGGTCCCCGGGATGGCCGGGGTCACGGTGATGCCGGCGCCGCTGTCCAGCGCGCTGGAGCGGGTCTCCGGCCTGGCCACCGCCACCCTGGACCTCACTCCCGCCACCAGCGGTGACCTGCTGTTCCTCATCTCGCTCTCCGGCCGCCAGGTGATGCCGGTCGAGCTGGCCCAGCACGCCCGGGGGCGGGGCCTGAAGGTGATCGGGCTGACCTCGCTCGCCTACCCCGGCGAGATCGCGTCGGGCCATCCCTCCGGCACCTATCTGAAGGACCACTGCGACGTCGTCCTGGACAACAAGATCGCGATCGGCGACGGCGAGCTGACCCACCCCGGCGCCGAGACCTCCTTCGGCCCGGTCTCCACCATCGTCACCAGCGCGCTGATGCAGGCCGTGGTCGCCTCGGCGGTGGAGCGCCTGGCGGACGCCGCCCTCGCCGGCACCGGCGCCACCCCGCCGCTGTTCCGCTCCGGCAACGTGCCCGGCGGCACGGAGTGGAACGCCAAGCAGATGGCCGACAACGCGGAGCGGGTCTTCTACACCTTCTGACCGCGCCCGTCCGTACGCCGTACGCCGGCGCGGCCGCCGGTACCAGGCGCCCTACGCCGACCGGCCGACCGCCGTCGACACCGCGCCCGCCCGGCGGCGGCGGGGGCGTCGGCCGGGGCAGCACCATGCCCCGCCCGACGCCCCGCCGCCGACCTGAAGCACACGCGAGCCGGCACGCCCCGCCCCGGGCCACGCGCCACCTGCCCTGCGGGGCAGCACCGCCCGCCGGAGCGGCCACACCCGAAACCCGCCCACAGCGCGCGCACGCCCCGGCGGCGGCCCACAGCACACACACGCAGCGCCCCCGGCCCGACCCGCGCCCACGCCCCTGGCCCGGCAGCGGCGCCCGTCGGCACCGCACCATCGGCTGCCCCCCAACGTCCGTACAGCGCCCCGCAGCACCGGACCACGGGCTGTCCCGGCCTCCCCGCACACCCCTGCGCCGCACGGCGGCGGCCCGCAGCACCCACCTCCCACTGCCCCCGACCGCCCCGCACACCCCACCCCGACCCGGCCACACGCCGAGGGGGCACCGGCCCGAAGGGACCGGCGACCACATCCATCGCCACAGCCCCACCCGAGGCGTACCGGGCCCCCTGGCGGGGCAGGTACCGCCGGGGCGGCGGAGCTGCGAAGTGGGGGACGGAATGACGTCGGGCACGGGTGGGGCGGACCGGGTGGTGCGGGAGCGGGAGCTGCTGCCGGAGCTCTTCTGGGCGGCCGACTCCGCCTCCCAGCAGGGGCAGACCAGAGCGGTACGGCTCGCCGCCGCAGAGCTGGTGCTGCTGGTCGCGGCCGCCACGGCCGGCTCGGCCGACGGCACGGTGTGGTCCTGGCTCGCGGCCGTCGCCTACCTCGGTGCGATCGCCCTCTCCGCCGTGACCAGCCGGCAGAACCCGCAGGGCCTCTGGTACGAGGGCCGGGCCGCCGCCGAGTCGGTGAAGACCCTCGCCTGGAAGTTCGCCGTCCGGGCGGACGCCGTCCAGCCGCCGCCGCGTCCGCTGCCGGACGCCGAGGGGCTGTACGGTCTCCAGCTCGGCCGGGTGCTGCACGCCTTCCGAGGCAGCCGCGCGGTCGGCCCCGGCCTGGCCGGCCGGCCCGCCGAGAGCCAGATAACGGCGGCGATGCGCGGCCTGCGCGACCAGCCGCTGGCCGTACGCCGGGACGTCTACCTGCGCGAGCGGATCCAGGTGCAGCAGGACTGGTACCGCTCCAAGTCCCGCTACTGCGCCCGCGCCGGGTTCTGGACCGGCGTGGCCGGCGTCGGGCTGCCGCTGCTCGGCCTGGTGCTCGCGGTGCTGCGGGCGATGGGCGAGTTCTCCTTCGACGCGCTCGGCACCGTCTCCGCCGTGGCCGCCTCGGTCACCGCGTGGGCGCAACTGCGCCAGTACCGCCCGCTCGCCGCCGCGTACGGCCTGGCCGCCGACGAGTTGGCCCAGATCCGCGCCCAGCTCGCCCACCTCGACGTCGGCTCCCCCGACGCCGAGGAACTCTGGGCCCGCTTCTCCCGCGACGCCGAGGACGCCGTCTCCCGCGAGCACACCACCTGGCAGGCCCGCCGCGAGATCAACGGCCCCACCGATCGCGAGTGACCCATCATCGTCCGATGCGCATAGGTGGTGGTCCCCAACCCGTTCTCCGCGCGGCGCCGGACCCGCGGAATGCCGCCCGGCCGGAGTGCCGCCGGCTGCCGGACCATGGGTGCGGCAGAGTCGACGCGAGGATCCGATGAGGAGCAGAGCGTGGGAAGTCCGTTGAGGAGCGTCTCCGGGGTCCGCTGGGCAGAGCTGCGTGACGCGACGGGGGCTCCGGCCGGCGGGATTCCCCCGCTGCTGGCCCGGATCGCCCACGGGGACGAGGATGCGGCCCGCCTCGCCGTCGACGAACTGGGCGACGCCGTCTGTGCGCTGGGGTTCGTCGTCGGTGAGGCAACAGCTCCCGCGGTCCCGTTCCTCGTCGAACTGGCCGCGACCCCTCATGTGTCCTGCAAGGCCGAGTTGTTGGACCTGCTGGGAAGCATCTGCCAGGCCGACCAGTGGCACTCCGCCTGTGCGGCGGACCGGATCGGCAGGCGCGACACGAGCCACCGGCGGCAATCCGGCTGGGAGGCGGCCGCCAGGAGAGCCGTCCTCACGGGTCGGTCAGTCATCGCAGCTGTGGCTTCCTCCGTACGGCCGGAGGAAGCCACAGCTGCGAGGCGGTTGTTGCAGACGATGGACCACATTCCGCCGTTTCCGGAGTCCGCTAGCGGCCGACCGGGGTGAGCGGGTCCTTGCCGGAGAGGACGGCGAGGACGTTGTCGACGGCGAGGTCGCCCATGGCCTGGCGGGTGCGGACGGTGGCGCTGCCCAGGTGCGGGGCGAGGACGGCGCGGTCCTGGGCGAGGAGGGCGGAGGGGACGGCCGGCTCGTGCTCGAAGTTGTCGACGGCGGCGGCGAACAGCGCGCCGGACTCCAGGGCGGCGGCGAGCGCCTCCTCGTCGACGACCCCGGCGGTCATCGAGACCACCACCGCGCCGGGCGGCAGCAGGGCCAGCCGGCGGGCGTCCAGCAGGTGCCGGGTGGCGTCGCTCAGCGGGCAGGTGACGACGAGGACGGTGGAGGTGGCGAGCAGGTCGTCCAGCGGCAGCCACTCGGCGCCGTCGGCCTGCTCGGGCGGCAGCGGGCGGCGGTTGTGGTAGCTCACCGGCATGTCGAAGCCGCGCGCCCGGCGGGCCACCGCCTGCCCGATCCGGCCCATGCCGAGGATGCCCAGCGGGGTGCCGGTCAGTTCGAGACCGAGCAGGAAGTTGGGCGCCCAGGCCCAGGTCTCGCCGGAGCGGAGCAGCCGCTCGCCCTCGCCGAGGCGGCGGGTGGCGGCCAGCAGCAGGGCCCAGGCCATGTCGGCGGTGGAGGCGGTCAGCACGCCGGGGGTGTTGGTGACCGGGATGCCGCGCTCGGCGCAGGCGGCCAGGTCGATGTTGTGGTGGCCCACGGCGTGGTTGGCGACGACTTCGAGGCCGGGGCCGGCGGCGTCGAGGAGTTCCGCGTCCACCCGGTCGTCCAGGGTGGTGATGAGGGCCCGGCGGCCGTGGACGGCCGCGAGGAGGTCGGCGCGCGCCATCGGCAGGTCGGAGTCGTGCACGGTGGCCGCGTGGTGAGCGGTGAGCCGTTCGGCCACGCCGGGGGCGAGACGGCGGGTGACCAGGACCGGGGGCTGCTCGTTCATGAGCCGAATCTACGCTCCGCCCCCTCGCCGGGGCCCGGCGAGGGGGCGGAGTGCCATCAATGGCACCTGTGCTCGTCGACCGTGCTGCCCGCCCGGTCGACGTGGTTCCGCAGCGACCTCGTCAGCACCTCGCCGACCGCCCCGACCACCGCCGAGGCGAGGACGAGCAGGCCGATGGCGGTGGTCACGCGGCCGAGTCCAGCTCGAATCAGACGAGCTTGCCTCGCTTGTGCGACTCCGCGCCCCACCGGTGGGTGAGCCCTTCGACGAGTTGGAGCCCCCGCCCGCCCTCGGCGAGGTCGTCGCCGGCGGCGGATCGCCAGTGCCGGGGGAGGGTGTGGCTCTCGTCGCCGACCGAGACCCGGAGAGTGCGACAGAGGCTCAAGGGCATGATCCAGCACGTCCGGTACAAACTCCTGGGGAGGTAGCCATGGAGCAGCTCAACTGGCAGAAGTCGACGTTCAGCGGGGAGGACGCCGACTGCGTCGAGATCGCGTCCAACGGCGAACTCGTCCACATCCGCGAGTCCGACGAACCCACCACCGCCATAACCCCCCGTGCTGCTCCCGCGCCGACGCGGGAGCAGCACGGGACGCCGCAGATCGGCGCCGCCCTCCGTCCCAGCACCGCGACGCGGCCGCGCGAACCACGGTTGTCAGATCACCGGCGGTCGGCCCAGTCGCGTCATCCGCCACACCGTGGACCACCGCATCGGCCGCCGAGGCGGGCACGGCACCCGGACACCCTCGAAGAACCCGGACCACCACGCCTTGAGCCCGGCGAGCGGCGGCCGCCCGACCAGCGTGTACAGCGCCCAGGAGGTCAGGTAGATCGGCACCAGAGGAGCGGGCAGGTGGCGCTTCGCCAGCCACACCCGGTTGCGGGCCGTCATCCGGTAGTAGGTGGTGTGACGGGCCGGGTCGGTGCGGGGGTGCTGCAGCACCAGGTCGGCGCGGTAGTCGATCCGCCAGCCCTCGTCCAGCGCGCGCCAGGCGAAGTCGGTCTCCTCGTGCGCGTAGAAGAACTCGGCGGGGAACAGCCCGACCCGGTCGATCACGCTCATGCGGATCGCGTGCCCGCCGCCCAGGAACGTCGTGACCGGACCGGACTGCAGCGGATCGCTCGCACCGAAGCGGGGCACGTGGCGGCGCTGGGTGAACCCGGTCTTATCCGCGATCCGGAACGAAACGATGCCCAGCTCGGAGTCCCGCTCGAAGGCCTCCCGGATCAGCCGGAAGGTGTCGGTGCGGGGCAGCAGCCCGTCGTCGTCCAGGACGACCAGCACGTCCGTGCCACCCAGCTCACACAGCCGCTCGACGCCGGCGTTGCGGCCTCCGGGGATGCCGAGGTTCTCCGGCAACTCCACCGCATCCACCCACTCCGGCAGCTCCGGCAGCTTCACGCCCTGCCCGAGCACGACGGTCCGAACACCGCTGTCGCCGCTGTCCTGGGCCCGTACCGATTCCAGCAGCGCCGTCAGCTCCGCAGGCCGGTTTCCCATCGTCAGCACCACCACGCCCAGCGTGACGCCCATCGCACCCGACCTTTCGAGGAACCTTCGTGCTCTCGCCGACACCCCGGCTCGGCAACGGACCTTCGCTTCGCGAGCTGGCCGGCACTGGACGCCTTCCGGACCACCAGGTCATGGACCAGCCGACGCTGGGACTGGGTCGCCCGCCACCGGCCCGCCGGTGCGGGTGTCCGGGCCAGAGTGCCACAACGGCCGCTTCCGCTGGTGCCGAACGCCTCCTGGTTCGCCCATGCGCAGACGGCCACCTCGATCCACGGCGTACGCCACGGCTCCCGGGTCGCCGTGCTCGAACAGCTGCCAGCCGCCCGCCACGGCATCGCTCAGCAGCGGGGGCTGCGGCTGAACGACCGCAACGACCCCGGCCACGGAGACCGCGCCGCCCACGGGCACCGTCGAGCGGATGGCCCGCCGCCTGGGCCGCATCACCCCCTGGCCCGCCCGGCGGGGACCCGCAGCCAGGGGTCGAGCGACTCCCGCGCCCCGTCGGCGAACCGGCGCCCCAGCGCCGTCAGCGCGCCGCTGCCGGCGAGCAGGTCCACGGCCGCGTCGGTCAGGCCGCGCCAGTGGGTGAACCGGGAGCGGGCCGCTGGCGATCCGGCGTCCGCCTGGGTGCCCCAGAAGGCGGTGACGGCGAGGTGGGCGTAGACGGCCTGGAAGAGGGAGCCGACCGGGCGCGGGGAGAGGCCGAAGGCCTCGAACAGACGGGTGTCGGTGCGGTCGTACAGCTCCCACCGGTCGAGCACCGCGCCCAGCTTCACGTGCTGGAACTCGTGCACCAGCAGCAGCGCGAGGCCCGGCGCGGTACCGGGCCGGGCGATGGCGACCGCTCCGAAGGCCTGGCGTGCCGCCGAGCTGAGGTCCCGTCCGTCCGGGCCGGGCCGCAGTGGGGTGACGGTGGTCAGGCCTGCCCGCAATCCGGCCGCGTAGTCGGGCAGTTCGCGGTCGAGCAGGTCGGCGGCCGCCCGCAGGTCCTGCGCCCAGCCCGCGTACGCGGTGCCGGACAGGCGGTCCGCGACCGGCCAGCAGTGGACGGCGCGCTGCGGGTCCACGTCCTCCAGCGCCAGCACGCGCCCGCCCGCCAACCCGATCCGCCGCACCGGCTGCCAGCGCGGGTCACCCGGGCCGGTGAGCGTGCCGTCCCCGGTGCGCGCCGTCCAGCCCGTCCGCCCCCCGGTGACCAGCGCCTCCCGGGCGCCCCCGCCCAGCACCAGCCGGCCGAGGGTCGGCAGGTGCAGCACGCCCTCCCGGAGCGGCACCGCCACCGCGTCCCCGCGCCCCGCCCGCACGGCCGCCGCGGCGGCCAGCCCGGCCAGCGGACCGAGCCCCGCGCCCGGGTCGCCGGTCAGCCGCCGCGCCGCCCAGGCCCGGACGTACGGGTGGGCCAACACCGCGTCCACGGCGGCCGGTTCGGCGGCGTCGAGTTCGGTCAGCAGCTCCCAGGCCGCCGAGCGGGCCACCCCCGAGGAGCCGTGCACGGCGGCCACCATCGCCCGGGTGAGCGCGAGTTGGGACCGGGCGAGCGCCCGGACGGTCTCCGGCCCGCCCTGCCCCAGAGCCAGTTCGCCCAGTTGCGCGTCACTGAGCTCCGGCCCGGCGACGTCCACCGGTGGGGCAGGACGCCGCGGGGCCCCGGCCCGGGCGGCCAGGCCGTCGATCAGCTCCCGCAGGTCCGCGCAGTACACCGAGGGGTGGTCGAAGGAGCCGTCCCGGTAGCGGTGCGCGTACAGGCCCCCGCCGCAGGAGCGCACCACCGGGCAGGCCCGGCAGGTGGCGTTCAGCCCGGCGAGGCCCGCCTGCCGGGCGGCCGTCCCCGGGTGCCGGGCGACGTCGTCGAGGCTGTGCCGGAAGACGTCCAGCCCGGTGGCCGGGGCGCCGTCGTACGCCGTCCGCAGGCTGTCCGCCTGCTCGTACGTCCCGTCCGTCTCCAGCACCACCAGGTCCACCGGCTCCAGCCCGAGGGCCTCGCCCAGACCGGGCAGCCCGGCCAGGGTGCGGTGCACCGAGTCGAAGGTGCGGACGGCGAACGGGCGGCCGTCCGCCTCCCACCGCTCGTGGACGGCCAGCAGCCAGTCGGCGTACGGCGTCGCACCCGCCCCGGCGGGCCGCTCCGGCGGGCGCTCCCAGGTGGCGTGCGGGAGCAGGAGGTCGACGGCGGGCGGCTCCAGTGCGGCCAGCGCCCGGTACACCGCCACCGGGTCGTTGGCGGTGTCGACGGTGCAGAGCAGGCCCGCGAACAGGTGCCGGAACCGCGGCTCGCGCAGCAGCCCGACGGCCCGCAGCACCCGCGGGTGGCTGGAGCGGCCGTCGGCGAAGCGGCGGTGCCGGTCGTTGGCGGCCCGGTCGCCGTCCAGCGAGACGCCGACCCGGATGCCGAGTTCGTCGAACAGCTCGCAGTACGCCGCGCTCAGCCGCACCCCGTTGGTGTGCACCCGCAGGTCCAGGTCGCACACCTCGGGCAGCGCGGCCCGCAACGCCTCCGCCGCCCGCCGGAACACCGCCGGCCCGGCCAGCAGCGGCTCGCCCCCGTGCAGGACGACGCGCACGGAGGTGAGCCCGTGCGCGACGGCGTGCTCCCCGATCCGCTCGGCGGCTCTCGCCAGCACCGCCTCCCCGACGACGCGCGGCCGGGCGCGCCAGCCGGTGTCGGCGTGCTCGTAGACGTAGCAGTGGTCGCAGGCGAGGTCGCACCGGCTGTGGACCTTCAGCACGACCTGCGTGAGCGGCGGAGGAGTCATGACGGCACATTTCCAGGACGCGCCGTCCGCTAACCGTACTGTCAGATGCCTGAATTGAAAGACGCGACCGGTCTGGCACCCGCGCCCGGCAGGGCCAGCTCCAGCCTCCGGGCCAGCTCACCCGCGTCGGCCCTCGCCAGGTCGGCCAGCGCGGGCCGCCCGTCGGTGCCGTGCGGCGGCCGGTCCGGCTCCACCACGACGTCCGGTTCCATGTGTCCAGCTCCCTCTCGGCCGATGCCCGTCCCGCTCCTCACACCAGCGGTGGTTCCGTCTCGACGTCCAGCCACTCCCCCATCCGGATCGCCTCGGTGAGCGGGTGCCCGTCCCCCAGGTACCGGACCATCCGCGCCCGGACCAGCGTCCGCACCCGCAGTTCCGCCGACCGCGCGCTCTCGCCGACCGCGGCGAGCGCCAGGGCGACGTTCGCGGTCGCCGCCAGCACGTCCGGGTGGTCGGGGTGGAAGCGCTCGGTGAGCAGCGCCGCGGCCGACTCCGCGAGCGGCAGGGCCTCGGCGGGCCTTCCGGCGCGCGCCAGGTCGTTGGCCCGGTTGAGCCGGGCGGTCCCGACGTACGGATGGTGCTCGCCCAGCAGCCCGGTCAGGTCCTCCAGCACCTTGCCCGAGAGCGCCTGCGGCTCCTCGGTCCGCCCGGCCCGGCGCAGCGCCACGGCCAGGTTGCCCGCCGCGACCCGCTCCATGGGGTGACCGGCACCGAGGTGGTCGCGCTGGTAGAGGTACGCCTCCTCGGCGAGCTCCACGGCCTGTTCGGTGTCCCCGAGCGCGCTGAGCGTGGCGGACAAGCTCCCCGCGGCGGCGGCCGTGCCCGGGTGGTCCGCGCCGTAGCGCCCCGTCAGCTGCCGGTGGACGTCCTCGATCTCCCCCAGGGCCTCCGGCAGCCGGCCGAGCCGGCGCAGCACGGCGCAGCGGAAGCGGCGGGCGCGCAGGGTCTCGTCGTGGTCCTCCCCGAGCGCCTGCCGGCTGCGGCGCACCGCCTTGTCCAGCCGGGACAGCGCCTCCTCCAGCCGCCCCGTCTCGCACAGCGCCAGGCCGAGGACGACGCCGCCGAGGATCGTGTAGGGGCTGCGCTTGCCGAACACCTCCAGCTTCCGGTGGTAGAGCACCTCGTGGACGGCCAGCGCCCCGGCGAAGTCGCCGGCCAGCATGATGGAGACGGCCAGGTTGTTCTCCGCCATCAGGCTGCGCCGGCTGTCCGGGCCCAGCACCCGGCGGGCGACGGCCAGCGTCTCCTCGTCCAGCTCCCGGGCCTCGCGGTAGCGGCCCAGGTGGCGCAGGTCCCCACCGAGGCTCATCGCGGCCGGGATGGTCTCCTGGTGCTCGCGCCCCAGCAGCACGGTCAGCCGCTCGAACGCGTCCCGGTCCGTGCTGTACGCCTCCCGGACCAGCCCCTGGGTGCGCTGGATGTTGCCGAGCTGGACGCGCAGCAGCTGCACCTTCACGTCCGGGCCGGTGCCCCGCGGTCCGATCTCCCGCCAGCGGGCGAGGACGCGTTCGGCCAGCTCGCGGCCCGCGTCGTGGAGGCTGCGCTGCCACAGGTAGCGGACCGAGTTGACGATCCACTGCCGCACCGCCGGGTCGGTGGACTCGTCCGCGCCGGACGGGCGCAGGTGGGGCAGCAGTTCGGCGTACCGGGGCCAGTGGTGCGGGGCGTCGGGGTCGCCGGGGTCGGCGAGGGCGAGGGCCCGGTGGGCCACGCCGCGGACCCGGTCCCGGTCCGCCTCGCCGACCTGTTCGCGCAGCAGCGCCTGGACGATCCGGTGCACCACCAGCGTGCCGGCGCCCTGGTCGTAGCGGGCGAGGTTGAACTGGTTGACGGTCCGCAGGATGTCGCCGACCGCCAGCCGGTGGTCCGAGGTCCCCGGGGGCAGCCCGATCGCCTCGATCACCGGCGGGCTGTACAGCAGGCCGATCGGGATGGCGTCCGGGCCGAGGAAGCCGCAGATCTCCAGCAGCCGGGCGGCCGGGGCGTTGATCCGGCGCAGGTCGGAGCCGGCGATCCGCCAGGTGGCGGCGGTGACCGTGGCGTTGGGTCCCTCCTCGACGGCCCGGCCGGCACCGGTGCCGCCGAACGCGGGGCCGTCGGAACCGGAGCGCACCGACCGGTCGAGGATGTCGGTGAGCGTCTCGTCGAGCAGGTCGGCGTAGGTGGCGGCCGGCATCGGCGTCTCCTGCAGCCAGGCGGCGGCCTGGCCGACGGCCAGCGGCAGGTCCCCGAGGAGCTCGGCGATCCGCTCCGCGTCGGCCCGTTCGACACCGGTGTTGAAGTGCCGGACGAGTTCGACGCTCTCGGCCCGGTCGAACACCTCCACCTCGGTGCGGCCGGGCCGGCGGGACCAGCGCCGGTCGCGCGAGGTCACCAGGACGTGGCCGTCGCGCCCGGCGGCGGGCAGCCACGGGTCCAGCAGCTCCGGGTCCTCGGCGTTGTCGAACAGCAGCAGCCAGCGGCGGTAGGGCCGTCCGCTGCCGAGCGCGTCCAGCACGGCGCGCGCGGTGCGGGTGACGTCACCGTCGCTCTCCAGGCCGAGGCCGGGGGCGAGTTCGGCGAGCTTCTGCGGGATCACCGCGGGCTGCTGGGCGGGCACCCACCACAGCACGTCGTACCCGGCCGCGAAGCGGTGCGCGTACTCGATCGCGGCCTGCGACTTGCCGACGCCGCCGATCCCGTAGAGCACCTGCACGGGCGAGGCGTCCGCGCCGGCCGTGAAACCGTCGCGGACGGCCTCCAGCAGCCGCATCCGGCCGGTGAAGGTGGGCAGCCTGGGCGGGAGCTCCTGGACGGCGGGGCGGCCGTCCGGGAAGCGCGGCGGGCGCGGCACGGTGAACTCGCCGGAGTCCATCCAGCGGCCGGCGCCGGGCGGCGGACCGATCAGTTCGAACAGCTGCGCCTCGGCCCGCTGCGCCGAGCCGGTCGCCAGCTCCAGTGCCCGGAGCCCGGCGAACTGGGGCGGCTCCGACTGCTCCGGCGCGCCGATCCGCACCGCCAGCAGACCGCCGGAGTCGCCCGTCGCGTCCTGGGCGGTGAACCGGCGCCAGATCTCCCGGGCCCGCGGCAGCCCGGCGTAGTCGGCGGTGAGCAGGGCGAGCAGCCGGCCGTCGCCGTCCAGCGGCCCGGCGGCCTCGGGCAGCGCGCCGGACTGCGGCGGGCCGGCGTCGAGCGGGACGGCGGCGCTGTGCAGGGTGGCGACGTAGCCGAAGCCGCGCAGGGTCTCGGTGATCCACTCGGCCCAGACCCGGTCCCGGGGGGCGTAGCTGACGTACACCTGGCGGGAGCGGGTGCGGCCCTTGCGCAGGTAGGCCGCGTACAGCTGGCGGCGGGCCTGGTCGGGGACCGGGCGCAGCTCGCGGACCCGGCCCCCGGTCAGCCAGTCGGCGAGCCGTTCGAAGGCGGCGAGCAGGCTGCGGCCCTGCTGCGGCCGGTCGACGACGGTGGCCGGCACCTCCTCGTAGGCGTAGAACGGCTTGTACGGCACCTCGACGTCGCGCCAGTACTCCGCGCGGCGCTCGGCGCCGAGCCAGCGGCCCAGGTAGGGGTCGAAGGCGTCGTGGGCGAGGTCGCGGCCGGCCGCGAGCCCGGCGCGTTCGGCGTCCTCGACGCGCATCGGGACGGGCAGCACCCGGATCTCGCGCTCGTCGGCGTCGACGATGGCGCGGGCCGCGTCGACGCCGCCGCGGATGCTCTGGGCGCCGAGGGTGAAGCAGTCCACGACGGTGTCGGGCATCAGCACGGTGCAGATGCCGGAGGTGTCGCTGACGCCGGTGCGGCTGTCGATCAGCACGTAGTCGTAGGCGGCGGTCCACTGCGCGCGCAGCGCGTAGAGGAACTCGGCGCCGCGGACGTCGGCGCGGGTGTAGAAGCTGCGCCAGTTGAAGCTGGTGACGGCGGCCGAGTAGGCGGCGTTCTGCCGGCCGGCCGGCATCAGGTCGAGGCGGCCGCCGTCCGGGAGGTCGAGCGCCAGGCCGCACAGGTACTGCTCCAGCCGTCCCGGGGCGGCCAGCCACTCCCGGGGGTCCGGGCCGGGCCCGGGGCGGTCGGGGCCGGGCAGCGCCTCGTCGACGTAGGCCCGCAGCATGTCGATCAGGCCGTCGGTGGCGTGGAGTTCGGGGTCGACCAGCAGCGGGTGGTAGTACCGGTGCAGGCCGGGGGCCTCCAGGTCCCAGTCCACCACCAGGACCCGCAGGCCCTGGCTGGCCAGGATCCAGCCCAGGTTGGCGAGCGCCATGGTGCGGCCGGTGCCGCCCTTGAACGAGTAGAAGGTGACGACGGTGCCGGTGGCGGGGGTCGCCAGGGCGGCGGACCCGTGGTCCGCGAGGGCGGCGTGCTCGGGGCTCATCGGTCCGCTTCTCCTTCACTGGGCGCCCGGGTGGCCGGGGGCACGGTCTCCTCACGCCGGACCGCCCGTGCCCCCGGGGCGGCCCCGTTGCCCGGGGTGCTCCCCGGGCGCGGTACGCGCGGACCCGCCTGGGCCGGCGGGTCCTCCGGTGGCTCCGGCGGGTCCGGCGGCTCCGGCGGCCGCGACCGGGCGGGCGGCGGCCAGGCGGGGATGGTGAGGCCGGGCATCGGCCGCGGGTCGGGGCCGAGGCCGAACTGGGCGCGGGCCGTCACCGGGTCGTCGTCGATCTGGTCCAGCAGCCGGTTCTGGGCCACGGTCACCGTCGACAGCAGCTCACGCTCGAAACGTTCCCGCCGGACGTGGACGCGAAAGAGCGGCTCGGGTCCGGAGCGGTGCAACCAGGTGCGCGCGAACACCTCGCGCACCCCCTCCCAGAGCCGGGCGCGCGCCGGACCGGGCGGAGGGTCCTCGGAACTGTCGGGCAGCAGGACGGCGGTGACCGGGTGGTTCTGCCGGTCGAAGTCGCGCAGCGCCTGCCGGTAGGGGTCCCGCCCGGCCGCCCACGGGTCCACCAGCAGGACGCTGACCTCGTTGTTCTCCCGGGCCCGGTCGAGCGCCTCGCCGAGGTCGGGGCCGACCGTCTCCAGGCTGGTGCTGTGCCCGGCGCGGGTGATCACCTGCTGGGCCTGGACGGCGAGCGAGGGCAGCCGCGGCGGGTGGTAGGGCGCCCAGTCCCGGGGGTGCGCCCCGTACCAGCCGCCGCGGTACCGCGCGTCGGCGCCGTCCGCGTCGTCCGCCCCCACCGCCGCGGTGCCCTCGGAGCGCTGCGCCGGGACGCGGTCGCCGGTCGCCGCGGCGGCTGCGGCGGACCGGTGGTCCCCGGACCAGCGGGCGGCGACGAACAGCCGGACCAGGCTGCTGCGCACGGCGACCGGGGCGATCTCCGGCACCGGGAAGCAGCCCTCCACCCGGCCGAGGTCGAGGTCCCGCAGTTCGGTGACCCGCCAGCCGGCGGCCTCCCGCACCCGCTCGGCGATCACCCGCACCACCAGGCGGTACGCCGTGCCGTGCGGGTCGGTGCGCAGCAGGTGGCGCAGCCCGCCGGTGGCGTACTCCGCGCCGAAGTCGTGCTGGATGTACTGGATCCGCCGCACCTCCGCGGGCAGGTCCTCCGGCGGCGGCTCCCACAGCACGGGGATCAGGGCCGGGACGCTGTCGCCGGTCTGCTCCTCGTGGCGCCGGGTGCGGGCGTCGAAGGCGGTCCACTCCTTGCCGCAGTAGTCGCTGGCGAAGTAGGCCGGCGAGTAGAGGGCGACCATGGTGCGGCTGGAGCCGACCATCCGGGACAGCTGCCGCTCCCAGTCGTCGCCGACCCGCAGCCGCTCGGTGTCGCGGTAGGCCAGCTCGCCCGGTCCGGCCTCGGGCTCGATCCGCGCCAGTTCGTCCCGCAGGTCGGTGAAGAACTGGTCGACGAAGGCGCCACCGACCATCTGGTCCCGCCGCGCGTAGCTGAAGAAGAAGTACGGCCGCACCCAACAACCCCCCACCGATACGGTGAACGTCTTCACCATACTGGCGGGGTGACGGCGGGTCAGCCGGTGGACGCGGGAAGTTGTCGCAGGGTCGTCACAAGTGCGGCCCCGTGCCTCGACGCCGCAGGTCGGGAACGTGCGGGCCGGGAGCGCGGGCGGCCCCGGGCGCCCCGGCGGGCAGCGCCGCGCCCGGCCCGCGGGCAGCCCCCGCCGGGCCCTCGGGGCAGTGCCGCGCCCGCCTCACGGGCAGAGCCGCTCCACCTGCCAGCCCGTCGGGGCAGTCGGGTCGGCGAGGTAGCGCAGCCGGTCGTGCAGCCGGTTCTCCCGCCCCTGCCAGAACTCCACGCTGGCGGGCACCACCCGGTAGCCGCCCCAGAACGGCGGCACCGGCACCCCCTCGCCCTCCGGGTAGCGCCGCTCCAGGTCCGCGTAGCGCTGCTCCAGCACCTCGCGCGAGGCGACCGGGCTGGACTGCTCGCTGGCCCAGGCGCCGAGCTGGGAGCCGTGCGGGCGGGTGCGGAAGTAGGCGGCGGTCTCGTCCCGGCCGACCTTCTCCACCCGGCCCTGGACGATCACCTGGCGGGCCAGCGCGATCCACGGGAAGAGCAGCGCCGCGTGCGGGTTGGCGGCCAGTTCGGTGCCCTTGCGGGAGCCGTAGTTGGTGAAGAAGACAAAGCCGCGGGCGTCGAACGCCTTGAGCAGCACGGTGCGCGCGCTGGGCCGCCCCTGGGCGTCGGCGGTGGAGAGCACCATCGCGTTGGGCTCCACCA
Organism: Kitasatospora sp. NPDC001527; assembly: GCF_040298605.1. NCBI lineage: Bacteria > Bacillati > Actinomycetota > Actinomycetes > Kitasatosporales > Streptomycetaceae > Kitasatospora > Kitasatospora sp. NPDC001527. The sequence continues at coordinate 295,380 of NZ_JBEPAM010000001.1, read as the reverse complement.
CCCCCGCCTCGTCGGCCTCGTGGAACCACCGGGTGAACTGGCCGATCGGCTCGGCGGCGAGCTCCTCCTCGACCAGGCCCTCGTGCGCGTAGTGCTTGCGCATCACGGTGAGGTCCGGTCCGGGGCGGGCCTCGTCGGCCAGGATCCGGGTGGCTGGGGTCAGGGGCGTCGACTGGGCGCGGTCCGGGGTCTGCACGTCAACATCATCCCGTACGACAAGCAACCGGCACCGCTACCTCCGGACAAACCCCGGTGGGAGATAAGGTGACTCGCCACCGCCAGGCCGCCCGGCGTACGGTGATTCGTCCGTGATCGTGCCCTTCGCTCCGCGGATCCGCCGGGTGCGACCGGTTCCCGGGCGAAAAGTCAAGCGGGCCCCGGGAAAACATCACCACCGTGGTGTATGGCGCAATGCACCCCGTGCCTGTCACCCTGGCACCGAGTGCCAATCACCATTCGGTCAGAGGCGTGCCTCCCCACCACGGCGGCCGCCGATCGCAGAACTGAAGGAGCCGTGCATGTCCGACTTCGTACCCGGGCTCGAAGGTGTCGTCGCGTTCGAGAGCGAGATCGCCGAACCCGACCGTGAAGGCGGCGCTCTGCGGTACCGGGGCGTCGACATCGACGACCTGGTCGGCAATGTCTCCTTCGGCCACGTCTGGGGCCTGCTGGTCGACGGCAAGTTCAACCCCGGCCTGCCGGCCGCCGAGCCGTTCCCGATCCCGGTGCACTCCGGCGACATCCGGGTCGACGTGCAGTCCGCGCTCGCCATGCTCGCCCCGGTCTGGGGCCTGAAGCCGCTGCTGGACATCGACGCCGAGCAGGCCCGCGACGACCTCGCCCGCGCCGCCGTCATGGCACTCTCGTACGTCGCCCAGTCCGCCCGCGGCCAGGGCCTGCCGATGGTCCCGCAGAGCGAGATCGACAAGGCCGAGACCGTCGTCGAGCGGTTCATGATCCGCTGGCGCGGCGAGCCGGACCCCAAGCACGTCAAGGCCATCGACGCGTACTGGACCTCCGCCGCCGAGCACGGCATGAACGCCTCCACCTTCACCGCCCGGGTGATCGCCTCCACCGGCGCCGACGTCGCGGCCGCGCTCTCCGGCGCGGTCGGCGCGATGTCCGGCCCGCTGCACGGCGGCGCGCCGTCCCGCGTGCTCGGCATGATCGAGGAGATCGAGCGCACCGGCGACGCGACGACCTGGGTCAAGAACGCGCTGGACAAGGGCGAGCGCCTGATGGGCTTCGGCCACCGCGTCTACCGCGCCGAGGACCCGCGCGCCCGGGTGCTGCGCCGCACCGCCAAGGAGCTCGGCGCGCCGCGCTTCGAGGTCGCCGAGGCGCTGGAGAAGGCCGCGCTGGAGGAGCTGCACAACCGCCGCCCCGACCGCGTGCTGGCCACCAACGTCGAGTTCTGGGCCGCCATCATGCTGGACTTCGCCGAGGTCCCGGCGCACATGTTCACCTCGATGTTCACCTGCGCCCGGACGGCCGGCTGGTCGGCGCACATCCTGGAGCAGAAGCGCACGGGCCGGCTCGTGCGCCCCGCCGCGCGCTACATCGGCCCCGGCGCGCGCAGCCCGCGCGACATCGAGGGCTACGACGCCATCGCGCGCTGACCCGGCCGGACCTCCGCAGGTCACCGCAGGTCACCGCACGGTCGCGGGAACGGCGGGTCCGACATGTGAACCGGACCCGCTGTTTCCGCAGCTCGCGGGCCGGTCGACGGCATCTCAGCGGGCGGACCGCCGTCGATTCCGGACCCCCCGGCGGGTAGGCTGCGCCCGTGGCTCAGATCCAGATCCCCGCTGACATCAAGCCCGCCGACGGCCGTTTCGGCTGCGGCCCGTCCAAGGTGCGCCCCGAGGCCCTGAGTGCCCTCGCCGCGACCGAGACCTCCCTGCTCGGCACCTCGCACCGCCAGGCCCCGGTGAAGAACCTGGTCAAGCGTGTGCGCGAGGGCGTGAGCAGCCTGTTCTCCCTCCCCGAGGGATACCAGGTGGTGCTCGGCAACGGCGGGTCCACCGCCTTCTGGGACATCGCGGCCTTCGGCCTGGTACGGGAGAAGTCCCAGCACCTCGACTTCGGCGAGTTCTCCTCCAAGTTCGCCTCCTCCGTCAAGGCCGCGCCCTGGCTGGCCGAGCCGAGCGTCGTCAAGACCGCCCCGGGCACCCACCCGCTGCCGGTCGCCGAGGCCGGGGTGGACGTCTACGCGCTCACCCACAACGAGACCTCCACCGGCGTCGCGATGCCGATCGCCCGCCCGGCCGGCGCCGACGAGGGCTCGCTGGTCCTGGTGGACGCCACCTCGGGCGCCGGCGGCCTGCCGGTGGACATCACCGAGACCGACGTCTACTACTTCGCCCCGCAGAAGTCCTTCGCCTCCGAGGGCGGCCTGTGGCTGGCGTCCTTCTCGCCCGCCGCCCTGGAGCGCGCCGCCGAGATCGCCGGCTCCGGCCGGTACATCCCGCCGTTCTTCGACCTGCCGACGGCCATCGACAACTCGTCGAAGGACCAGACGTACAACACCCCGTCGATCGCCACCCTGTTCCTGCTGGCCGACCAGCTGGAGTGGCTGAACGGCAACGGCGGTCTCGACTGGGCCGTCGCCCGGACGGCCGACTCCGCGTCCCGGCTGTACGGCTGGGCCGAGAAGTCCTCGTTCGCCAGCCCGTTCGTGGCGAACCCGGCCGAGCGCTCCCAGGTCGTCGGCACGATCGACTTCGACGACGCGGTGGACGCGGCCGCCGTCGCCAAGGCGCTGCGCGCCAACGGCATCGTCGACACCGAGCCGTACCGCAAGCTGGGCCGCAACCAGCTGCGCGTCGCGATGTTCCCGGCGGTCGAGCCGGCGGACGTCGAGGCGCTCACGGTCTGCATCGACTACGTGGTCGAGCGGCTCTGACCGTCCCCCGCGGGCACGCACGAAGGGCCACCGCCTCCGGGCGGTGGCCCTTCCCCGTGTCGTCTCCGGTGGCTACCGGCCGACCAGCGAGCTGATCAGCACGACGACCAGCAGCAGTACCAGGGCGCCGGTCACGATTCGCATTCGAGTCTTGGGATCCACGGTCAACGAGCGTACCCCCGGCCGGTCGGCGCTCGGACGCCGAGGTTGGACCCGCCGTGGCGTCCGGGTTCCGGCCGGTGATCCGGCGGGCGCCGTCCGAGGCCGGGAAAGCCACGACGTCCGCGATGCCGCCGGCCCCGGGCCGGGGGTCGATGCCGGTGGCCCTGCTCGGTAGCCGCGCGGGTCAGGCCTCCCAGCGGGCCAGCGGCCAGGAGCGCAGCGAGGTGTGGCGGACCGGGCCGCCGCCCTGCTCGCTGCGCATCAGGTGCAGCTCGGCGGCCTCCCACTCCGGCCCCCGGTAGCCGTCCAGCGCCCGGGCCAGGGTGTCCAGCTCGGCGGCCGCCATCCGCTGCTCCGCCCGGCGGCGGCCGCGCGAGGACCCGGCCCGGGCCAGCGTCAGGTGCGGATGGAAGCTGAACGCGTCCGTCTCGCCGGCCACCTCCGCGGTGGCCCCGTACACCGCCTCGGCCAGCCGGCGCAGCGCCCAGTCCTGCCCCTCCACCCCGGCCCAGAGCACCCGGTCACCGAACCGCCCGCCGCCGGCCAGCCGCAGGGTGTGCGCCGGGTTCACCCCGGCGACGGCGGCCAGCGCGGCCTCCAGCTCCGGCAGCCGCCCGGCCGGCACCTCGCCCAGGAAGGCCAGGGTCAGGTGCCAGGCGTCCGCCGTCGTCCAGCGCAGCCGGTCCGCTCCCGGCAGCCCGCGCAGGGGGGCCACCGCGTCGGCCAAGCCCTGCAATGCCTCCACCGGAGGCAGCACCGCCACGAAGAGCCTCATGGGGCCATCTTCCCGCGCGCGACGGTTTGGGCTAGAACGGTCTTCCATGAAGATCCGCAACGGGGGTCCCGAGGACATCCCCGACATCCTGTCCCTGCTCGACGGCGCGGTGGCCTGGCTGGCCGCCCAGGGCCGCACCCGCCAGTGGGGCGAGCACTCGTTCAGCGGCTCCGCCACCCGCGTCGAGCACATCGGCAGGTACGGCGGCGAGCCGTTCCTGATCCGGCTGGCGGTCGACGAGGAGGGGCGGACGGTCGGCTCCTGCGTCCTGTCCGAGGAGCGCCCCGAGTACGCCACCCCGGTGGACGAGCCCGAGCTGTACATCCGCAACCTGGTGACCGACCGGAGCCGCAAGGGCTCCGGGATCGGCACCGCGCTGATCGCCGACGCCCTCGACGAGGCCCGCCGGCGCGGCATCGGCCTGCTGCGGGTGGACTGCTTCGGCGGGGACGACCGCAAGCTGGTCGGCCAGTACCGGGCGCTCGGCTTCACCGAGACGGAGTCCTTCGAGGTCGAGCAGCCGGCCGGCCGCTGGCCTGGGCAGATCCTGGCGATCCGGCTCTGACACCGGCCGCCGGCCCCGGGGCCACCGCGAGGGCGCCCCTGGGCCGACGGTCCGTCAGCAGGCCGTGGCCAGCTCCGGCTTGGCGCTCGCCGCCGCACGCGGTACCAGCGTCACCACCCGGCCGCCGCGCCCCGGGTGCAGGTCCAGCCGCAGCCGCAGCTCGGCGCTGCGGGCCAGCACCAGGCCGACCACACCGGCCGCCGCCGCCGAGACCAGGCCGCAGGCCAGCAGCCCGACCCGGGGCCCGTACGAGGCGGTGACCCAGCCCACGACCGGCGCGCCGATCGGCGTCCCGCCGGTGAAGACCAGCATCAGCAGGCCCATCACCCGGCCGCGCATCGCGGGATCGGTGGCCAGCTGGAGCGAGGCGTTCACCGAGGTGTTGAAGCTCAGCCCGAACACCCCGATCAGCGTGAGCAGCAGCGCGAAGGTCCAGTAGCCGGGCGCGAACGCCGCGACCACCTCCAGCGCGCCGAACCCGAGCGCGGCGCCGACCAGCCGGCGCAGCCGCGGCGCGCCGCGGCGGGCCGCGATCAGCGCGCCGGTCAGCGAGCCGACGGCCATCGCGGTGTTCAGCAGGCCGTACTGCCCGGCGCCGACGTGGAAGGTGTCGGAGGCGAAACCCGCCAGCAGCGTCGGAAAGTTGAAGCCGAAGGTGCCGATGAAGCCGGCCAGCACCATCGGCCAGAGCAGCTCGGGCCGCTCCTTGACGTACCGCAGCCCTTCGCGCAACTGGCCCTTCTCGCGGGCGATCGGCGCGGTCGGGCGCAGTTCGCTCTGCCGCATCGCGAGCAGTCCGCCGATCACGGCGGCGAAGGACAGCGCGTTCAGCGCGAACGCCCAGCCGCTGCCGACCGCGGCGATCAGCAGGCCCGCGACGGCGGGGCCGACCAGCCGGGCGGTCTGGAAGTTGGCGGCGTTCAGGCTGACCGCGTTGGCGAGGTCCTTCGGGCCGACCATCTCGGAGACGAAGGCCTGCCGGGTCGGGTTGTCGACCACCGTGACCAGGCCGAGCAGCAGCGCGAACACGTACACGTAGTACGGGGTCACCACGCCGCCGATGGTGAGCACGGCGAGGCCGGCGGCGAGCAGTCCCATCGCGCCCTGGGTGTAGATCAGCAGCCGGCGCTTGGACATCCGGTCGGCGAGCACCCCGCCGAACAGGCCGAACAGCAGCATCGGCAGGAACTGCATGGCGGTGGTGATGCCGACCGCGAGCGGGCTGCCGGTGAGGCTCAGGACCAGCCAGTCCTGGGCGATGCGCTGCATCCAGGTACCGGTGTTGGACACCACCTGGCCGGCGAAGTAGTAGCGGTAGTTGCGAACGCGCAGCGAGGAGAACATCCCCCCGGGCCGGGTGAAGGCGGCGCCGGTCGGGCCGGTCGGGCCGGTCGAGCCGGTCGGGGATGAGGGGTGCCGCGCGGAGCGCGTCCCAGGAAGGGTGGTGGCGGGCGACGGGTGGGCCGAGTGGGTTCGGCCGGGAGCGGCGGGATCGTCCGCCGCGGTGCGTTCGTCGGGGTCGTCGTCGCCGTTGCCGGGCAGCCCCGTCGGGGCGGGCGCCTGGGCGTCGGCGGCCGCGGCGCTCGCCGCGGCGGGGTCGGTGGTCTGCTCGTCGGTCCGGGTACGGGTGGCGGCGCTGGCTGCGGCCGGCGGTGTCACGGTGGTCTCCCCTCGCGGCGCGACGGCCGGTGGCATGGCCGTCGCGCTCCTGGTGTCGGTCATCGGTCCTGCGGTGATGCGGTTCTCCTTCGTCCTCCGGCGGCTACCGGATTCGCTGTGCCTAGAGGTGTGCGAGCTTGTAGAGCACGGGCGCGGCCTCGCGGAGCGTCGCCCATTCCTCCTCGTCGAGACCCTGGGCGAGCTCGGCGAGCCAGGCGTTGCGGCGCCGGCGGGACTCCGCCAGGATCGCCTCGGCCTGTTCGGTACTGCTGACGACCACCTGCCGGCGGTCCTCCGGGTGCGGCTCGCGCCGCACCAGGCCCTTCTCCTCCAGCATCGCGACGATCCTGGTCATCGAGGGCGGCTGTACGTGCTCCTTCCGGGCGAGCTCACCCGGCGTGGCCTTCCCGCATCGCGCGAGGGTGCCCAGCACCCCGATCTCGGTAGGACTGAGCGACTCCTCGACCCGCTGGTGGCGCAGTCGACGGGAGAGGCGCATGGCGGACGACCGCAGCTGACTGATGGCTGCGAGGTCCTGCTCGGACATCTCGGGCATGTTCTTTAGCCTACGTCATTACTCTGGCTAAAGAAAATGGGATGACGGCCGTCCGCATCCGGGCCCGGCCGGGGCCGGCGCCGGGCTCGGCGGCGGGTTCGGCACCGGCTTCAGCGGCGGGTGTCCACGGCGGCCAGACCGTCCGGCATGCCCAGCACCAGCAGGGTGCCGGCCAGCGCCAGCGACCACACCTCCGAGCCCGTCCGCAGGTCCAGCACCCCGCCGGTGGCCAGGTCCCGCACCCGGACCAGCCCGTCCGACCAGGCCGCCGCCACCACCGGTCCGGCCGCCGTCGCCCCGGCGGCCACCGCCGTCACCGGGCAGCCGCGCCGGTCCGACGGCTCCGGCATCGGCGCCGAGCGCGGACCCCAGAGCCGGACGGCGCCGTCGAAGCCGCCGCTCACCAGCAGCGGGATCTCCGGGTCGGACAGCGGGCCGCCGCCCAGCGCCGTCCCGGCCAGCGCGGTGACCGGGCCGTGGTGCAGCCGCTCGCTGGCCACCTTGCCGTCCTCGGTCCAGTGCACGGCGCCGTCCGCGTCCCCGAAGGCGGGCGCCGCGTCGGCCAGCCCGCCGATCGCCGCCACCGCGCTGAGGTCCCCGGCCGCCGACCGCACCGCGTCCAGCGCCGCCATCAGCCCGTACGCGTCCAGCCCGGGCCGGGGCTCGGCCGGGACGACCGGCTCCGGGTGGCCCCAGGCGTCGAGCAGCACGACACAGCCGCCGGCGGTCACCGCCAGCCCCCGCAGCGGGCGCGGGGCGGGCACCACCACGACGCCCAGGCGACGGCCGGTGGCGGCGTCGAAGGTGCGCACCGCGCCGGTCGGATCGGCCACCAGCAGCTGCGACAGGTACGGCCCCGCCCCGGTGGTCAGCGCGACGGCCGGGCCCGGCCGGTCCCGGTCGACGCCCTCCCAGCGCGCCCAGCGCCCGGCCCAGGGCGCGGGCAGCTGCGCCAGGACGGCCGCGGCGGCCGCGGCGGCGGTGTCCCCGCCCAGCAGCCTGGTCCGCAGCACGGCGGCCCGGACCGCCGGGTCGGGCTCGTCGACGACCGCCGGACCGGCGGCCCGCCAGGCCCGGGCGAGCGCGTCGTCCCGCCGTTCGACGGCCGCCGTCACGGGGACGGGGCCGGCGAGCGCGTAGAGCAGCGGATCGGCGGCCACCGGGCCGGGGTCGGCGGCGACGGCCGTCCAGAGCGCGGACAGCGCCTCCTCGCCGAGGGAGCGCAGGTCGGCCCCGGGCGGCGGCGGGACGGGCGCGGCCACCGCCGCGGGCGTCCCGAGCACCCGGCCGGGCAGCGGGTAGGCCGTCGCGTCGCCGCCCCGCTCCGCCGCCCAGGCGGCGAACCGCGCCGGGTCCGTCCACCGGGGGTCGCCGAGGTCCAGCACGGCGGGCGCCGGTACGGCGGTGAACGCCCCGGCCGCCGCGCCGCCGGTCGCCGCCTCGACCACCAGCCGCACCTCCGGCAGCCGCAGCAGCGGGTCGAGCAGCCCGGTCACCAGCGCGGCCGGATCCTCGGCCAGGTCCAGCTCGGGGACGCAGACCAGCGTCGGCCGCCCGTCCGCCGCGATCGCCTCGACCAGCGGTCCGGGGGCGTGCGCGACCAGGTCGAGCTGGCGCCCCAGCGACCAAACGGCCGTCCGCACGGTGGCCCCGGCGGCCGGCAGCACGGCGTGGATCCGCCGCCCGCCCGGCGCCTCCCCCTCGGTGCCGCCGCGCACCAGCCAGGCCAGCAGGTGCGACTTGCCGGACCCCGGCGGTCCCGCCACCCGGCACAGCCGCGGCGCCCGCGGGTCGTCCAGCCACCCGAGCAGCGCCAGCCCGGCCGGCCTGCGCCCCGCCCCCAGCGGCGGCATCCGCCGCCCGTCGCGCACCATCGCCCGCTTTCCCTCTCCCCGTTCAGCCCCGCCCTCAGCCCGCCCTCAGCCCCGCCGCTCGGCCACGCTGAGCATCAGTGCCTTGATCCCGTTCTCCCTGGAGTCGGCCGTCGCCCCGTAGTCGAAGCCGTGGGTGAACTCCGCCTGCGGGAACTCCCGCGCCATCCAGCGCGCACAGTAGTGCCCCGGCATCATGCACGGCTCCAGCTCGCAGTACACCCGGACCACCTGCTCGGGCTCCACGCCCTCCGCCTGCAGCCGGTGCCAGAGCCGCTCCTCCGGGTGCAGCAGCCCCGGGCCGCTCACCTCCGTGACGACGCGCTTCCCGCCCCGCTCGTCGACCACCTCGAAGGCCGCCGAGGAGTCGATGTTCAGCGGGCGCCGCAGATCGTCCAGCACCCGCGGCCACCAGCCCTCGCGGTCCTCGAACGCCGCCGGGTCGACGGCCAGCAGGCCCTGCCGCAGCTCCCGGTACGCGGCCAGGGCCACGTCCGGCCGCTCCGACGCGGCGATCGCCGGCAGCAGCCGGTCGAGCAGCAGCAGCCCCCCGGCGAACGCCTCGACGCCGGGAGCGACCGGCAGGTCGAGCGGCTCGGCCCCCGGCACCACCGCCCGCACCGACCGGTCCGGCGCGAAGTACAGCTCGGCCCCGCCGTCCGTCCCGATCCGCAGCTGCGCCGCCACCGCCCCCGCGTCCCACCCCGCCGCGGCCGCGCACTCGCCCACCGACAGCGGATCCGCCTCCTCCGCCGCCCGGAAGTACGGCCCCACCTGCAACGGCAGCCCCGGATCCCGCAACGGCCCGGCCGGCGCGATCGGCAGCGCCCGCAGCCCGCGCGGCCCGAAGTGCGCCACCAGCGCCGCCGCCAGCCCGTCGTCCCTGCTGTCCGCGCTCACGTCCGAACCGGCCCTCTCATGTCATGTGGCAGGAGTCCATGAAGGCCTCCCAGAATCGCGTACCGTCCCCGGACGGAACCCCGTCGACCGCTCGCGGGTCGACCGACACCACCACCTACCAGTGCCGGCTCACAGCATCGGGTAGGAGTCGAGGAACGCCGTCCAGAACTCGCTCTTGAACGGCAGCGGGTCCCAGCGCTCCATGCCCTCGCGGACGATCTCCTCGATCTCGGCCCAGTCGTAGGGCGTCGGCCGCTCGTCCGGGTCCGGCCGCTCCACCTCGAACTTGTAGACGAGGTAGGCCAGCGAGGAGACGTCGCCGTGGATCAGCTCGTACTCGATCTCGGAGTCCGGGTCGGACGCCCAGACGGTGCCGTCGCCGAGGTGCACGAAGACGACCGCCTGGTAGAGCATCCCCAGTGGCTGCAGCAGCCCGTGCGGGGTTTCGACCGGCTCGGGGGACGGCCAGTCCTCGAACGCCGTCTCCGGGCTGGCCGGATCCCGGTCCGCGAGCTCCTCCAGGATGCGGAAGAGCCCCCGGGAGTTCGGGATCCCGACCTCGGTCACGAAGCGCGCGCCGTCGCCGTCCGGCCAGATCCGCGCCGCCGCGTCGGGCCGGAACCGCAGCAGATCGCCGGGCGCGGCCCGTTCGACGAGCACGGGCCAGTCAATCCCCACCAGCACCAGTCATCCATCCTTCGGTCTCGCCCGTCACATGCCCTTGGGCTTCTTCTTCGCTGCCTGCTTCGCCTCGGCGGCCGCCTTGTCCTGCTGCCCCTGAGCGTCGAAGTCCTTGGTGCCCATCGTGCCACCGTATTGGCCTGCGGCGTGGTCCTGCTCGATCTGGTTGAGGTAGGCCCGGTGACCCCAGTCGCGGTCCTTGGTGGGCACCTTGTTGTCGTAGTCGACGCCGTGGGTGACCTTCAGGTCGGGGTTCTGCGACTCGAAGTGGCGGGCCAGCCAGCGCTCACAGTTCGGGCCGGCCTGACAGGGCGCCCGTTCGGTGTAGAGCTCACTGACCCCGGCCTCCCTACCGCCCAACAGGGGTTTGCCGATCGACCGTTCCGAGTGGCTGCGGACGTAGTCGCTCCGGCCGACCAGGATGATCTCGCCGTGCTCGTCCCGGTACCTGAGCGAGGCGTAGTTCTTGCCGCCGTAGTCCCCTTGGGCGCGCCGGGCCTCCTCCACGGCCCGGGACAGCTCCGTCGGCTGGGTGATCTTCTGGCTGACGACCTTCTCGTCCTGCTTCTGCTGGCCGTCGTCGTCCTTGTCGGACTTCTTGTACTTCTTCGCGTGGTACGTGTCCTTGAGGTCGTCCGGGTCCGCGTCCTTGACCTTGGGGGGCTTCCCGTCCACCAGGGGCCCGATGGTCTTGTCGGTGCCGTCCAGGTCGACCAGCTGGCCGTTCTTGATCTCCTGGACCCGGCCGTCGTCGTGGATGTAGTACTTCCGCGGCGGATTCTTGGCCCCGTCGTCCCCGCCGCCCTTGCCCGTCTTCGGCGGCGGGGCGGCCTTGTCCTCGCCCTTCTTGGCGAAGTCGTCCGCGTTGTGGGTGTCGTTGTCCTTGTGGTGCTTGGCGGTCTTGGTGAGGTTGTCGCCCGCCTGCTTGTACATCTTGGTGGCGGCCTTGCCCATGTCCTCGGCCAAGGTCTTGCCGAGCTTCTTGGCACTCTTCTGGAGCGCCTTGACGACCGCGTCGCTCACTCGAAGCTCACCGCCGCGACCCGGACGCCGAAGACCTGCGCGTGCTGGGCGACCTTCTCGGCCTGCTCGTGCAGGGCCCGGGCGTGTGCCTCCACGGCCGCCGGGTTGATCCTGAACCCGCTGCCGGCCGCGCCCCCACCGCCGTTCACCGCCGCCTCCGCCGCCTCGAAGACCAGCCCGGACACCGCCTCCGCGACGACCTCCACCAGCGGGTTGACGGCCGCCTCGATCACCTGGCCGACGACGTACTCCTCCAACTCGTGCGCCAGGTAGGACATCAGCTTGCGCGCGGCCTGCTGGGCCGCGACGGCGCCCACCTCCGCCAGTCCGAGGGTCGCCACCGCGGCGGCCTGGGCGGCGACGAACGTCGCGGCCAGGACGATGAGTTCGCCCAGCGCCTCCAGCTTCATCGCGACGATCGTGTCCGCCGCGATGTCCATCGCCTGCGCCACCACGTGGGCGGCCTGGATCACCTGGTCGAAGTGCTTGTCGGACATCAGCGCCCACTTGGCGGCCAGCGCCTGGTACGACTCGCCCTCGTAGGCGCCGCCCAGCTGATGGATCGTCGCGCTGGAGTCCGCGTGGACCTCTTCGAGGCCCTTCGCGAACTCCTTCACGTGCTCACCGAACTCACGGACCCTGTCCTCGTTGACCGCGGGCCAACGGATGCCGATGAAGTCAAGGAGCGTCACTACTTCACTCGGAAGCTCGATCGCCATCGAGAAACCCCCCGTGAATCACAATCCCTCGATTGGACCAAAAGTTTATACAACTAATCTTTGGCTGCCGATGCCCAAAGCGTGCCGATTGTGTAGCGATCCGGAACGACTCCGACCGATTTGTGCTGGTCAGCGGCCTGGGGCCCGCCACCCGACTGCCCCCTCCCCCCACCCCGTACCTGCTGGCCGTGCCCTCCGTGACTCCCGGTGCGATGCTGGTCCTGGGACCCGATCCGCGCGGGCCCCCGGCGCCGCAGCACCGCTCAGCAGAAGGGCCGACCAGACATGACCGACGTCGCCGCCGAGCAGGCCACCAAGGTCGACTCCGCCGAGCAGAACGACACCGGCTTCGCCCGCCTCGCCATGGTCACCATCGACTGCGCCGACCCGGTCGCGCTGGCCGCCTTCTACGGCGAGCTGCTCGGGTGGGAGACCCGCCACGTGGACGAGCACTTCGCCATCCTGGACAACCCCGAGGGCGGCAGCCCGCTCGGCTTCGGCCGGGTCAGCGGATACCGGCCGGAGCCGTGGACCGAGCCGGACGGCGGCAAGCACTTCCACCTGGACTTCTATGTGGACGACCTGGAGGCGACCACCGCCCGCGCCCTGGCCCTGGGCGCGACCGAGCCCACCTACCAGCACGGCCGCACGCTCAAGGTGCTGATCGACCCGGCCGGTCACCCGTTCGGCCTAGCGCCCCTGGACGCCTGACCGACCGTCCAGCCGCGGCGCCCGCGCCACGCCCTCCGCGTCGCACCCGCCCGTTGCGTCCGTTTTCAATCGGATCCGGCACTTTTGAGAAGAGTGCGTCAGGGCTTGGTGCCAAGATCATGCCGATCACGTGAAGGGCACCCCTGGCCTGCGATTTCACAAGAAAAACGCACATTGTGGGACTCATCGGGAGCAGCTACTCTCCGGCGGTGTCAGGGCACCCCCCACCCCAGGCCTCCCCCCTCACGGACCCGGTTCACGGCCGGCCGGTCCGCCCTGCCCTGGTGTCGGTGCTCCCCCTCCTCCCCCAACCCTCGACAGGAGTCCCTCGTGGGCGAGATCCACCACGCCGACCACGGCTGGGTGACACCGGCGGCCTCGTACCTCGTCGCCTGCCTCGGCGCCTTCGTCGCCCTGCGCGCGACCCGCTGGGCGCTGGTCTCCACCGGCCGCTCCCGCCTCCACTGGCTGCTCTTCGCGTCGGCCTCGCTCGGCGCGGGCATCTGGTCGATGCACTTCATCGCGATGCTCGGCTTCTCCGTCACCGGCGCGGAGATCAGCTACCGGCCCGACCTCACCCTGCTCAGCCTGCTCGTCGCGATCGTGGTCGTCGGCATCGGCGTGTTCTCGGTCGGCTACAGCCCGCACCCTCGGACGGCGCTGCTGGCGGGCGGGCTGACCACCGGCCTCGGGGTCGCGGCGATGCACTACCTCGGCATGGCCGCGATGGTCCTGCCCGGCTTCGTCGGCTATGACGCGGGCACCGTCGCGCTCTCCGTCGGGATCGCGGTGTTCGCGGCGACGGCCGCGCTGTGGGCCGCGCTGAACATCCGGGGCACCCTCGCCGTGCTGGCCGCCGCGCCGGTCATGGGGATCGCGGTCTGCGCGATGCACTACACCGGGATGGCCGCCGTCTCCGTCCGGCTCCAGAGCTCGCGGACGGTCGAGGACGGGCTGATGGCGCTGCAGTTCGTCTTCCCGCTGGTGGTCGGGCTGGGCTGCTTCATCTTCGTCGGCGCGCTGGCCTTCGCGGTGTCGCCGAGCCGCTCCGCCGCCGGCGCCCAGCCGGTCCTGGTCGGCCGCGCCGCGCCGCTCGTCCCGCGCGAGCCCTGATCGCGCGTCACCCGGACCGCGCGGGCGCGGCCGGCCCTCCCCGCCTCAGCGCGGGAAGGCCCGCCGCGCCCGCCAGGTGGTGTGCTCGCGCGACACCGCGTCCTCCGCCTCGGCGGCCAGCCGGGCCCAGCGCTGCTCGGCGTCCGGCGTCCGCGGGTCGAGGTCGGACAGCTGGTTGCCGACGTTCTCCAGCTCCCGCGCCGCCAGCTGGTACGCGGCGGCCAGCGGACGGAGCTGCTTCAGCTGCGTCCAGGCGATCACCGCCGCGGCCGCCGCCGAGGTGGCCCCGAACACGTGCACCTGCAGCGCGCCGGTCGCCTGCGCGACGGCCGCCGCCGCGCCGATGATGATCAGCGCCGCCACGCCCAGCCCCCAGGTGACCGCCTGCGACTCGCAGGACTCCGCCCGCGAGCGGTACCACGTCCGCTGCCCCTCCACCCGGGTGCGCAGGTAGAGCGTCCGGCGCGCGGTCAGCGACTCCGCCCGCACCCGGCGCATCTCCGGGGTGATCTCGGCGACCGACCCCGGCGGCACGATCGCCGGGTCCTCGAACGCCCGCAGCACGTCCTCCACCTGCAGCAGGTAGCCCCGGTCGACGTCCGCCGACTCCGCGTCGCCCTCGAACGGCCGGGCCCGCACCGAGTACTTCCAGGCCAGCGTCTTCACCGACTCGGCCGCCGCCCGCGCCTCGTACCACCGCGCCTGCGGATTGCTGCGGCGCAGGCGCGACCAGAAGTACCCGGCCACCAGGAACGCCACCACCGAGAACAGCGGCGTGATGTCGGAGGCCCCCTTGTCGTCGGGCCCGGGCAGCGAACCGACCACCGCCGCGACCACCAGCATCGAGATGAGCCCGCGGTACCAGCGCAGCGTCTGCTGCTGCCCGGACAGCGACGCCTGGTCGGCCGTCCGGAACAACTCCGGCAGCAGCTGCGCCTCGACCCCCGCCGGCGGATCCTGTCTGACCATCGTCCCGCTCCCTCCCCCGTCTTCGCCCCGGAGTATGCCCCGGGTCAACTGCCCTACACCGACGCCCTCTTGACATCCCCTCTTGCCACCGTCCGGCCGCAACCCCTATAACCGGTTACATGCCCATGCACTGGAAGCTCGTCATCGACGCCGCCGACCCGCACCGCCAGGCCGCCTTCTGGGCCGCCGCCCTCGACTACACCCTCGAAGACCACAGCACCCTGATCGCCGGCCTGCTCTCGGCCGGCGCGATCACCCCGGACCAGGTCACCGAGGTCGACGGCCGCCACGCCTGGCAGACCCTCGCCGCCGTCCGCCACCCCGAGGACCCGCACGACCCCACCAGCGACACCGGGCTCGGCCGCCGCATCCTCTTCCAGCGCGTCCCCGAGCCGAAGCAGGGCAAGAACCGCCTCCACCTCGACCTCCACCCCGGCCCCGACGCCCGCGAAGCCACCGTCACCCGCCTCACCTCCCTCGGCGCCACCCTCCTGCGCGACGTCACCGAGCCCGGCGGCTCCTGGACCGTCATGCAGGACCCCGAAGGAAACGAGTTCTGCGTCCACTGACCACGCGCCGGGCGCTCCCCCGCACCGGGTCCCGCATGCTCCGCCACCTTCCAGGAGCAGATGAAGTAACCGTGTAGTGAAAGTTCAAGCCAGAAGAGAGCCGCAGGCGAGCAATCAGCCGCCTGCGGCTCTCTGCTTTCTGTGGCGATAAATCAGTACAGAAGGGCCGGTTGACGCGCGTCGATCGAGCCAGGTCGCTCATTGATCATTTTCAATAAAGATTGAATCCGTTCGGGACGTGGGCGAATGATGCTGACACCTGACCGGCCGTCACCTCGGCTCGCTGGGACCGCAAGAACACCGCCGAGCGCCGGTCATGCGCGGCCCGCCGAACGGGTCTGCGCTTCTCACCATCCGTCACCAAAGGGGGGACCCTTCTTGTCCACCAAGCACGCCATGACCCGCGCACTGGCCGTCACGGCCTCCGTCGGGCTGGTCACCGGCATCGTCGCCACCACCCCGGCCGCCGCCGAGGCCGGCGCACCGCCTTCCGCCGTCGCCATCACCACCGACGACAAGGGCAGCCCCGGCCAGGGCACACCCATCGGGACCGCGCAGCTGACCGCCGGCCCGCAGATCTCCCGCAGCGAGACGATCAGCCGCGCCGCCTCCTGGGTCGGGCTCGGGCTCATATACGACACGGATGGCACCTACCAGGGTTACCGGAAAGACTGCTCCGGATACGTCTCGATGGCATGGAACCTCTCCAAGACCGGGGGCGGGCTGGACACCACCAGCTTCGTCCCGACCGGCGTCGCCTCCTGGATCAGCAAGGGCGAGCTGAAGCCCGGCGATGCCCTGCTCAACGACGCGGCCCTCGCGGCCGGCCACGTCGTCCTCTTCGAGGGCTGGACCGACGCCTCGCGGACCTCCTACTACGGCTACGAGTTCACCAAAAGCGGCAACGTGCTCCACCGCCAGATCCCGTACCCGTACTTCTCCGGCCACGGCACCTTCAAGCCGGCCCGCAACAACAGCATCGTGGACGACGCCCAGCCGCAGGCCGGTGACCAGCCGGTGGCGGGGAACTGGGACGGCGGCGGCTCCGCCAACGTCGGCATCTTCCGCCCCTCCACCGGTGAGTTCCACCTGCGCAACGACGACGGCAGCCTCACCAAGGTCTACTGGGGCGAGAACGGCGACCTGCCCGTCTCGGCGAACTGGGACGGCGCGGGCCCCGACAACGTCGGCATCTTCCGGCCCTCCACCGGCGAGTTCCACCTGCGCATGGACGACGGCAGCATCACCAAGCTCAACTGGGGAGCCAACGGCGACCTCCCCGTCTCCGCGAACTGGGACGGCGGCCCCGCCGCCAACGTCGGCATCTTCCGCCCCTCCACCGGCGAATTCCACCTCCGCAACGACGACGGCAGCATCACCAAGGTCAACTGGGGCCAACAGGGCGACCTCCCCGTCTCCGGAAACTGGGACGGCGCCGGCCCCGACAACGTCGGCATCTTCCGCCCCTCCACCGGCGAGTTCCACCTCCGCAACGACGACGGCAGCCTCACCAAACTCAACTGGGGAGCCAACGGCGACCTCCCCGTCTCCGGAAACTTCGACGGCGCCAACGGCTACCCCGCCGCCAACGTCGGCATCTGGCGCCCCTCCACCGCCGACTTCCACCTCCGCATGGACGACGGCAGCCTCATCAACCTCAACTGGGGCCAACCCCACTGACGAACGCCCGCCGGGGCGCGTGCACCCACCGCGCCCCGGCGGGCCCGCGTGTGACGCCGCCTCATCGACGCCCGAACGGAAGCAGAGCCCACCATCGTGAACCGCCCCGCGCACCACCTCGCCGCCGTCACCGCCGCCGCCCTCGTCACCGGCGCCCTCGCCCTCGCCCCCGCCACCCAGGCGAGTGCGGCCGACCTCTCCAACCCGGCCGCCATCACGTTGGCGCCCGACTGGTCCTGCGGCCTGGTCCAGAGCACCGACCAGGCCCTCGCCGGCCAGCTCAACACCGTGCTGACCGGCAAGCTGGCCGGTTACATGACGGCGTACCGGGTCTCCTGCGCCCGCGCGATCGTCAACACCGTCAAGAACCGCGGGCTGCCCCACCGCGCCGCGGTCATCGCGGTGACCACATCCATCGTCGAGACCACCCTGCGCAACAACCCCAACGAGGAGGACCACGACAGCGTGGGCCTGTTCCAGCAGCGGGCCACCTGGGGCTCCTTCGCCGAACGGATGGACCCGACCTGGTCGACCAACGCCTTCCTCAACGCCATGCTCAGCGTGCCGAACTGGCAGACCCGGCCGATCGGCGAGGTGTGCCAGGCGGTCCAGCACTCCGCCCTCGAAGAGCGGTACCAGCCTCAGGCCGCCGACGGCGAGCGCATCGTCAACGCCCTGTTCAGCGGCGGCGGCTCCGGTGACCAGCCGGTGGCGGGGAACTGGGACGGCGGCGGCTCCGCCAACGTCGGCATCTTCCGCCCCTCCACCGGTGAGTTCCACCTGCGCAACGACGACGGCAGCCTCACCAAGGTCTACTGGGGCGAGAACGGCGACCTGCCCGTCTCGGCGAACTGGGACGGCGCGGGCCCCGACAACGTCGGCATCTTCCGGCCCTCCACCGGCGAGTTCCACCTGCGCATGGACGACGGCAGCATCACCAAGCTCAACTGGGGAGCCAACGGCGACCTCCCCGTCTCCGCGAACTGGGACGGCGGCCCCGCCGCCAACGTCGGCATCTTCCGCCCCTCCACCGGCGACTTCCACCTCCGCAACGACGACGGCAGCATCACCAAGGTCAACTGGGGCCAACAGGGCGACCTCCCCGTCTCCGGAAACTGGGACGGCGCCGGCCCCGACAACGTCGGCATCTTCCGCCCCTCCACCGGCGAGTTCCACCTCCGCAACGACGACGGCAGCCTCACCAAACTCAACTGGGGAGCCAACGGCGACCTCCCCGTCTCCGGAAACTTCGACGGCGCCAACGGCTACCCCGCCGCCAACGTCGGCATCTGGCGCCCCTCCACCGCCGACTTCCACCTCCGCATGGACGACGGCAGCCTCATCAACCTCAACTGGGGCCAGCCCCACTGATCCGGTGTTCCCCTTCACCACCACCGCCGCCCGGCGCGCTGCTCACCAGCGCGCCGGGCGCACCCAGCTCCCGGGCTGCGGCCACCACCGCGGGCAGCTCGATCGCGGCCGCGACCCGCTCGAACCAGCGGATCTCGGCGTCCAGGTCCAGCTGCTCCTCGCCCGGCTCCGCCCGGCCGCCGGGCGGACGCTCCCGCCCCTCCAGTTCGGCCGCCAGGGCGTACCGCAGCAGCACCGCCTCGACGGCGGGCGCCAGTTGGTCGCCGGCGATCCGCCCGGCGCGCAGCCGGTCCTCGGCGGCGCCCGGATGGGCCTCGCCGAGGTGCCCCTCCAGAGCGAGCACGCTGTCCCGGATCTCGATCACGTACCGGTACAACCGAAGCCGCGGATTGTTCCGGCGGAGCTCCTCGGGCAGCGGCAGAACCACCTCCGGCGTCGCCGCCTGCAGCAGGCGCCACAGCGGCGCGATCCGGTCGGCCTGTCGTGCGGCCGCGCGCTTCTGCCGGTACCCGGCCAGCGAGGGCCAGATCACCGAGAGCGCGAACAGCGCCAGGGCGAGCGCCATCAGGACCTGAGTCGTGCCGCCGGCCGCTGCCGGCCGGAGACTCCGCCAACCGAACTGGCTCGCGCTCAGGCAGACGAATCGGTGCGTCAGGTACGCGGTGCCCAGCAACAACGCGACCCGCATCAGCCAGAGCGAGGTCCGCACCGGACCGGGCGCGGCCTGCTTTCCGTACACCCAGCAGAGCCGGGCGTCGGCCGCCAGCCCGATCACGAGATCACCGGTCAGGACCGCCCAGTAGAGGTAGCCGGCCGGCGAGCCCTCGCCGTACGTCAAGGGGTCGGTGTCGCCGTCCGGGCGCGGCATCATGACGAACGCCGCGGTCAGCGCGAACGAGGCCACCGCCAGTACGGCCACGATCAGCCGGGACACCCTTCCTCGCGCCTGCCCGGTCATCTCCCGGACGAACTCCACCACGCACGCCGTGGTCGTGAGTCCCACCAGGTGAACCAGCAGGTTGGTGACGCCGGCGATGCCCAGCAGCGCATCGACCGCCCGCCGGACCGCCGGGGCCCCCAGCGTCGTCGACATCGCCCAGCACGCCCACGCCGTCCACAGCACCCGGTTGCGCCGGGGCGCGGTCCGCAGCCCACGCAGGCCGAACAGGGTCAAGATCCACACCGGAGGCAGAACCGCCAGGTCAAACGGCCTCATTCGAGCCCCTCCACTCGTAGGCGGCGGCGAAGGTGCACACGACCAGGGAGAGTGCGTCGGCCGACTCGCGCGACGCACCCGGCCGCGCGGCCGGGACGGCATCGAAGTGCTGCCACAGCAGGGTGGCGAGGAGTTCGGCCTCCTGTTCCTGGTCGGTGGTCGTCCGGGTGCGGTCCCGGGCCAGCAACCGGGCGGCCATCGCCGGATCCAGGTCGGGGAAGAGCCGCCGCAGGGCGTCGTGGTCCGGCTCGCCGTCCTGCCGGTGGTCCAGCAGGATGTGCGCCAGCTCGTGCAGCACGATGTGGGCCTGGTGAACGGGGCTGGTCACCACCGAGTAGTAGACGTGGTCGACGTCGGCGAGGGCGATCCACACCCCGCAGATCCCGGATCCCCCGGTGTCCGCCCGCGGCAACGGGATCAGTCGCAGTGGCCGCCCGCGCCAGCGGGCCACCGCGTCGGCCAGGCTCTCGACCGTGAACTGCCCGGTGACGTCCAACTGCCGGATCAGGCCGTCGCACTGCGCCTTGAACCGGCGCCATTCCCGTTGCTCCACGCGCGCCCCCGCGTCCGCACAGCCCCGCGCGCGCCCGTCCGCGCCCCCCGGGCGGAGTCTAGACGATCGGTCCGGCGGGCGAGTCCGGCGGTTCCGCCGGCGAACCGGCGACCGCGGCGCCCTGCTCGCCCGCCTCCAGCAGGCCACTGCGCTCCACCAGCGACCGCACGGTGTCCACGCCGTGCGTCGACATGGTCGCCACGGCCGCCGCCCGCAGGGCCACCGACCGGACGTCGTTGGCGCGCATCGCCGCGATCAGCGCGAGCTGTGCCGCGACCCGGTCCGCCACCTCGTCGTCGATGAAGTACGCCTGCGGGACGCCGAAGAACTCGCCCAACGCCCGGAGCGTGCCGACGGTGGGGTTACCGGCCCGGCCCTTGACCAGCATCCACAGCCGCCCCACGGAGAGCTTCGGGTCCCCCGGTCTGGCCGCCGCACGGATCCCGTCCACCACTTCCTGCAGCGTGTAGCGTCGGCCGAGCGGCTGCACCCACGTGAACAGGTACTCGATCCGCTGCCCGAGCCGCTCCGCCTCCGGGTCGGAATGCGCCTCTTCCCCCGCCCCCGCCCCGCCCTGCTCGCTCACGCCCGTCGCCCTTTCAGCCACCCGCCGCTCGCCCACAGTATCGCTGACCGCCCGGCACGGTAACGCGCTCCCCGTCCGGGACACCGTCGCGCTGATCCGCGAGCGCCCTCCACAACGGTGAAGGATCCGACAACGCGCCGGGCTCGACCGTTCCAGGAGCCGGTGAAGGCGAGCACGGCGACCGACGAGGTCGGGAGTCCGCTGCGGATCCGGGCCGACAGGTCGGTGCTCCCCCGCGCACTTCCGCCCCGACACCGACGGCCCCACACCCGTGAAGGGATGCTGTTGGCGAATTCGGGGTCCTGATCATTTCGCCCCGCCGAGCTGGTGCCCGGCGGGGCGAAGTGCTGCGAAGTGGATGGCGCGGGTGCGGGCGCGAGGCATCCCGGCGAGGTGGGCGTCGATGCGGGCGAGGTTGATCGCGGCGGCGGTGAACTGGTGCTGGAGGCTGGTCTTCGCGAGGCCTCGGTAGCGGGATCTGCGCAGGCCCCAGCGCTGAATGCCCTGGGAGAGGGTTCCCTCCACCCCGGCGCAGCCCTTGTAGCGCTCCTTCCAGCCGTCGGTCTGCTGGAGTTCTCGGGCCTGACGGATGGCCTGGTGTTCGTCGTGGTGGCGGAAGGTGAGCTCCCGGCGCATGGCCTTCGGGGAGCTGACGCAGTCGCGCAGGTGCGGACACGGCCGGCAGCCGGTGGGAGAGAACTGGACCCGGATCGGGGGTGAATCCGGATCGCCGGACTCCCCCTCGGGAACGCCGCCCGCGCCACCCTCACTGTCTCCGCCGGAACCTCACCCGGTCCCGCACGCATCGACACCACACACCCCACAACGACCAACGCTGGTCTCCGAGACAAGTCTCGGAGACCAGCGTCACTCACCGCAGCCGATCACTCACACTTGCCAACAGCATCCTCCGTCGAGGAGTGCGGGGCCGTCGGGCCGACCGTGGATCTCAGAGGAGGCCGAGGGCGGGCATGAGGTAGGAGATCCCCATGTGGCGGTCAGGCGGGCGCGTTGGTGAGCAGGAAGTCGTCGGCGATGGCGTCCATCAGGAGTTCGTCGCAGGGGCGGCCGCGCCAGTAGCCCGACTGCCGCAGGCGGCCCGCAGGCTGGAACCCGGCCTTCTGGTAGGCGGAGACGCCCGCCACGTTCGGCTCCAGGACCTTGAGCCACACCATCCGCAGGGCCGTGTACTCGAACGCCCAGCGGAGCGTCAGTTCGGTCGCCTCAGCGGCGAAGCCCTTACCGCGCGCCTCCGGCGCGAGGAGGATGACGTACTCGGCCGTCCTCACGGCGGGGTCGATCGAGAGGGTCGTGATGCCGACCGGCGTGTGGTCGTCGTCGGCGACCACCTCGAACTGGGGGTAGTCGCGGTTGCGGCCCTGACCTTCCCAGCCGCCCGCGCGGACCTCCCAGGACTGGGCGACCTGCGTGCCGAAGCCGAGGATGGTGCCGGGGTCGTTCTCCCATCGGTGGTAGTCGGCCAGGTGGTCACGGTTGGTCATCGCCAGGCTGACGCGCTCGCCGGGCAGCAGGATGTGAGGGGTGGGCATCAGTGCCTCGTTCCGGGTCGGTCGGTGCGTTGATCGGTGTGCAGTCGCCAGTCTGCTCGGGTTCCTCCACCGGCAGGCCGTGAACGTCGCAAATCCAGGCGTGCAGGCGTATCGGGTCGGTGGCCACGCCGTGGCGCCAGGCACCACCACGGCCGCCGAGCAGGAGAAGGAGGGAGGCCGCCACGCTCTCCTCCAGGCAGGCGACACGGGCGGGGAACGCGCGGGCGGCCCAACGGACCGAGCGCACCGCGAGGCTGGCGTGGCGTGCGCTCGGGAACGGCAGGTGGCCGCCGGCCTCGGCGAGGCGGCGAAGGCGACCGAAGCTTCTGTCAGGACGGCCTGCCGTGCGCACAGCCAGGGTCGTCGCCACGACGGCCGCCGCCGCCAGCCGCCATGCCCACGGTGGCGGGGCGACCGCCTCCAGGCGGGCAGGGGATTCGCGGGTTCCCCAGGAGACATGCGAGTCGCGCAGGGGAACCGGGGCCGGCGCCGCGCTGTGCTTCAGTGCGTCGAGCCAGCGGGTGAGCGTGTCGCCCGTGAGGAGGACCGTCCGGCCGGTCCGGTAGTCGACGACCACGCCCGCGCGGCCGGTCAGTGCGGTACGCGTGTGCTTCGTCGGCGTGGGAATCGTCATGGCCTCTCCTCCCAGCGAACCGCCTGTCCGGCCGCGGCCGAGGACCGGAGCCAGAGTTCCGTACCGAGAACGGGTTCGATCAGGCCCCACGGGATGTCGACGCCGAGCACGGCATGGCCCAGCAGCGAGCGCACGGCCGCCGGACGGATGAGCCCGAGGCCGGCGAGGTGCCCGTCCACCAGATCCAGGACCCGGGCCTTGTTCGCGCGCAGCCCGTGGTGGTGATCGGCCGCGAACACCCCCTTGGCGCCCCGCTGAAGGACCCCTTGAGGCAGGAGACCGGTCACGGCGTCGGCCAACAGCGGCTTGTAGCGGCGTGCGGACCATCGTTGCGTCGCGGACGTGGCGAGGACGGTCTCCACGATGCGGGCGTCCGTGTAGGGGTTGTGCATCTCGATGCCGTGCGCGGCTGCGAGTTGGTTCTCCGTCGCGGCGGTCCGGCCGACGTAACGTGCTTCTCCCAGGAGGTAGCGGTCGGCGTGGCCGAGGGTGAGCGTGTCCGCGTGTGGAGCGGTGACGGACCGGGCCAGGTCGAGCGTGCGGCGGGTGAGCCACGGCATCGGCGCCGTCGCACCGCCGAGCTTTCCGGGGTCCTTCCAGGCCGCGGCCACCACTGTCCAGGGGCTCGACCGGTAGAGCCGTGCCCATGCCTGCGCGTCGTCGGCCAGGCGGAGGAACCGACCCGATCGCGCCAGGTCGGCCATGTGCACCGGGGGCGGCATGAACAGGGAGTCCCCGCCGTCCCCGGTCAGGTGCACGTTCATGCCGTCAACCGCCAACAAACGGAGTTGGGAGGAGAGTTGGGCGTGGACCATGGCCGACGGCGCCGGTTCGTCCGTCAACGGGACGGAACCGAGGTCCGCGAAGGGCAGGTGCTCCGGGCCCAGGGGCATGAAGCGGTGGCGGATAGCGGGGAACGCACGGGCGACGGCGCGGGCGTGGTCGATGTCTCCGCCGCTCTCCCGCCCCTTGGGGTGGTAGGTGAGGCCGGTGACAGGACCGGACGTTGCGGCGATCGCCGCAAGGGTACTGGAGTCGAGACCACCCGACAGATCGGAGGACGCCGCTTGTCCGGAAACCCGGATGAGCACGCTGTCCTCCAGGTCGTCGCGCAGCCGCTGTACGGCGTCGCCCCAGGCGAGGCGGGGCGCCCGCCAGAACGGAGCGAAGGCGGAAGCGCCATGCGCGTTGGCGGTCCAGCGATGCCCCGGCGGTACCTGTTCCACTCCCTTCCAAGCCGACCGGCCGGGAACCCACGCGGTCGGCTCGGCCAGGTGCGCGGCCAGCCAGGTTTCGTCCGGCTCGGCACCGATCAGCGAGGCCAGCGCGAGCGCACTCGATGCCCAGACCAAAGTCCCGTCAGCCTGGGTGATGTAGACCGGGGCCGCGCCGGCAGGGTCGGCCCACACCGTGAGCTCGCCGCGGCCGTCGTCGAAGACCAGGGTGTACGCCCCCGTCCAGGCGGTTGCCGCCATGTCCAGGACGCGCAGACCGGTTGAACGGACGAGGCGATCCAGGTCCGCGTCCGTGGCACCGCATGGGCCGAAGACCGCCAACCGCTTACCGGCGCCCTCCGCCAGGCGTACCCGGGCGTCGACCGACCAGGCCGACGGGCCGCGCCACAACACCCGTGCGCCGGCAGGCGTTCGGGACGTGGTGGCCGGGGTGATTGATCCACCGAACAGGCTCATGCGATCACCTCCAAGGATCGAGCCCGAGCAAGGTGCGGCGGCACCCCCCGGGGGTCAGGGTGCCGCCGCCGTGCCGTCAGCGTCAGGCGTCGTACGGCGCGCGCTTGCCCTCAACGCTGTTGTTGTTGCTGCCCTTCGTCAGGAACGTCGCGTCGCCCAGGACGACGACCTCCTCCTCCTGCTCGGGGTCGAGCTGGACCAGGTTCTCCATGTCGTTCACCTCCCTCCGCTGGTGCAGGGCGTGACGGTCGATCCCGTCACGGTGGCGCACCCCAGGCCCCGGTGTCGTCGTCGGGGCCAGGGGAGTCTTGGGGGACCCGCCTGTCAGGTCGGCGGCTCGCGATCGGGTGCCGACCGCGCGGGGTGTGCGAGGCCCTGATGGTCGGCAGCCTCCAACTGGTTCAACACCGAAGCACCGAGGAGGAACACGGTGACCGCGTGGCCGAGCACCCAGACCCCCGCCAGTACCGCGCCAACCGGGTCACGATGCTCGCCACGATGAAGACCGTGGGTCCCTGGTCCATTCACGTTCACGCCGCCACCGTCCTCAGCTCGAACCAGACCCACTTGCCGAGCGCAGCGAGGTCCACACCCCAGCGAGAGGCGAGCGTGTCCACCAGGCCGAGGCCGTACCCGGACTCCGCCTCACCCTTCGGCTCCATGCGGCACGGCAGTTCAACGGACGAATCCCGGACCCCCACACGTACCGACGACTGCCGCCGCTCCACCGCAACGGAGATCCTCGTGCACCCCGTGTGCTTGGCCGCGTTGGCGACCAGCTCGGTCACCAGGAGCTCAGCCACGTCAGCGAGATGATCAAGCGACCAAGCGGCCAGGCCGGTGGCCACCAACTTGCGTGCGGCACCGGCCGATTCGGGGATACAGGGCAGTTCCACCCGGCACCGCCAGTCACCAGGAAGCACCACCGGAATCTCGATGGGCACGTCGATCGGGAAACCGGCGGAGGAGGGATGGACTGTCGAGGCGGAATTGATCACGCTCATCAGCCCAGCCACCCTCTCCATCGCCCTCCGGGCATCTCCCGAAGGTGACTCCAGAGTCCCGAGCGGACAGCTTCGAAAAAAGGCCAGCGTGTGTACCCACGATGGGTAAACTCGCGGTCGGTTATCTCGCGTGACACTGAGCGATGATCTTCCTGGCGCTGAGGGGTGGCAGCCATGAGCGAGTCCACAGAGCCGCAGGGGCTTCCGCGCAGACTGCTCGCGGACCCCGACATGGTTCTTGCCTGCGCGGAGCGTGACTTCGCACGGGTCTTCCAACTCGCCGCGCGCAAAGGCGGGTTCCACCCGTCCCGCATCGCCCGCGCATGCGAGCTGACGCCCAGCAGGGTGGGCGAGGTGATGAAGGGCCGCCCGAAGATCACCAACATGGGCGTCATCGAGCGCATCGCGGACGGCTTACGGATTCCCGGGCGGATGCTCGGCCTGGCCGACCGCAGTTGGGAACAGCCCGCCGTCCTACGCCAGGGGCTCTCACTCCAGGTCGAGGTGGCGCATCTCCCCCGGCCGGCTCCCGAAGCCCGAGCAGGAACCGAGCTGGACGACCTGCTCGCCATAGCCGCAGGTACAAGGGTCACGCCCAACGTCCTGCGTTCCCTGCAAGGGTCCATCGAGGACTATTGGCGACGCGACGACCAGCATGGCGGTGAAGCCCTACGGCCGGCGGTGATCGGCCAGCTCAGGTACGTCACGGGCATCATGCGCGACACCGCGGACCCCAACTACCGTCGAAGCCTCCACGGCATCGCTGCCGAACTCGCGCGCCTCACCGGGTGGACGTACTTCGACGCACGGCAGTTCAACACCGCCCAGAGCTACTTCACCGAAGCACTCCGGTTCGCGCGCGAGATCGGCGACCGCCCGTTCATCGCCAACGTGCTCGCCTGCCTCAGCCTCCAGGCGACCTACCAGGAGAGAGCCCAGGACGCGATCACGCTGGCCCGAGCCGCCCAGGACAATGCCCATCTCGACCGTGGTACGCCGAGGCTGCTGTCGATGCTGTCGATGCGCGAAGCCTTCGGCCACGCGAGCGCGCACGACCAGGAGGCGACCCACCGGGCGATCACCAGAGCACACGACCACTTCGAGCGGATCTCCACCACCGACGACGATCCCGCGTGGATCCAGTACTTCGACCACACCAAGCTCACCGTGGACACCGGGATCGCCCTTGGCCAGCTGGGCGATGCGACGGCCGCCGAGCCCCTCATCGCCGAAGCCCTCCGGACCGAGCCGACGACGAACCTCCGAGGCCGCGCGTTCCACAGCTTCTGGCTCGCCCGCACGCACCTCCAGCGGCAGGAACTCGAACTGGCCTGCACGACCGCGACGGCAGCCCTCGACCTCGCGGCGGCCGTCGAATCCCCCAGGGTGGTCACCCACCTCCAGGAGTTCCGCCAACTGCTCAAGCCCTACCGCGGCCACACCCAGGCCGAGGAACTGGTCGACCGGATCACCGGCTCGGCCGGATGATCAGAGGCCGGCCTCGTCGAGCAGCAGGTAGAGCACACCCACGAGCGTGCCGCTGCTGACGATCTCGCGGCGGTCGATCATGCCGCGCAGCTCGGACAGGGCGACCCATTCGATCCGGTCGGACTCGTTGCGCTCGGTCGGCGGGCCCACGTACTCGACGGCATCGGCCCGGAACACGAAGTGCTCGGAGTCGGTGATCCCGTTCGCCGGCTGGGCGTAGATCAGCGGCTTGACCTCACCGACCTTCCAGCCGGTCTCCTCCAGCGCTTCGCGGGCCGCGGCCTCCGCCGGGGTCTCGTCCGGCTCGATCAGCCCCATCGGGAGTTCCCAGGCCCAGGTGTTGGTGATGAAGCGGTGCCGCCACATCATGAGCACCTGCTTCTCGCTGTTCACGATGGCCGCGACCGCCAGGTGCCGCAGCTTGACCACGTGGTGTTCCCAGCGGTGCCCGTCGGGCTGCTCGACATCGGCCAGCCACAGGTTCACCCAAGGGTTCTCGTAGATCGGACGTTCCCCGTGGATCTTCCACTGCATAGCTGCGGCCCCTCTCGATGGACCTTCAGCATCGCAGAGGAGGGCGACCTCAACAGCCCACTCCGGCAAATTCGCGTCAGACTGACGAATACTGGGGACCCTCGCACGCTCCGACGCCAACGGCCCCACACCCATGAAGGCGTGGGGCCGTCGAAAGCTCAGCGAGGTCAGAGCAGGCCGAGGGCGGGCATGAGGTAGTAGAAGGCGAAGACGGCGGAGACGGCGTACATCGGGAGGGGGACCTCGCGGCCGCGGCCGGCGGCGAGGCGGAGGACGCAGAAGGTGATGAAGCCGAAGCCGATGCCGTTGGTGATGGAGTAGGTGAACGGCATCATCGCGATGGTCAGGAAGGCCGGGATCGCGATGGTGTAGTCGGCCCAGTCGATGTCGCGCACGGAGTTGGCGAGGATCAGGAAGCCGACGGCGACCAGGGCGGGGGTGGCGGCCTGGGCGGGGACCATGGTGGCGAGGGGGGTCAGGAAGAGGGCCACCACGAAGAGGCCGCCGGTGACGACGGAGGCGAAGCCGGTGCGGGCGCCCTCGCCGACGCCGGCGGTGGACTCGACGAAGCAGGTGTTGGCGGAGGAGGAGGTCGCGCCGCCCGCCGCGGTGGCGATGCCGTCGATCATCAGGACCTTGTTGATACCGGGCAGGTCGCCCTTCTCGTCCAGCAGGTGCGCCTCGTCGGCGACGCCGAGGATGGTGCCCATCGCGTCGAAGAAGCAGGACATCAGGACGGTGAAGACGAAGAGGACGCCGGTGAGGACGCCGACCTTCTCGAAGCCGCCGAACAGGCTGACCTCGCCGACCAGGCCGAAGTCGGGGGCGGCGACCGGGTTGCCCGGCCAGGCCGGGACGGTCAGGCCCCAGTTGAGGGCGGGGATGTCGGCGACCTTG
The DNA here is from genome assembly GCF_040298605.1 of Kitasatospora sp. NPDC001527. Taxonomy (NCBI): domain Bacteria; kingdom Bacillati; phylum Actinomycetota; class Actinomycetes; order Kitasatosporales; family Streptomycetaceae; genus Kitasatospora; species Kitasatospora sp. NPDC001527. The sequence continues at coordinate 266,998 of NZ_JBEPAM010000001.1, read as the reverse complement.
TCGATCACGACGGCGACGGCGGTCATCACGGCGATGGAGACCAGGATCGCGCCGGGGACCTTGCGGACCAGCAGCACCAGGGTCAGCAGCAGGCCGAGCACGAAGACCAGCACGGGCCAGCCGAGCAGGTGGCCGCCGGTGCCGAGCTGGAGCGGGACGGTGGTGTGCGCGGCGTCCGGGATGCGGCTGACGAAGCCGGAGTCGACCAGGCCGACCAGGGTGATGAACAGGCCGATGCCGATCGCGATGGCCTTGCGCAGGCCGAGCGGGACGGCGCTCATGACCCGCTCGCGCAGGCCGGTGGCGACCAGGAGCATGATCGCGAAGCCGGCCAGCACGACCATGCCCATGGCGTCCGGCCAGGTCATCTTGGGCGCGAGCTGGAGCGCGACGATGGTGTTGACGCCGAGGCCGGCGGCCAGGCCGATCGGGACGTTGCCGATCACGCCCATGAGCAGCGTGGTCAGACCGGCGGTGAGCGCGGTGGCGGTGACCAGCTGGGCGCTGTCCAGGTGGGCGCCGGTCATGTCCGTGGCACTGGCCAGGATGATCGGGTTCAGCACCAGGATGTACGCCATGGTGAAGAAGGTGGCGACGCCGCCGCGGATCTCGCGCGGCAGGGTCGAGCCGCGCTCGCTGATCCGGAAGTAGCGGTCCAGCGCGCCGGACGGGGGCTTCGGCGCGTCGGGCTGGGCGGGCTCGGGCGACTCGGTGGTCGGCTGGGCCACGGGCATGCTGCGTCCTCTGTGGGGGGCGGAGGAGAGGGGGACCCGCCCGGGACGACGGTGGCCGGGCGACCCGGTAGGACGGGCACGAAGCACGGTGTCCTGAGCATGCCGCGACCGACCGGAGAGACAAGTATGGGTTCCCCGATCGCTCGTACGCTATCTTCGCGCGTAGAACGAATAACCCCTGTAACAGCGCGAACAGTCTCCGTGCTGAATCGATCGGACGTGCGCCCGCACCGTACCCTAGGGCCCATGCCCAAGACGCCACCGCACCCCTCTCCCCCGCCGCTGGAGGCCAACGACGTCGCGATCGTCGGCGGCGGCACGGTGCTCTGGTTCGTGGCGTTCGTGGCTCTGCTCCCGTTCTGGGGCACGCTCTCCGACCACGGCCACGGCAGCTGGCCGTGGATCTGCCTGGCCGGCGGCGGCCTCGGACTGATCGGCCTCTGGTACTGCCGGGCCCGCCGGGACGCCATCGCGCGCAGCCGCGCGGCCGCCGCGACGCAGGCGCAGAACCCGGCCACTCGGTCGGACTGAATAGTCCTTTAGTAGCACGCATCGGACATAAGGCGCCCGTAGAGTCGGTGCCATGACGCAGCCCGCGCAGCCCGCCGAGGACCAGCCCACCGGTGACCAGCCGGACGGCGCCCACCCGCTCGGACTGCTCCCCGGGCGCCGCGGCGGGCTGACCGCCGCCGAGGTGGCCGAGCGGGTCGCCCGCGGCGAGGTCAACGACGTTCCGGTCCGCTCCAGCCGCTCCGCCAGGGAGATCGTCCGGGCCAACGTCTTCACCCGGTTCAACGCGATCATCGGCGTGATGTTCGCGATCATCCTGGTCGTCGGCCCCATTCAGGACGGCCTGTTCGGCCTGGTCATCGTCGCCAACACGGCGATCGGCATCATCCAGGAGCTGCGCGCCAAGAAGACCCTGGACAGCCTCGCGCTGATCGGCGAGGCCAGGCCCCAGGTGCGCCGGGACGGCAGCGCGCGGGAGGTCGCCGTCGGCGAGATCGTGCTGGACGACACCGTGCTGCTCGGCATCGGCGACAAGGTGATCGTCGACGGCGAGGTCACCGAGGCGGACGGCCTGGAGATCGACGAGTCGCTGCTCACCGGCGAGCCGGACCCGGTGCTCAAGCGCCCCGGCGACCAGGTGATGTCCGGCAGCTTCGTGGTGGCCGGCGCGGGCGCGTTCACCGCCACCAAGGTCGGCCGCGAGGCCTACGCGGCGCGGCTGGCCGAGGAGGCGAGCCGGTTCACCCTGGTGAAGTCGGAGCTGCGCAGCGGCATCGACAGCATCCTGCGGTTCATCACCTGGCTGCTGGTGCCGACCGCCATCGGTCTGATCATCAGCCAGCTGGCGGTGGAGGGCCGGGACTGGCGCGAGGCGGTCCGCCGGATGATCGCCGGGATCGTGCCGATGGTGCCCGAGGGCCTGGTGCTGCTGACCTCGGTGGCCTTCGCGATCGGCGTGGTCCGGCTGGGCCGCAAGCAGTGCCTGGTGCAGGAGCTGCCCGCGATCGAGGGGCTGGCCCGCGTGGACACCGTCTGCCTGGACAAGACCGGCACGCTGACCGAGGGCGGCATGGACGTCGTCGACCTGCGGATCATCGGCGGGAACGGAGGAGCGGGGGACGGGGACACCGGCACCGAGCCGGACGGCGACGGCACCCTCAAGGAGACCGTCCGCCGGGCCCTGGGCGTGATGGCCGGCGCCGACGCCCGCCCCAACCCGTCGATGCAGGCCGTCATCGACGCCTACGGCAACGGCAGCACCGAGCGGCGCGACGGCTGGCGGGTGATCGAGGCGATGCCCTTCTCCTCCGCCCGCAAGTGGAGCGGCGTGCAACTGCACGAACCGCGCGGCGACGAGGCCAGCTGGCTGCTCGGCGCCCCCGACGTGCTGCTGCCCTCCGGCCACCCGGCGCTGGCCGAGGTGGACGAGCTGGGCGCCCAGGGCCTGCGGGTGCTGCTGCTGGGCCGCACGCCGGTCCCGCTGGACGCCCCCGACCCGGCCGCCGGGCTGCGCCCGCTCGCCCTGCTGGTGCTCCGGCAGCGGCTGCGCGAGGACGCCGCCGAGACCCTGCGCTACTTCGAGGGCCAGCGGGTCGAGGCGAAGGTGATCTCGGGCGACGCGGCGGTCTCGGTCGGCGCGGTCGCCGCCCACCTCGGGCTGCCCGGTGCCGACCACCCGGTGGACGCCCGCACCCTGCCCGCCGATCCGCAGGCCTTCGCCGACACCGCCGAGCGGACCACCGTCTTCGGCCGGGTCACCCCGCAGCAGAAGCGCCAGCTGGTCGGCGCGCTGCAGTCGCGCGGGCGCACCGTGGCGATGACCGGCGACGGCGTCAACGACGTGCTGGCCCTCAAGGACGCGGACATCGGCGTGGCGATGGGCAGCGGCAGCGACGCGACCAAGGCGGTCGCCCAGATCGTGCTGCTGAACAACTCCTTCGCGGTGATGCCCTCGGTGGTCGCCGAGGGCCGCCGGGTGATCGGCAACATCGAGCGGGTGGCCGGGCTGTTCCTGGTCAAGACGGTCTACTCGGTGCTGCTGGCGCTGCTGGTGATCTTCACCCACTCGCCGTACCCGTTCCTGCCCCGGCACTCCACCGTGCTGTCCACCCTGACGATCGGCGTACCGGCCTTCTTCCTGGCGCTCGCGCCCAACAACGAGCGCGCCCGCACCGGCTTCGTGCGCCGGGTGCTGCGCCTGGCGATCCCGGGCGGCCTCATCGCCGGGACGGCCACCTTCGCCGCGTACGCGCTGGCCCGCGCCAACCACGCGACCGACCTCGAGTCGGACACCAGCGTCGCCACCCTGACGCTCTTCCTGGTCGCGATCTGGGTGCTGGCGATCGTGGCCCGCCCGTACACCTGGTGGCGGCTGCTGCTGATCGGGACGATGGGCGGGGCGTTCACCCTGGTGCTGACCGTGCCGTGGCTCTCCGACTTCTTCCAGCTCTCGCTGACCGGCACCCGGGACCCGTGGGTCGGGGTCGGCATCGCGCTGACCGCCGGCGTGGTGCTGGAGGTGGTCTGGCGGATCATGCGCCGCCGGCTCGATGATTGACCCACGGAGCGGAACGATCGCCGGGGGTGGCGGATGGCGCGCAGGGGCGGAGAGCTGGAGGCCTTCGCGGCCTTCCTGGGCGGACTGCTGGCCACCGGGCTGCTGGCCCTGGCGATGGCCGGGGTCGGCGCGCTGGCCGGGATCCACGCCGGACCGCTGCTGAGCAAGGCGGTGGCCGCCGTCCTGACCGCCGCCTGGGTGGTGACCACCCTGACGATCTACCTGCGGCTGCTCGCCCGTGGCCGCACCCGCTCCGGCACCCGCTCCTGAACGGGCGGGCACCGGAGCGGTCGGCCGTCAGCCCTCGAAGTCCCGGGCGGCGGACAGCTCGTAGGCCCGGTCCGGCTCGCTGAGCGCGGCCAGTACCTCGAACCGGCGGTGCCACTGCCCGACCGACCAGGCCAGCCCGGCGGCCAGCCCCTCCGGCGTGGCCGCGTGCAGCAGCCCGGGCACCGGCGGCACCTCGAACTCGTCGTCCTCGTCCGCCTCCTCGGCCGACTCCGGGTCGTACGGCGCCTCCGGGGTGCCGCCCTCGGCGTCCCAGCGCCAGTCCACGGCGGCCTCCTCGCCGTCCGGGCCGACCACCAGCAGCTCCTCGTGCTCCTCGTAGGCGACCGGGCAGCCGGGCAGCAGCTCCCGCACCACGGCCGGCACCCGGTGCAGGGCGCCCTGGGAGAGCACCCGCCCGCCGGCCACCTCGCTGGCCAGCGAGACGTGCAGCCGCTCGGCGAGGTCGGCGGCGAGCGCCGGGGCGACCGGCAGCAGCGGGTGGTCGTGCAGCAGCTCCACCAGGTCGGGGGCGTCCGCGACGACCGCCTCGGCGGCGTCCACCACGACGGTGCGGTCGGGGCGGCGGCCGGTCGCGCGGTCCAGCGGCGGCACCGCCCGCACCACGTCCAGCGGCTCGATCCGCTCCGCCTCGACCCGGGCCAGCGCGGTGTGGATGCCGTGCAGCTGGCGGTGCCCGACCTCGGCGGCCGGGTCGGTGAGCCGGTCCAGCACCTCGTCCGGACCGTGCGGCTCGGCGAGCAGCGCGGCCAGCGTGGTGCGCACCCCCAGCGCGTGCAGGAACTGCTCGTCCAGGGTGGTGCGGGCCTCGTCGTACAGCCCGCGCAGCAGCGGGTCGGCGCCGGCGGCGCGCAGCCCGGCGGGCTCGCGGCCGTCCAGCACCGGGTGGTCGCGCAGCCACCAGGCGGTGTACGGCGGCAGGTCGGCGTACGAGCCGTCCGGCAGCAGGGTGCGGACCGGGTTGACGACGGCGTCCCGGTACGGCGGGCGGGAGAGCGCGGCCAGCGCCTGCGGCCAGGCGTCGTCGTCCACCAGGTCCAGATCGCGGACGGCGAGCAGCTCGGCGGCGACCGGCGGGACGCCCACGGTGTCCCCGTCGTCGGCGTGCAGGGCCTCCAGCGCGTCCTCGGCCCAGTCGGCCAGGCCGTCCGGCGCCTCGTCGATCAGCCCGGTGGGGTGGCCGCCGGCCGCCCGGTCGGCGGGGGCGGTCGGGTCGAGCCGCTCCAGGTCGTCCGGGTCGAGCACCACGTCCTCGGCGCGGACCAGCACGAACTCGGCCGGCACGCCGGCGGCGGCGAGCACCTCCGGGCCCCAGCGCTCCAGCAGCTCGTCGTCCACCCAGGCGGCGTCGTCCTCGCGCGCCAGCGCGGCGAGCGGGCTGTCGGGGAGCAGCAGCTCACCCGCGCGGACGGGCTCGCCCTCGTCGTCGAGCAGGGCCAGCCGGGCCAGCCAGGGGTGCTCGCCGGGTGCCGGGGCGGCCGCCCTGACCAGTGCCAGCACGGCGTCGGCGAGGTCGGCGGCGGCGTCCGGGTCGTCCTCGGCCAGCTCGTAGGAGCGGGCGACGGCGGCCCGCACCTCGGGCGTGTCCAGCACCCCGGCCGGGGTGGCCGCGCCGGCACCGAGCTTGGCCAGCAGCGGGTGGGCGGCCTCCGGGTGGGCGAGCCGCAGGTCGAGCACGGCGAGCGCGCCGGCCAGCGACTCGGGGTAGCCGGGGAAGGCCGCCCAGTCGGCGTCGTCGGAGGGCAGCAGGACCCGGCGCGGGCCGGTGATCGTCCGCCCGTCGGCGAGCGGCACCGGCAGCGCGCCGAGCGCCTCCGGGTCGGCGCCGCCGAGCGCCGCGTACAGGTTGCGCCACCAGGCCGGCTCGCGGTCCAGGCCGCCCAGCTGGTCGACCACCTCGGCGAGCGGCACCCGGCGCACGTTGAGCACCCGCAGTTCGGTGCGGCGCTCCAGGCCGGCCGGCAGCAGGCCGGGGAAGATCGGCGCCAGCGCCTCGACGACCGAGCCGTCCGCGCCCTCCAGCAGCGTGGCGTCCCGGGGCCGCAGCGCGGGCGTGCCCTCCTCGACCGGCGCCGGGTGCGGCAGGAACGGGGTGCCGGGCAGCCGGGAGAGCACGGCGGCGCGCAGCGCGTTGTCCAGCGCGCCCTGGCCGAGCGGGCCGGGCACCAGGCCGAGCGAGCCGAGGTCGCCGCCGCGGGCGCGCAGCAGGTCGGCGTAGGTGTCGGCGGCGCGCTCGGTGAGGAAGTCGGCGAGCGCGCCGGGGGCGACGTGCCGACGGGTGGAGTCCAGCGGGTAGGAGGCGATCAGCAGCGCGGGCAGGCCGAGCGGCTCGTCGCTGGGGGTGGGCGCGTGCAGCACCGGGGCGATCGCGGGCCGCTGCGGGGCGCCCTCGTCGGAGACCGGCACCGCCCAGGTCACCGTCCAGTACGGGCGGGCGCGCTCCTCGGTGGGCCGGTCGGCGAGCAGGTCGGGGGCGAGCGCGCCGGCCGCCTCGGCGGTCTGCCAGACGGTGCGCCGAAGGCCCCCGCCCGCGTCGTCCGTCACCGTCACCTCGGTGACGCCGTCGGGCCGCGGCCCGGCGGCCGAGCGGGTCAGCGTGCGGGTGCCCTCCGAGGTCTCCACCACCACCTCGGCCAGGCCCGGCAGGGTCAGCAGCAGCGCGTCGTCGACGGCGGCCAGCAGCCGGCGGGTGAGGTCCTCGGCGGCGGCGTCGCGCAGCGGCAGCACCACCACCGTGTCGTAGCCCTCGGGCGCCGGGCCCTCGGCGGCGAACGGCAGGCGCAGCAGCGGCACGTGGCCGTCCCGGCGGCGCAGTTCCTCGGCGAGCGCCGGCTGCGCCCCGGTCAGCGCCCGGGCCTCGCCGAGCGACCAGCGCACGCCGCCGGCCGAGCCGAGCACGGCGGGCTCGTCGGTGACGGCGAGGACGGCGGCGAAGCCGACGCCGAACCGGCCGACGGTGGTGTCGCGCTCGCCACGCTTGGAGGAGGCGCGCAGGGTGGACAGCGACTCGACGGCGGTGGCGTCCAGCGGCGCGCCGGTGTTCGCGGCGGCCAGCACGCCGTCCGCCAGGGTGAGCCGCAGCCGGCCGGGGCCGTGCCCGGCGCGCACGGCGGCGTCGGCGGCGTTCTGCGCCAGCTCGACCACCAGCCGGTCGCGGTAGCCGCCGAGGGCCAGCTCCTCCTCGGCGTTGGCGTCCTCCCGGAACCGGGCCGGGGAGGCGGCCCAGGCGTCCAGCACCCGACGGCGCAGTCCGGCGCTGTCGAAGGGGTCCGCGAGGTGCTCGTCCGCGCCGCTGCCGATGATCCGAGGTTCCACTGGACCTGCCTTCCGCCGCCCTGTTGTGCCCTACGAGGGGCATTCTTCCCTGCCGGAAGGACTGCCCCGGACACGCCCCCGGCCGCAGCCCGCCCCGGCCGGGCGACGGCGCGGGCGGGAATCCGGGCCGGAACGGCGGCGGCCCGCCCCACCGGGTGGGACGGGCCGCCGCCGGCCCACGATGCCCGGGCGGTGCTCAGGAGTGGCCGAGCTCCTCGGTGGGCGCGTCCGGCTCGACCGAGCCGGAGAGCCGGTCCGGGTGCAGCGGCAACGGCTCGACCACCAGCTCGTCCAGGATCAGCTCGGCGGGCGCCGGCGGAGCCGGGATGACGGCCGCCTCGGAGTGCCCGCCGCAGCCGTACGCGAAGGAGACGATCTGGCCGTCGGCCGGGCCGAACTCGTTGCCGCAGACGCCGAACGCCTGGCCGAGCGAGCCGCCGATCGGGATCAGGAAGCCGCAGCTGACGCAGGAGGCCGGGGCGGACTGCGCCATCGGCGTCTGCGGGCCGTGCGCCTTCTCCCAGCGGTCGGCGGCCAGGTGCAGGCCGAGGCGGGACAGCACCCGGCTGCGGCCCATGCCCAGCTCGTCGGCGACGGCGCTGATCTGGGCGCGCACCGGCGCCGGCTGGATGTCCGGGTCGGTGACCAGCACGTCCTCCTGCGCGGCCTGGGCCACCGCGGAGTTCGGCGCGGGCTCGTCCTCGCCGGTCCAGCCCGGCTCCAGGCGCAGGTCGTCGGCGCCGGTGGGCAGCAGGTCCCCGGGGCCCATGTCGCCCGGCCGCAGCCGCTCGCTCCACGGCACCCACTGCGGGGCGAGGATCGCGTCGGCGCCGGGCAGCAGCACGACCTCGTCCAGCGTCACGTTCTTGGCGCGCGGGGCGCGGGCCACGGTGACGGCCCAGTGCCAGCCCCGGTACGCCGCGTCCAGGCACTCGAAGGTGTGGGTGACGACACGGTCGGCCTCGGCCTGGACACCCAGGTGCGCTCCGACGGTCTCGGCGCCGACGGCGTCCTCGGCTGCCTGACGGGCGAGTTCGACGGCCTCGGCACAGAGCCGATCAGGGGTACGGCTTCGCATCGCAGCACTCACGGCGTCGATTCTCTCCCAGTTCTTCTGTCGCCCACGGCGAGTTGCCTGTTCCGTCGCGGCTCGGTGTCCCTCGTCCATTCTGCGCGACCGCGGGCCACCGCGGATACCGGCCGCGCCGCTCATCGGTTCCGCCGGAGCCGGTCGGGCCCTCGGGCGGACCCTGGGCAGGCTACCCGCCGGTCGGCCACCCGGCACAGTCCGGGGCGCCCGGAGTGGCTCCGGAGCGTCCGGAACGGGAACGACGGCCGACGGCCGCGCGGCGCGGAGCGGAATCCCGCGTTGTCGTCCCGATTCTGGGGCAGGATGGGCTTGTGGCGGACGAGAACCCGTCGCAGCACGCACTGCGCGCCTCGCAGACCGGCAGCCCCGACGAGGCGGACGCCGTGCCGCGACAGCAGCCTCCGGTCCACGATGCGGGCGAACCGCGATCGGTGGACCCCTCGCCACTGCCCGCCGCCGAACCCTCCGGATCCGCGGACGCCGCCGGTCCCGGCGCCGTGGCCACCGGTGCCGCCGGGGCCGAGGAGTCCCCAGAGGGCTTCGAGGACGTCGCGGACATCGAGGACTTCGGGGACTTCGGGGAGGAAAAGGAGGAGCCGCGCCGGCACTTCCTGGTCCGCACCGCCTCCGCGGCCGGCTCCCGCACCGGCAAGGTGGTGCACGGCACCGGCCGGCGGATCCGCCGGGCCACCGCGGCCGAGGGCGCCGGCGAGTCGGGCCTGGCCAAGCTCATCGAACTGCACGCGCTGAACGCCTTCGGCGACATGCTGATCACCGTGGCGCTCGCCTCCACCATCTTCTTCTCGGTGCCCACCGGCGAGGCCCGCGGCCGGGTGGCGCTCTACCTGCTGGTCACCATGGCGCCGTTCGCCGTGCTGGCCCCGGTGATCGGCCCGCTGCTGGACCGCCTGCCGCACGGCCGCCGGGCCGCGATGGCGACCTCGATGCTGGCCCGCGCGGTGCTCGCCTGGACGATGGCCGGCGTGGTGGCCGGCGGCGGACTGGCGCTCTACCCGACGGCGCTCGGCGTGCTGGTCGCCTCCAAGGCGTACGGGGTGGTGCGCAGCGTGGTGGTGCCCCGGCTGCTGCCGAGCCGGCTCTCCCTGGTGAAGGCGAACTCCCGGGTCACCCTGGCCGGGCTGCTGGCCACCATGGTCGCGGCCGGCGTCGGCGGGCTGCTGCACCTCATCGGGCCGAGCTGGCCGCTGCGCGGCGCCTTCCTGGTGTTCGTGGCGGGCACCCTGATGGCCTTCCACCTGCCGCACGCGGTGGACTCGGCCAAGGGCGAGCAGCGCGCGGTGCTGCACGCCGAGGAGCACCCGCCGGGCCACCACGGCCTCCTGCCGGGCCGCGCCGCCGAGGAGCTGGCGCCCGCCGGGCAGCGGCCCAAGGCCTCGCTGCGCACCGTCGGCCCGTCGGTGATCCTGGCCCTGCGCGCGATGGCGGCGATGCGCTGGCTGGTCGGCTTCCTGGTGCTGTTCCTGGCGTTCCTGCTGCGGGACGACCCGATCGGCGGCCTGCGGCCGACCCTGGCGCTCGGCCTGGTGGCGCTGGCCGCCGGGACGGGCAACGCGCTCGGCTCGCTGCTCGGCTCCTGGCTGCGCCCCCGCAGCCCCGAGGTGACGGTCACCGCGATGCTGCTGCTGGCCGGCTGCGCCACGGCCGCCGCCGCGCTCTGGTACGGCGTGGTGACGGTGGTGACGGTCGCCGGCACGGCCGGCCTCGCGGCCTCGCTGGGCAAGCTGTCGCTGGACGCGCTGATCCAGCGGGACGTCCCCGAGGCGGTGCGGACCTCCGCCTTCGCCCGCTCGGAGACGGCGCTCCAGCTGTCCTGGGTGGCGGGCGGCGCGGTCGGCATCCTGCTGCCGCTGGACGGCGCGCTGGGGCTGTCGGTGGCCGCCGCCGTGCTCGGCGCGGCGCTGCTCTGGACGTTCCGCTCGCTCCTGCGGGTGGGGCTGCGCCACCGCCCGGCCGCGCCCCGGGTGGCCTAGCACACCGGGGCGGCGGACAACACGCGGCGGCCGACCCCCGCGTAGCGTGATCGCGAAAGCCCGGTAGCCTCTGACGCATGAGCCTCAGCACCCGCGCAGTCGCCGGCCTCGGCGCCGTCGTCGTCATCGCCGCCGGCACGGTCGGCGGGTCCATCGCCTACGCGTCGAACCAGCACGAGATCAGCGACCACCGCGCGACCCTGGTGGTCGGCAACTCCTCGCAGGCCGCCGACCCGTTCTGCTTCAACGACGGCAACCCGCTGACCGACCAGCAGCAGGAGGAGTGCCAGGACAAGGCCGGCAAGGCCCTGGAGGACGGCACCCTCCCCTCGTCCGACGTGGTCGTCAGCGACCGCATCGCCATCGGCGTCAGCCCGGACGTGGCGGACCGCGGCTGGTGGGCCAACACCAACGGCGGCCAGCAGGGCCAGGGCGGCCGGTTCATCCTGGCCTCGGCGGCCCGCAACGCCACCTTCTCGGGCTCCGTGCCGGCGAGCAAGGCGCTCAACTCCTCCGGCAAGACCCTGATCACCGTGGTCGAGACCGACCCGAAGTCGCCGGACGCGATCTACGCCGTGTGGTACTTCCAGCTGAACACCCAGGACAGCTGACGGTCCCGCGGTGACGGTACGACTCCCCGACGAGCAGTCGGACCCCGCGCGGGCCCGGCTGCTCGTCGTCGTCGCGGTGCCGGCCGAGGCCGAGGCCGTGCTGCGCGGCCTGGGCGCGGCCCCGCAGGGCCCCGGCGAGCGGGTGGCGCTGCCGGGTGGCGCGCTGGACCGCGTCGCACACCCCTCGGGCGTGACGGTGGACGTGCTGGCCGGCGGGGTCGGCCCGGGCGCCGCCGCGGCCGCCGCGGCCACCGCGCTCACCGCCGCCCGCTACGGCCTGGTGCTGTCGGCCGGGATCGCCGGCGGCTTCGCCCCCCGGGCGCCGATCGGCGCGACCGTGGTCGCCACCGGGATCGTCGCCGCCGACCTGGGCGCCGAGACCCCCGAGGGCTTCGCCGACGTCACCGAGCTGGGCTTCGGGACCGTCCGGCACACCCCCGCGCCGGCCGCCGTGGCGCTCGCCGCCGAGGCCCTGGACGCCGTCACCGGAACCGTTCTCACCGTCTCCACGGTGACCGGCAGCGCCGCCCGCGCCGCCGCCCTGAGCGCCCGCCACCCGGACGCGGTGGCCGAGGCGATGGAGGGCTTCGGGGTCGCCGAGGCCGCCGCCCGGCACGGCGTGCCCGCGTTCGAACTGCGGACCGTCTCCAACGCGGTGGGCCCGCGCGACCGGTCCGCCTGGCGGATCGGCGAGGCGCTGGCCGCGCTGGAGCGCGCCTTCGCCGCCCTGCCCCACCCCGCGCTAGTGAAGGAGGCCGGCCGTGGCTGAACGGCTGAGCATCGCGTACTCGCCCTGCCCGAACGACACCTTCGTCTTCCACGCCTGGTCGCACGGCCTGGTGCCCGGCGCGGACGCCCCCGAGGTCACCTTCGCCGACATCGACGTCACCAACGGCCTGGCCGAGCGCGGCGAGCTGGACGTCCTGAAGGTCAGCTACGCCGCGCTGCCGTGGGTGCTGGACGAGTACACCCTGCTGCCGTGCGGCGGCGCGCTCGGACGCGGCTGCGGGCCGCTGGTGCTGACCCGCCCGGAGAGCGGGGACGACCTGAGCGGGAAGACCGTGGCCGTCCCGTCCGAACGGTCAACCGCCTACCTGCTGTTCCGGCTCTGGGCGGCCCGGGCGGTGCCCGGCGGCCTGGGGGAGATCGTGGTGCTGCCGTTCCACGAGATCATGCCCGCCGTCCGGGACGGCCGGGTGGACGCCGGCCTGGTCATCCACGAGGCCCGGTTCACGTACCAGAACTACGGACTGCGCTGCCTCGCCGACATGGGCGAGGCCTGGGAGCGGGAGACCGGTCTGCCGATCCCGCTGGGCGCGATCATCGCCCGGCGCTCACTGGGCGCGCAGCGGCTGCGGGAGCTGGCCGAGGCGATCCGCGCCTCCGTCCGGCAGGCCTGGGACGACCCGGAGGCCAGCCGCCGGTACGTGCTGGAGCACGCCCAGGAGATGGACCCGGACGTCGCGGACCGGCACATCGGCCTGTACGTGAACGAGTTCACCGCGGACCTCGGCGAGGAGGGGCACGCGGCCGTGCGCGCGCTGCTCACCCGGGCCGCCGCGGAGGGACTGGTGCCGCCGCTCGGCCCGGGCGCGCTGGACTTCTGAGGCCCGCCTCCGGCGAACCTCCGGCTCAGGTCACTAGACGTCGAACTGGTCGGCCACCGCGCGCAGCAGCACGGCGAGCTTCTGCCCGGCCGGCTTGGCCGGGTAGCGGCCGTGCTGCAGCCCCGGCAGCACGGCGTCCATCATCGTGATGAGGTCCTGGACGAGCGCCGCCATGTCGTCCGGGCTCTTGCGCTGGGCGGCGGCCACCGACGGCAGCGCGTCCAGCAGCTGGACCTGCATCGCCTGGTCGCCGCGGTGCCCGGCGACCACGCCGAACTCGACCCGCTGGCCCGGCTTCAGCGACGTGATCCCGGCGGGCAGCGCCTTGGTGTGGACGAAGACGTCGCCGCCGTCGTCGCGCGACAGGAAGCCGAAGCCCTTCGTCTCGTTGAACCACTTGACCTGGCCGGTGGGCATCTCGAACAGTCCTCGATGTGGGTGTGAGGGATCCCGGCCCTGGCCGGGAATCGCTGGGTGGTGGGACAGCGGGCCGACCCGGGGGGACACGCCCGCAGGGGCGCACGCGGTCAGCACACTGTAAGGAGCAGACTAACGGTCCGTCACTGTCTCATCCGCGTTCCGCACAAGATCCGTACGGGGCTCCGACGGCCACGGGCGACCCGGAACCGGCATGGCCGGGGCGCGGCTCGGCACTGTCCACAGGCTCGCACCCCCGGTCGGAGAGAAGCGGGGCGCACTGATCGCACCCCTCGGCACAGCCTGCATACCCCCGCCCAGCAGGGATCAAAACTCCCAGCGCCCGGAAAACTGCGCAACGTGACCGGGTCGCTCGTCCGCGAAGCGCCCCCGGACGCCCCCGCCCGGCACCGCGCGGGACCGGCCGCCGGCGGCCTCTGCGAGACTGGGACGGCAGCCGAACCCGCCGTCCCGGCCGCAGAGGAGCAAGCCCCGTGAGCAGCCAGAGCGCCGACCGCGGCGACGCCTACGTCAAAGCCGGAGCGATCGTCTTCGGGCTCGGCGCGCTCGCCACGCTGGTCACCTTCGTCCCGCTGTTCCTGCACCTGACGCCGCTGCCCACGGCCGCGTACTGGCTCAGCATGCTGATGCCGCTGGGCTTCCTGCTCGCCCTGACCGGCCTGCTGCTCTCCGCCCGGGCCCAGCGCCGCCGGTCCCGCGCGAACGCCTGAGCGCCCGCGCCGGGGCCTAGACGGCCGTCCCGAGGTGCCCGGCCAGCCAGGCCGGGAAGGCGGTGAGGTCGGGCAGCACCACGTCCGCGCCCGCCGCCCGCAGCTCCTCGGCCCCGTACGGACCGGTGGCCACCGCCACCGCGACGGCGCCCGCGTGCCGGGCTCCCCGGATGTCGCCGAGGTGGTCGCCGACGTAGACGGTGGCGCCGTGCTCGCGCAGCGCGTCGCCCTTGGTCTCCGCCCAGAGGTCGCCGGCCAGCGCGTCCGCCCGCATACCCGCGTGCTCCAGGTGGAGCCGGGCGTTGGGCTCGTACTTGCCGGTGATCACCGCGACCCGGCCGCCGTGCGCGCGGACCGCCTCCAGGGCGTCGTGCGCGCCGGGCAGGGCGACGGTCGGCGCGAAGGCGTGGTCCCGGTAGAGCGTGCGGTAGCGGTGGGCGACCGCCTCCACCCGCTCCTCCGGGAACCAGTTGCGCAGCTCGTCGAGGAGCGGCGGTCCGAGCCGGGTCACCACCAGGTCGGCGTCGATGACGGTCCCGGTCTCGGCCGACAGCGCCAGATAGGTGGCGCGGATGCCGGGCCGGGTGTCCAGCAGCGTCATGTCCAGGTCGAAACCCACAGTGAGCGGGGCGTCCGAGGTCGCAGGCATGCCGTCAGGCTATCCAACGTCCCGACCTGCGCGAAGGAACGATTTGCCCCGGCTTCCGCGTGGAACTTAGGTTTGCCTGAGCTATCTGCGAGAGAGAGCCATGACCGACACCACCGCGCCCGGCAGAGCCCGCCTGCTGCGCCGCCGCATCCTGTGGCTCATCGCCGCGCTGGCCTTGCTGGCCGGCGCGGTGCTGCTGAGCCTGGCGGTCGGCAGCCGGAACATCCCCTTCGGCGACACCCTCGACGCCCTGCTGCACGGCGGGGACTCCACCAACGCCGTCGTGATCCGCGAGCTGCGGGTGCCGCGCACGGTGGTCGGCCTGGCGGTCGGCGCGGCGCTCGGCCTGGCCGGCACCGTCATGCAGGGCATCACCCGCAACCCGATCGCCGACCCCGGCATCCTCGGCGTCAGCCAGGGCGCGGCGGCCGGCGTGGTGCTGGCGATCTCCGCGTTCGGGGTCTCCACGCTCACCGGGTACGTCTGGTTCGGCTTCGCCGGCGCGGTGCTCGCCACCGTGGTGGTGTACGGGCTGGCCGGGCGCGGCCGGGGCGGGGCGACGCCGGTCAAGCTGGCGCTGGCCGGCTCGGCGGTGTCCGCGTTCATCGCCTCGCTCAACACCCTGGTGCTCACCACCGACGCGGCGGCCATGGACCAGTTCCGGTTCTGGCACGTCGGCTCGCTCTCCGGCCGCACCGCGGACGTCGCCTGGCAGCTGCTGCCGTTCCTGGCCGTGGGCACCGTGCTGGTGTTCGCGGTGGCGCGCGGGCTGGACGCGCTGGCGCTCGGCGACGACACCGCCAAGGGGCTCGGCGCCAAGACCGGGCTGGTGCGGGCGGTCGGCGCGCTCGGCGCGACCGTGCTGACCGGCTCGGCGGTCGCGGCCGCCGGACCGGTCGCCTTCGTCGGCCTGGCCGTGCCGCACGCCGCCCGCGCGGTGGCCGGCGCCGACCACCGCTGGGTGCTCGCGCTGTCCGCCGTGCTCGGCCCGGCGCTGCTGCTGCTCGCCGACACGCTCGGCCGGGTGCTGTTCCCGCCCTCGGAGGTACCGGCCGGTGTGATGACCGCACTGGTCGGTGTGCCGGTCCTGGTCGCCCTGGTCCGGCGGCGGAAGGTGGTGGCGGCATGACGGCCCCGACGGCCCCGACGGTCTCCACGGTCTCGCTGCGCGGCTACACCGTGGTGCGCGCCCGGGGCGTCTCCTTCCTGCTGCACCGGCGCTCGGCCTGGGCGGCGCTCGGCCTGCTGGTGGCGCTGGCCGCCACCGCCGTCGCCTCGCTCTGCCTGGGCGAGTCCACGGTGGCGCCCGGCGAGGTGCTGAAGGTGGTGTTCGGGCAGCCGAGCCCGCACGAACTGGTGGTCGGCGAGTTCCGGCTGCCCCGGGTGGTGGTCGGCCTGCTGGTGGGCACCGCGCTCGGGCTGGCCGGGGCGCTGATCCAGACCGTCGCCCGCAATCCGCTGGCCAGCCCCGACGTGGTCGGCGTCTCCTGGGGCGCCACCGCGGCCGTGGTCGGCCTGCTGGCGTACGGCGTGGTCGGCTCCACCGGCCAGGTGCCGTACGCGGCCGTCGCGGGAGGGCTGGTGGCGGGCCTGCTGGTCTACCTGCTGGCCTGGCGGCGCGGCCTGCACGCCCAGCGCTTCGTGCTGATCGGCATCGGGATCTCCGTCGCGCTCTCCTCGCTGACCTCGGTGTTCCTCACCAAGGGCGACGGCTTCCAGGCGCAGGCCGCCAAGGTCTGGATGACCGGCAGCCTGAACGGCTCCGGCTACGACCAGGCCGGCTGGCTCGCCTGGGTGCTGCTGGCCTCCGTGCCGGTGGCGCTGTGGGCGGCGCGGGCGCAGCGCTCGATCTCCTTCGACGACGCCACCGCCGTCGGCCTCGGGCTGCGGCTGAACCGGATCCGCCTGGGCATGGCGCTGCTCGGCGTGGTGCTCGCCTCCTGCGCGGCGGGCGCGGCCGGGCCGGTGGACTTCGTCGCGCTGATGGCCCCGCAGATCGCCGTGCGGCTGGCCCGCTCGGCGCAGATCCCGCTGCTGTGCTCGGCGCTCACCGGCGCGCTGGTCGTGGTGCTGGCCGACCTGCTGGCCCGCCGGCTGCTGGCGCCCACCGAGCTGCCGGTCGGCGTGGTGACCGGACTGGTGGGCGCGCCGTACCTGATGTGGCTGCTGATCCGCTCCCGCCGTGGAGGTTCCTGAGTCGTGGAGACCCCGATGCCCGCCGACGCCGAGTCCGTCGACACCAAGTCCGTCGACACCGAGTCCGCCCGCGCCGCGTCCACCGGCACCGTGGACCGGGGGTCCGGCCACCGCCTGGAGGCGCGGGAGCTGACCCTCGCCTACGAGGCCCGCACCGTCGCCGAGAAGCTCTCGCTGCGGATCCCGGACGGCAGGGTCACGGTGATCGTCGGCCCGAACGCCTGCGGCAAGTCCACCCTGCTGCGGGCGCTGGGCCGGCTGCTGAAGCCGGCGCGCGGCGCGGTGCTGCTGGACGGCGAGGAGCTGGCGCGCGTCCCCACCAAGCAGATCGCCCGGCGGATCGGGCTGCTGCCGCAGTCGCCGAGCGCCCCCGAGGGCATCGCGGTGGCCGACCTGGTGGCGCGCGGCCGCCAGCCGCACCAGAGCTGGTGGCAGCAGTGGTCCGCGGAGGACGAGGCGGCGGTCGCCGAGGCGATGGAGCGCACCTCGACGGCCGAGCTGGCCGAGCGCGGCGTGGACGAGCTGTCCGGCGGGCAGCGGCAGCGGGTGTGGATCGCCATGGCGCTCGCCCAGGGCACCGACATCCTGCTGCTCGACGAGCCGACCACCTTCCTGGACATCGCGCACCAGGTGGAGGTGCTGGACCTGGTGCGCCGGCTGAACGTCGAGCGCGGGAGGACGGTCGTCGCGGTGCTGCACGACCTCAACCAGGCCGCCCGGTACGCGGACCACCTGGTGGCGATGCGGGAGGGGCGGATCGTCGCCCAGGGCCCGCCGGCCGAGGTGGTGACGGCGGAGCTGGTGCGGGAGGTGTTCGGGCTGGAGTCGGTGGTGGTGCCGGACCCGGTGACCGGGACGCCGCTGGTGGTACCGGGCGCGCCGTGGACGGCCACGACGGACGCATAGCGAAACTTTATGCACCAATTCGGACATAATCGACGCGCCGTGCTCCCCCGCTCCCGTCGTCCGAGGTGCCGATGTCCCCGCTCACCCGCCGCACCCTGCTGACCGCGCTCGGCGGCGCCGCGCTCACCGGCTGCACCACCCGCCACCCCGCGCCCCCGCCGGCCGACCACCCGGCCGCCGCCGAGCCGCCCTCCCCCACCCCGCTGCCGGCCGTCACCGTGTCCGCCGCCACCGGTCCGGTCACCGTGCCCGGCGCGCCGATGCGGGTCGTCACCCTGGACACCGCCGAGCTGGACTCCGCACTCACCCTCGGCATCACCCCGGTCGGCGCGGCGCGGCCCGCCGCGGACCGGACCTTCGCCGACTACTGGCCCGTCTCCCGGCTCGACCGGGTCGCCTACGTCGGCCCGGTCGGCTCCCCGGACCTCGCCGCGATCCGCGCCCTGCGGCCCGACCTCATCCTGTCCAGCCAGACCCGCGACGGCGACCGGTACGACGACCTGCGGGCGATCGCCCCGACCGTGCTCACCCAGACCACCGGCGCACCCTGGAAGGCCAACGTCCAGACCCACGCCCAGGCGCTGAGCCGCCAGGACGCGGCGGCGGCGTTCGCGGCCTCGTACCAGCGGCACGTCAACCAGGTGGTGACCGCGCTGGCGAACGCCAAGGCGGGCGGGCGGAAGGTCAGCCTGCTGCGCTTCGTCGAGGGCGGCGGGATCCGCCTCTACGGCAGGCAGAACTTCCCGGGTTCGGTGCTCGCCGACGCCGGCCTCGGCCGCCCGGACGCCCAGAACACCGACCAGTCCGACATCGAGCTCCCGCCCGACCAGCTCGCCAGGGCCGACGGCGACCTGCTCCTCTACGCCGACTACGGCGACCCGGCCCGCAACGGCCTCACCGCCACCCTGGCGAGCCCCGCCTGGCAGGCCCTGGAGGCCGTCAAGGCCCACCGCGCCTTCCCCGTCGACGACCAGCTCTGGTTCCAGGGCATCGGCTACACCGGCGCCAACTACGTCCTCCAGCAGCTCCAGCGCTTCCTGGGCGCCTGACCCGCCCTCGGCCCCCGTCGCCGGCCCGGTCCGTCGCCGCGGCCCGGTGCCCGCGCGGTCAGTCCTCCTCGTCGGCGACGGCGTTGAGCGAGGTGACGAGGGAGGAGAGCCGGGAGTTCCAGTTCTGGTAGGTGGAGCCGTCGACGGCGTGCTTCTTGGCGAGGTCGCGGACGGTCCGCTGGGCGCCCTTCAGCTTCGCGGCGGCGTCGTCGGGGCGGCCCTCGTTGAGGAGGGCTGTGGCCTCGTCGAGGGTGTGCAGCAGGTCGATCTGGCGGCCGCGTTCCTTCTCCAGCTGGGTCTGCGCGATGCTCTGCCGCAGGGCGTTGATCTGAACCAGCGGAGCCGGGTTGTGCGGGGCCGGGGTGGTGGCGGGGGCCGTCGGGGTCGGACGGGCGGACGGGGTGGTGGCGCTCGGCGTCGGGGTCGGCGTCGGGGTGGGCGTGGCCGCCGGGGTGGTGGGGGCGGTCGCGGTGGGGCGGGTGGACGGTGCGGCGACGGGGGTGGTCGGGTCGTCGAAGGCGGTGAGCGCGAGCACCGCGGCGCCCGCGACCCCGGCCAGGCCGAGGGCGCCGAACACGATCGGCTTGCGGCGGCTCTCACGCTCGGGCTCCGGCATCGGCGGCGGGGCCGCCGGGATCGGCGCCATCACCGAGGTGGGGGCCGGCGGCGCCGGCTGGGGCGGCAGGAGCGTGGTGTGCTGCTGGTCTCCCCCGGCCGCCGGGAAGGCGGCGGGGAAGGCCGTGGGAACGGCGGGCGGCAACGGCGGGGCGGCGGCCAGCAGTTCGGTGGTCGGGTCGGCCGGCACCAGCCCCGGCACGCAGGCCAGCAGTTCGGCCCGCGCCGCGAAGGCGTCCGCCGGCCGGTCGCCCGGGTGCTTGGCGAGCAGCCGCAGCACCGCCGCGTCCAGCGCGGGCGGCAGGCCGGGGCGCCGGAGCGAAGGCGGCAGCGGCTGCTCCCCGACGTGCTTGTAGGCGATCGCCACCGGCGTCTCGGCGGTGAACGGCGGCGCGCCGGTGAGCATCTCGGTCAGCACGCAGCCCACCGCGTACAGGTCGGTGCGGCCGTCCAGCGGGCTCGCGGTGGCCTGCTCGGGCGACAGGTACGCGGCGGTGCCGAGCACCGAGGCGGTCTGGGTGAGGTTGTGCGAGGAGCCGGCCCGGGCGATGCCGAAGTCGACGACCTTCACCCCGCCGTCGTCGGTGATCATGATGTTGCCCGGCTTGATGTCCCGGTGCACCAGGCCCGCCGCGTGCGCGTGGGCCAGCCCCTCGCAGACCGCGGCGGCGATCCCCACCGCCTGCTCGACCGGCAGGCCCGGCCGCTGGGCCAGCAGCGCGGCCAGCGAACGGCCCTGCACCAGCTCCATCACGATGTACGGCGAGCCCTGGTCCACCCCGGAGTCGAAGACCATGACGATCCTCGGGTGGACCAGCATCGCGGCGTGCTGCGCCTCGCGGCCGAACCGCTCGGCGAACCGCGGGTCGTCGGCGAGGCCCCCGTTGAGGACCTTGACGGCCACCTGACGGCCCAGCACGTGGTCCACCCCGCGCCAGACCGTGGCCATGCCGCCGACGCCGAGTATCTCGACGAGTTCGTAGCGCCCGTTCAGCGCGCGTCCGATCACCTGGAACCGCTCCCCTCAGAAGCCCTGCCCGGGGTCCCGGACCGCCTCGTGCACGTGTGCACGATAGCCCCCGGCGGCGACGGCCCCCGGGCGGCCGTCGGACGGGCGCACCGACCGAGGGGCCACCGGGCGCGGCGGCGCCGGTGGCCCCTCGGGAAGGGGTGGCGGCCGGGGAACCGGGCAGCGGATCCCCGACCGCCGGCTCGTGGTCGTCCAGGACGACGGGTCACGATCGGTCCGGTCCGGACTGGTCGGGCGGTGCCGGCCCGCCCTGACTGCGGGCGGGCGGGCCGGCGGGTTCCGGTCCGGCCGGGCCGGCAGGCGCGTTCCGGGGTGCGCCTGCCCGCCAGGCCGGGGCCGGCCGGGCGACGGCCGGCACGGGGGAGCCGACCGTCCTCCCGGAGTCCTCGGGTGGGGCGGGGTACTGCGGTGGTGCGGGTCCTGCGGCTACCGCGGTGGTGCGGTCACCGTGGTGGTGCGGGGTGGAGCGGTCCGGATGGGCGACGGGCCCGGGGGGATTCGCTCGCCGCCCATCCGGAGATCGTGGGTCACCTCGGACCGCCCGTGGCGTCGTCGGTGCGGTCGGTCCCCGGCGGCCCGGGCGTGGCCGCCGCGGGCGGTGCGGTGGCGGGCTTCGAAGCCCGGCCCGCGCCGCCGCCGTTGTTCTCGCCGGTGCCCTGGCCGTTGCCGGAACCGCCGGAACCCTGACCGTTGGAGCCCTGGCCGCCGGAACCCTGACCGTTGGAGCCCTGGCCGCCGGACCCCTGGCCGCCGGAGCCGCCGTTGCCGGAGGCCGCGGTGCCGGACCGGGACGGTGCCGGACCGCCCTGCCGGTCGTCGTCGCCGCCCGCGCCGCGCAGCAGCCGGGCGCAGTACTCCTCGACCTTGTCCGTGCCGCCGGCCGTGGAGACCAGCCCGCCGAACTGGGGATCGGTGACCAGCGTGCGCGGGCGCTCGCCCTTGCCCGCCCGGTCGGAGAACGCCTTGCAGAGCGCCGCGTGGGCCGCCGGGTTCGACGGGCCGCTCCCGTCCCCCCGCACGGAGGCGGACGGCTGCGGCGTCGCCGGCCGGTTCGCCGGGGCGGACGGACCGGCGGAGGTGGACCGGCCGCCCGAGGGGACGTCCGACGGAGCGGCGGAGGCCGCACCGGTCGGAGCGGAGCCGGACGGGGCGACCAGCGGCCCGCCGCCGGACGGGATGCCGGCGGCCGGCACCCCGGAGCGGGCCTCCGGCGAGGTCGGCGGGGCGGGCGTCACGGGGGCGACCACGTGGCGCGGCTGGTCCGGGCCGCCGCCCAGCGGCGAGGGCAGATTGCCCGTCCCGGCCGCGACCGCGACCCCGCCGAGCGCCGTGGCGCCGAGCACGACGGCGACGGCCTTCGTGCTGAAGGCCCTCGTCAGCGCGGCGGTTGCCATCGAAGCTCTCCGGACGGGTGCGGGTGCGGCGGGTGCTGCGGGATCGGGCACGAGACGGGCCTCCCGGAACGCGGCCAGGGCCGCCTCCTCCCCGGCCAGTTCGCCCGCCGCCACCGGCGCCGCGGCGGCGGAGAGCACCCGGGCGACCCGTTCCTTCGGCCCGTCGCCGGGCAGGAGGGGTCCCGCGTGCCCGGTGCTGCCGTCCGGGCCGGTGAGCGAGGCGTCCCGCCCGGCCGACGGGCCGCCCACGGCACCGGCGAGCAGTTGCTCGGCGGTGTCACGGTCGATCCGGCGGGATCGGTTGGTGCTCATCTCATGTCCTTCAGCGTCGCGGCCCGGCGTTCTGTCACACCCTGCGGAGAATTTTTTTTCGCGGCCCGTCCGAGCCCCGCGCGGACCGTTCCGCCGCCGGTCGGCCCCCCGGCCGGACCGCCGTCGTGACCCCGCCGGGCGGCCGGGATCCCCGGGCCGCCCGCGCCCGTCCCCGCGCCCGCCGGGAAGGACTGTTCCAACAGCTTGGCGAGCCGTTTCAGCCCCCGGTGCGCGGCCATCCGCACGGTGCCCGGGCGCTTGCCGAGCACCTGGGCGGCGCTCTCCGCGTCCAGTTCCATCACCACCCGCAGCAGCACCGCCTCGGCCTGGTCCCGGGGCAGCCGGGAGATCAGCGCCAGCGCGTCGGAGGTGCCCACGGAGGCGAGTGCCGCCCCCGCGGTGTCCTCGCCGCCGGCCAGCTCGGCCAGGTACTCGAAGGGCAGGTCGGCGACCGGCCGGCGGCGGCGGGCCCGCAGGTGGTCCAGCGCCCGGTTGCGCGCGACGGTCGCCGCCCAGCCGCGGAAGCCGTCGCCGTCGCCGGTGAAGGAGCCCAGGTCGCGGGCGATCTGCAGCCAGGCCTCGGAGGCGATGTCCTCGGCGTCCTGGGCGTCCTCGGGCCGGCCCCCGACCAGCACCCGCAGGTAGCGGAGCAGACCCGGCTGGACGGCCCGGAACAGCAGCCGGAAGGCCTCCTCGTCCCCGCCCTGCGCGGCCCGGACGGCCTCGGTCAGATCGACGGGGGTGGCGGCCGCGCCCGAGGGCGGGGTGGGTGGCGGACCTGACGTCGGGACCGGTCCGGACCGGCCGACGGCGCTGTCGGTGCCCGCTCCGGGGCGTTCTGCACTCTGCACCCGCCACATCATCCGCCATCGGGGCGAACGCGCCGCTCCGGCGGGTCCGGACCGCCGCCGCCCGCCCCGGCCACGGCCCGGCCACCCTCCGGCACCGGTCCGGCCGCCGGAGCCCGGGGCTCGCCCCCTCCATCGGATCACCTTCGGGTCGAAGGTCCCGAGACCGTCTGGCCTTCGCCTATGGCAGGGAAGTCGACAAATCGCCTACGTTATATGTGAACGAACGTTCCGGCCGCCGCTTTCGCGCCCCGCACCCCTTCTCTGCGCCGCAGGCGCCGCCGGTTGCTCCCCCCACCCCCAGGAACACCATGACCTCCGCCGCCCACGAGCTCTTCGAGCGCGGCCTGCGCGACCACCTCGCGCCCGCCCTCCGCCTCCTGGGCCTCACCGGCCGGGGGCGGACCTTCAGCCTCCCCGACCCGACCCACTGGGCCCTGCTCGGCCTGGTCGAGCACCGCACCGAAGGCCGGCTGCGCTACACCTTCGACCTGAGCCTGGTCCGCCGCGCCGACTGGACCGCCGCGGCCCTCCCCGGTCCGCGTCCCGACCCGCGCGCCGTCTACGGCATCGAGACCTGGCGGGCCCGGATCGGCGAGCTGCTGCCGGTCTGCGAGGACGTCTGGTGGGAGGTGCTGCCCGGCCCGCGCTGGCGGGTCGCCCTGGACGACTCGGTGGCGGCCGTCCGCCACTACGGGCTGCCCGAGCTGCGCCGCCGGGCCGAACGGGAGCGCGGCGGCGGCGCCGGCGAGACCTACCTCTCCCCCGTCGAGCTGGACCAGGTCAACGCCGCCCTGCTCGCCGTCCCGGTGGCCCGGATCCAGCGCGCCGAGCTGGTCGACGGGACGCTCGTGCTGACCGGCGCCTGGACGCGGGCGGACGCGGCCGCCCGCACGGTGCTGCGCGGCGTCGCCCACGGGTTCCTCTCGGCCGAGGACGAGCTCTTCACGGCCGTGCGCTGCGTGGACACCCTCGGCCGGCCGCTCTGGGACTTCGCCCGGTAGGGCCCGTCTCTCGGCACCGTCCCGGCGCGCACCGTGACGACTGTCATGCGGATCCCGCAACGGACGGCACTGCCGGGCGGGCCCCCGCCCCACTGATCATCCGACCGTCACAGGAACCATCCCGCTCCACCGGAAGTCCACATCACGAGGGGGTAACGGGACCCCCTCGTCAAGGAAACGGGGAACCGATGAGCCGGGCCGACGCGCAACCCACCACCTCCGAGGACCGCACTCTGGTCTGGGACGGCTGCCTCAACGTCCGTGACCTGGGCGGACTGCGCACCACCACCGGCGCCCGCACCACCCGCGGCGCGATCGCCCGCGCCGACAACCTGGACCGCCTCACCGCCGAAGGCTGGGACGCCCTGCTCGACCACGGCGTGCGCACCGTCGTCGACCTGCGCAACATCGAGGAGTACAAGCCGCTGCTCCCGCTCCCCGAGGACGTCGAGCTGATCCGCGTCCCGCTGGACGAACTCGCCGGCCCCGCCTGGTGGCTGGCCCACGGCCACCTCGACGGCACCCCGCTCGCGCTGCGCCCCTACCTCGACCACTGCCCGCACGCCGCCGCCGAGCTGATCACCACGATCGCCGGCGCCCGCCCCGGCGGCCTGGTCGTGCACTGCGGCGCCGGCCGTGACCGCACCGGCCTCGCCGCCCTGCTGCTGCTCGCCCTCGCCGAGGTCACCCCCGCCGAGATCGTCGCCGACTACCTCCTGAGCGCCCCCAACGTCCGCCCGCTCTACGGCATGCTCGGCCTGCCCGACCAGTACCGCCGCATCGACGCCGTCCTCGCCGAGGCCGGCACCACCGCCGAGGCCGCCGTCGCCGCCGCCCTCGACGGTTTCGCCCCCGCCCGCTACCTGTCGGCCGCCGGCGTCACCGCCGCCGACCTCGCCGCCGTCCGCGCCCGCCTGCTGCCCTCCTGACGGCAGGGGCCCGCGGAGCGGGAGGCCGGCCGGACCGGCTTCCCGCTTTGCCGCTCTGGCAGACTCCGGGCGTGATCCGCGTGATCCTCCGCACCGCCACCCGCCGGGACCTGCCCGCCGTCATCGCGCTGCTCACCGACGAGGACAAGGTCACCGATCCCGCCCCGGTCGAGGTCGGCGAGGCGTACGCCCGGGCCTTCGCCGACATCGACGCCGATCCGCGCAACGAGATGCTGGTGCTCGACGAGGGGGACGGCACCGTCCTCGGGTACCTCCAGGTCACGTACATCCCGGGGCTCGGGCGGGGCGGGGCGGAGCGGGCGCTGGTCGAGGGGGTCCGGGTGCGGGCGGACCGGCGGGGCGCGGGGCTGGGGCGGGAGTTGATGGTCCGGGTGATCGAGCGGGCCCGGGAGCGCGGCTGCACGCTCGTCCAGCTGACCAGCGACAAGCGCCGCACCGGGGCGCACCGCTTCTACGCCTCGCTCGGCTTCGACCGCAGCCACGACGGATTCAAACTGACGCTCCGATAATCGTTCGCGACCGGCCGGACCAGCGCCCGATACTGCCGGGCATGGTGGACTTCTCCGACTTCGACACCCGCAACTACCCGACCGTGGACGTCCGCACCGGCTACGCCGGCTGGGTCGACACCTACGAGCAGACCGTCGAGGACGCGATGGACCTCGCGGTGCTCGAACGCCTCGCCACGCCGGCCTGGCCGGAGGTCCGCCGGGCGGCCGACCTCGGCTGCGGGACCGGCCGCACCGGCGCCTGGCTGCGCGGCCGGGCCGCCGCGGGGCTGGTGCTGGACGGCGTGGACCTCACGCCCGAGATGCTGGCGCGCGCCACGGAGCGCGGCGCCCACGACAGCCTCCGGGAGGGGGACGTCGCCGCCACCGGGCTCGCGGCCGGCACGTACGACCTGGTGGTCTCCTCGCTGATCGACGAGCACCTCGCCGACCTCGGCCCGTACTACCGCGAGGCCTTCCGCCTCGCCCGCCCGGGCGGGCGCTGCGTGCTGGTCGGCCTGCACCCGTACTTCATCATGGCCGCCGGCATGCCGACCCACTTCACCGGCACGGACGGCTCCGACGTCGCCATCACCACCCATGTCCACCTGGTCTCCGACCACCTGACGGCCGGCCTGGCGGCGGGCTGGACGCTGGTGGAGATGCGCGAGGCGGTGGTGGACGACGCCTGGATCGCGCTCAAGCCGAAGTGGGAGAAGTACCGCAGCCACCCGGTCTCGGCGGCGTACGTCTGGGAGAAGCGGTAGGCCCGGAGCTGCGGCGGGGCTCAACTCGCCATAGCGTCAACCGATGGTTGACGATCCCAGGGTCGACAACCTACGGTTGACGCTATGGAGAATCCGATCGTTCCCAAGACCACTCCGCTGCGCCTCGACGACCTGATCGACGCGATCAAGAAGCTCCACACCGACGCGCTCGACCAGCTCTCGGACGCCGTCATCGCGGCCGACCACCTCGGTGAACTCGCCGACCACCTCATCGGCCACTTCGTCGACCAGGCCCGCCGCTCCGGCGCCTCCTGGACCGACATCGGCCGCAGCATGGGCGTCAGCAAGCAGGCCGCCCAGAAGCGCTTCGTCCCCAAGGACCCGGCCACCCCCAACGACCTGGACCCGAGCCAGGGCTTCGGCCGGTTCACCGACCGGGCCCGGCACGTCGTGATGGCCTCCCAGGAGGAGGCCCGCGAGGCCGGCAACGCCGAGATCGGCGCCGAGCACCTGCTGCTCGGCCTGCTCGTCGAGCCCGACGGCCTGGCCGTGCGGGCGCTCGCCGCCCAGGGCGTGTCCGCGCAGGCGCTCCGCACCGCCGCCACCGCCGTGCTGCCGGCCCCGGACGCCGAGGTGCCGGGGCTCATCCCGTACGACGCCCGGGGCAAGAAGGCCCTGGAGCTGACCTTCCGGGAGGCGCTGAAGCTCGGCCACAACTACGTGGGCACCGAGCACATCCTGCTCGCCCTGCTGGAGCTGGAGAACGGCGCCGGGGTGCTCAACGACCTCGGCGTGGAGAAGGCCGAGACGGAGAGGTTCGTCGGCGAGCTGCTCGCCGCCTTCGTCGCGCCGAACACCGGCGACCAGCAGCAGGACTGAAGGAGCCGTTCCGGGGGTCGCGCGGGACGGGCGCGCCCCCGGGACACCTCGGCCGCCTCTGCCGCCTCTGCCGCTTGTGCTGCCTCTGCCGCTCAGAAGCCCGAGACGTGCGTGGTGACGATCCGCGTCCGCCCGTCCGTCCTCGCCTCCAGGGCCGCGCGCAGCCGCAACGAGCGCGCCGGGCCGAGCAGTTCGAAGGCCTCCTGGTCGTCGACCCAGCGGTGGTCGTCCAGTTCGCCGGCCGGGACGGTCACGGGGGTGCCGTCCGGGACGGTGCCGAAGTCGAACAGGAAGTGCTCGGCCGGGTGGTCGAGTTCGTCCGAGGGGTGGGTCCAGGAGATGGCCAGCAGGTCCCCGGCCTCCCGCACGATGCCGGTCTCCTCCAGCAGCTCCCGGGCCGCGCACTCGGCGGGCCCCTCCCCCAGGTCGATCGTCCCGCCGGGGAACTGCCAGTGCTCCCGGTAGCCCGCCTTGACCAGCAGGATCCGCCCGGACGCGTCCCGCAGGACGCAGCCCGCCGCCGCGTAGATCCGCGGCAGCGAGGCCAACCACTCTTCACGGGACTTCAACGGCTCGACCGGCACGGCGGGACCTCCTGGGACGCGGGGACAACGTGCGTCCCACTCTGCCAGCCGCCCCGCCGCCGGCCGCCGCGGCGGTCAGCCGCGGGCGGCCAGGTGCTCGACCAGCCGGTCGAAGCTGGAGTTGTGGCCGGCCTCCGCCTCCGGGCCGAGGAACATCGCCGGCACGTTCTCCTGCTCCATGAGCACCCGGGTGCGGCCGTCGCCGAGGTCGGCGAGGGTGATCCGGCCGGTGAGGCCGACGCCCTCCTCGAAGAACTCCAGCAGCTCGCCCTCGCGGACGGCGGTGAAGCGGCCTCGCACCGGGTAGCGGTCGCCGGTCGCCTCGATCACCATCGTGCTGTCGAAGCGCCCGCCGACCTCCGGCTCGATGGTCACGGTGTCCAGCGGGACGTGGGTGCCGACCGGGCCCCAGAAGCGGACGAACTGCTCGGGCTCGACGTAGGCCCGGAAGACGTCGGCCGGAGCCGCCTGGACCTCGCGGACGATGGAGAGGCTGCCGAGGTTCTCGGTCATGGTGGTGGTTCCCTCTGTTCGGTGGACGCGCCGCTCGGTGCCGCGCTTTCACAGGGGTAGACCGGGGCCGCAGCGGAAACTCATCGCCCTTCGGCGAAGTTTTTTCCGGGAATCCTTCCGCCGGGCCGATGAGGCCCGCCCGCCGTTCCGGTCTGATCCGCGTGAAGACCGAACCGCAAGCACCCGCCGACCGCCCGCTGAGCTGTGACCTGGGCGCCCTGACCGCCCCCGACCTGGCCGTCGTCGACGCCCTGGCCCGGCTGCGGCTCGCCGCCGCCCGGCACGGCGTGCGTCTCGTCCTGCACCACGCGAGCGGCCCGCTGCGCGAACTGCTCGCGTTCAGCGGGCTGGCCGCGGTCCTCCCCACCGGGGAGGACGCGTCACTCCCCGGCCGCCAGCCGCGGCGGCAGGCCGAACAGCGGGAAGAGCACGTCGGTGTCCAGGAAGTTGGTGAGCCCCGTGATCCGGCCCTCTGACACCTCCAGCACGATCAGCGCCCACGGCTCGTGCCCGCCCCGCGGACTCGGCCGGTACTGGCCGAACGCCGGGCTGCCGTTGGCCTCCACCGGCAGCAGCCGGGAGCCCCGGCAGCCGTGACCCGGCCCGAGCATCCACTCCCGGAGGTCCGCGTGCCCGGTCAGCCAGAGCGCGAACGGCGGCATGTTGAGCGTGACGTCCTCGTGCAGCAGCG
This sequence comes from Kitasatospora sp. NPDC001527, assembly GCF_040298605.1. NCBI lineage: Bacteria > Bacillati > Actinomycetota > Actinomycetes > Kitasatosporales > Streptomycetaceae > Kitasatospora > Kitasatospora sp. NPDC001527. The sequence goes on along the minus strand of NZ_JBEPAM010000001.1, from coordinate 238,311 downwards.
CCGCCAGGCCGTCCATGTCGTACGCCTCGAAGGCGGTGACGTACCGGGCCAGCAGCGCCCGGTGGTCCTCGTCCAGCACCGGTGCCGGCCGGGACGCGGCCGGCTCGGCGGCGAGCGCGGCCCGGGCCCGCTGGAGCGCGCTGTTCACCGAGGCGACCGTGACGCCGAGCAGTTCGGCGACCTCGTTGGCCCGCCAGCCGAGCACCTCGCGCAGGATCAGCACCGCCCGCTGCCGGGGGGCCAGCCGCTGGAGCGCGGCGACGAAGGCCAGCCGCACCGACTCGCGCTGCGCGGTCACCTCGGCCGGGTCGGCGGTCTCCGGCAGCACCCGGCCGTCCGGCGCCGGGCCGACCCAGGTGACCTCGGGCAGCTGGGCGTCGGTCGCGGTGGCCACCGTGGACGGGCCGGCCAGGTCCATCGGCCGGGCCCGGGCGTTGCGGCCGTTCAGCGCGTCCAGGCAGACGTTGGTGGCGATCCGGTAGAGCCAGGAGCGCAGCGCGGCGCGGCCCTCGAAGCCCCGGTGCCCGCGCCAGGCTCGGACCATGGTGTCCTGCACCGCGTCCTCGGCCTCGAAGACCGAGCCGAGCATGCGGTAGCAGTAGCCGGTCAGTTCCGTCCGGTACCGCTCCAGCTGGAGCTCGACCGGCTCCCCGGCCGCCGGCTCCGTCACCGGCCCTGCCATCAGGTCCGTCATCGCCCGTGCCCCCGCTCGCCCGTCGCCGTCGATCGCCGGTTGCCGCCGATCGCCGGGAAAACTACCGCAGGCCACCGACAACGCCGCGCCGTGCCCCGGTCGCCGCCCCGACCCGTGGCCGGGACGGCGACCGGAGCCGGAGCGCTCAGTGCGCGCTGTGCTTCTCCGCACCGCGGTGGCGGTGGCCCTTGAGTTCGGCGTGCTGCGCGGGCGCGGAGTGCGGGACGGACGTCGCCGCGTCCCGGCCGCCGTGCCGGAAGGCGGACCCGCCCGCGGAGCCGGCGCCGGCGGACTGCGGGAGCCCGGTGCGCGGCCGGGGCGGGAGCGTCTGCGGCGTCGTCGCCATGCCCCGGCGCTCCAGCAGCTCCTGGGTACCGCCGCGGAGCCCGGGGGAGCTTCCCGCTGTTCGCTTGGTCATCGTCGGCCTCCCTTCGGTGGCCCCCGGCCGGACGGGCCCGGCCGACGGCCGCATGGGCGTTATGTCCCGATTGCTCGGGATTACACCTCACCGCATGGCCGCCGGAACGTCAACCGGTCACCCCATGAGCTCGTGGACGAAGCACCACCGCCAGTCCTCCCCCGGCTCGTAGGAGCGGATCACCGGGTGCGAGCTGTCGTGGAAGTGCGCGGTGGCGTGCCGCTGCGGCGAGAAGTCGCAGCAGCCGATGTGGCCGCAGTCCAGGCACAGGCGCAGGTGCACCCAGTCCCGGCGCCCCTGGGCCAGGCAGTCGGCGCAGCCGTCCCCGGGCGGCAGGGGCGCGATGTCCCGGGGTGCGGCGGCGAGGTCTTCGCAGGCGCTCATGGAACGCACAGTAGTGACGCCGGGCCCGCCCCGCTCCCCGGGACACGCCCCACGGGGCTCGTGGGACCATGCCTCGGTGGCGGATGTGACGGGAAGCGCGGCGATCAGCACGACCGGCGGCACGGAGGAGCAGGCGCCCCCGGGCATATCCGGCACCGGCCGGATCCGGCAGCCGGCGGCGCTGATCCGGCTGATCGCCGGGCTCTTCGTGATCGCCCTGGCCCTGCTGTTCGCCGACTACGCCCGCGCCACCACCAACGGCCTCGCCGAGGACGTCGCCGCCGCCGCCGCGCTGGTGCCGCACCCGCTGGGCGGCGTCGCCACCGGCCTCACCACCGCCGCGCTGCTGCTCCTGCCCGTCTGTTCGGCCGCCTGCCGCCTGTACCGCACCGCCGCCGACCGGCGGCACGTCCTGCAGCATCTCGCCGACGGCGTGCTGGCCGCCGTCCTCGCCTTCGGCGCCTCGCTCGCCGTCGACCTGTGGATCGACGGACCGGCGCCGTTCTCCCTGGTCTCCGCGCTCACCCAGCCGCTGCCCGGCGACCCGCTCGTCCGCACCGAGCCGGTGTACGGCTACCTCGCGCCCGTCCTCGCCTTCCTCATCGCCTCCGCGGCCCGCGAACGGCGGCTGCCGCGCGTCGTCCTCACCCTCTCCGCGCTGGCCGGGCTCGCCTCCGGGGCCGCCACCCCGACCGCCCTGCTGCTGGGGGTGCTGATCGGCTGGACGGCGGCCCACGGCACCCGCTGGGCCGTCGGCACCCCCGACCCCCGGCCCCGGCCCGCCCAGCTCCTGCAGAGCCTGCGCGGGGCCGGCCTGCGCCCGGTCGCCGCCGTGGCGGCCGGACCGGACCGCTACCTGGTCCACCAGCAGGACGGCCGCCCCGAGCTGGACGTCCAGCTGCTCGACCGGCAGGCGGTCACCGCCGCGCTGGTGCAGCGGGCCTGGCGGCGGCTGCGGCTGCGCACCGCCCCGCACCCGCGCGCGCTGCGCTCGCTGCGCACCGGGCTGGAACACGAGGCCCTGGTCTCCTACGCGGCCGTCGCCGCCGGGGTCCGCACCCGCCGGATCGCCGCCACCGCAGGGCTCGGCCCGGACAGCGCGCTGGTCGCCTACGAGCGGCTGCCCGGCCGCACCCTGGACGAGCTGGCCGACGAGGAGCTCACCGACGCGCTGCTCGCCGACGCCTGGGGCCAGCTGGCGCTGCTCCAGCGGCGGGCGATCGCGCACCGCGCCCTGGGGCCCGCCGCGCTGCTGGTCGACGCGGCGGGGGCGGTGCACCTGGTGGGCCTCGCGGACGGCGACATCGCGGCGGGCGAGCTGGTGCTGCGCAGCGACATCGCCCAGCTGCTCACCACGCTCGCGCTGCGCACGGGCGCGGAGCGCTCGGTGCGCAGCGCGGTGGCGGTGCTCGGCCCGGACGCGGTCGCCGCCGCCCTGCCGCTGCTCCAGCCGATCGCGCTGGCCCGCGGCACCCGGCTCGCCCTCAAGCGGGTCGCGCGGGAGCAGAACGCGCGGGGCGCGAAGGGCGGGCAGCCCGCGGCACCCGCGCCGGACCTGCTGGAGCAGATCCGCACCGAGGTCCTCCGCAGCCGCCCGCAGGCCCCCGTCCGGCCGGTCCGGCTGGAGCGGCTGCGCCCCCGCACCGTGATCGCCGTCGGCGGCGGCCTGCTGGCCGGCTGGCTGCTGCTGCCGCAGTTCTTCGCCACCGAGCGCAACCCGATCGCCGCCGTCGCCGACGCCGACCCGTTCTGGCTCGTCCTCGCCGTGCTCGCCGCGGCCTCCAGCCACGTCATGGGGGCGATGGGCTTCGTCGGCTTCGTCCCCGAGCGGCTGGACTTCCGCAACGCCGTGCTCGCCCAGGTCGCCGGGTCCTTCGTGAAGCTGGTCTCCCCCGGCGGGGTCGGCGGCGTCGCCCTGAACACCCGCTTCCTCCAGCGGGCCGGCATCCCGACCGCGCAGGCGCTGTCCAGCATCGGCGTCGGACAACTGCTCGGGCTGGTGCTGCACCTGCTCCAGCTCGGCGCCTTCGTCTACCTGACCGGCGTGGAGACCGGCGGCTCCGAGCTGGACGCGCTGCCCTTCGTGGTCGGCGGGCTCGCCGTGGCCGGCGCCCTGCTGGCCGTGGTGTCCGCGGTGCCGCCGGCCCGCCGCTGGCTGATCGCCCGGCTGCGCCCGCTGACCGCCGAGGTGCTGCCCCGGCTGGTGGAACTGCTGCGCAACCCGGGGCGGCTGGCGGTCGGCTTCACCGGGCAGCTGCTGGTGTCGATCACGCTGATCGTCTGTCTGTACTGCTGCGCCCGGGCGGTCGGGGAGGAGCCGGGCTTCGCGGCGGTCGGCGTGGTGTTCCTGGTCGGCAACGCGGCCGGGAACGCCGCGCCCACCCCGGGCGGGGCCGGCTTCGTGGACAGCGCGCTGCTGGCCGGCCTGGTGAAGCTGGCCTCGATGGCGGACGGCGGGGCGCTGGCCGCCGTCACGCTCTACCGGCTGCTCACCCTCCTGCTGCCGGTGCTGCCGGGCTGGGCGGCGTTCAGCTGGCTCCAGCGCCGCGGCGCGCTCTGAGCCCGGCCCCTCCCGGCCGCCTACTCCCGGTACTCGTCCTCGTCGAGCTGGACGATCCGGCTCTGCTCGGCGACGTCCGCGACGTCGGTGGCCGGGTCCGCGCCGAGCGCGCGCCGCTCGGCCAGCTCGTCGTACTCGTCCTCCCCGGTCTCCTCGTCCGGCAGCACGGCCTCGTCGACCTCGTCGGCCTCGTCCAGGTAGTCCTCGTGGTTCTGCGGCATGGCGTCCGTCCTCGTTCCTCGAAGGTTCCTCGGAGGCTTTCCGACCCGATGGCGACTGCCCGGTGGGGTACTGGCAGTATCCGTCGGCCGCCGCCCGGGCGCGAAGCGCCACCGGCCCGTCGGCGTGTTGCCGCCTACCCCGATTGACCCGTCGAAACCGGCCCGGAATGCACCACTCACGGGGTTCACCCGCTGCCTAGGGTCATCACCATGACGACGAACGCGAACGCCCCGCAGCACACCGCCCGCCTCGACTACGCCCGCACCGCCCCCAAGGTCTTCCGCGCGATGATCGCGCTGGACGCCGCCGCCCGCGAGGGCCTCGACCCGGCCCTCGTCGAACTGGTGCAGATCCGTTCCTCCCAGCTCAACGGCTGCGCCTACTGCCTGGACATGCACGTCAAGGACGCCCGCAAGGCCGGCGAGAGCGACGAGCGGATCTACCTGCTGCCGGCCTGGCGGGAGGCCCCCGAGGGCGTCTACGGCGAGCGCGACCGCGCCGCCCTCGCGCTGGCCGAGCAGATCACCCACATCGGCGGCGGCGTCTGTGACGAGGTGTACGGGCGGGCCGCGGAGCTGTTCCCGGAGCAGGAGCTGGCCCAGCTGATCTCGCTCTGCTACACCATCAACGCCTGGAACCGGATCAACGTCGCCACCCGCAAGACCCCCGGCACCCACTGACCGCGCCGGAGCCCCGCCCGAGGGCAGAACGGGCCTCCCGGCCACCGGGGTACGATCGGAGCCGTACCAGCAGGGCTTACCCACACCTCCCGGTGGCCCCGAGGCCCATACGAACGACGGGGAAACCATGTCCGGCTCGCACTACTTCACCGGTGCACCCGAGGTCGCCAGCGAGCGCCGGCCGATCACGGTCACCCTGCCGGACCTCACCCTGGAGCTCACCACCGACGCGGGCGTCTTCTCCCGCACCCGGCTGGATCCGGGCACCCGGATCCTGCTGGAGCACGCGCCGGCGCCCCGGGTGCGCGGCCCGATCCTGGACGTCGGCTGCGGCTACGGCCCGATCGCGCTGACCTGGGCGACCCGCCGCAAGCGGCTCCCGGTCTGGGCGGTGGACGTCAACGGCCGCGCCCTGGACCTGGTCCGGCACAACGCCGAGTCCCTGGGGCTGGGCAATGTGCAGGCCGCGCTGCCCGAGGAGGTCCCCGCCGACCTGCGGTTCGCGGCGATCTACTCCAACCCGCCGATCCGGATCGGCAAGACGGCGCTGCGCCGGCTGCTGGAGCAGTGGCTCGGCCGGCTGACCCCGGACGGCTCCGCCTTCCTGGTGGTGCAGAAGCACCTCGGCTCGGACTCGCTGCAGAAGTGGCTGAACGAGCAGGGCTGGCCGACCACCCGGCTGACCTCGGTCAACGGGTTCCGGATTCTGGAAGCGCGGCCCCGCCCGACGGCGGGCGAGGGCCCCGAGAGTGGACGAGGGACGACGTCGTGAAGCAGCTCCGCGGGACCGAACTGAAGCGGCTGCACCGCTCCTGGCGGCGTGGGAACGAGTTCCGGCTCGCGATGATCCTGGAGAACCTCCAGTCGCCCTTCAACGTCGGCTCGGTCGTCCGGACCGGAGCCGCGATGGGCGCGGAGAAGCTCTACCTCACCGGTGACACCCCGTCGGTGCGCTCCTCCGGCGCGCAGAAGGCCGCCATGGGCACCGACAAGTACCTGAAGGTGGAGCACCACCCGACCGTCGCCGAGGCGATCGCGGCCGCGAAGGCCGACGGCTTCAAGGTGGTCGGCCTGGAGCTCGCCGACGAGGCGGTGCCGATGTTCGCCGCCGAGCTGACCCCGGCGGTCGCCTTCGTCCTGGGCCACGAGGACCGCGGCGTGACGCCGGAGGCGCTCGGCCTCTGCGACCAGGTGGTCTTCGTGCCGCAGCTGGGCCGGGTCGGCTCGCTGAACGTCTCCGCCGCCGCCACGGTGGCCTGCTACGAGGCGCGCCGCCAGGGGTACGCGATCAGCGGCACCCCGGACGGCTCCGACGCCGGCGGCTTCGACGGCCTCGACGACGAGTGAACCGCCGTCGGCGGGAGGGGTGACCCCTCCCGCCGACGGAGCGGCTCACACCTCGACCAGCACCTTGCCCCGGTTGGCCTCCCGGTCCAGGTAGAGGCTCCGGTAGGCCTGCGGGATCGCGTCGAAGCCCTTGTGCACGGTCTGGTGGTAGCGGATCTCCCCGCTGGTGACCAGCCCGCCCAGCTCCCGGTGCATCTGCGCCAACAGCGGCTCGGTGAACCACTCCTGGGCGAAGATCCCGCGGATCGTGGTGCGCGGGAACATGATGTACGGCAGCAGCCGCGGCCCGGTCAGCTCGCCGTTCACCGTGGTCGCCCACTGCCAGCAGACCGCCACCCGGCTGTCCACGTTCAGCATGGTGAACACCGCGTCGGTGACGGACCCGCCCAGGTTGTCGAAGTACCGGTCGACGCCGTCCGGCGCGGCGAGCAGCAGCGCCTGCCGGGCCTTCTCCGCGTCGTCGCCCTGGGTGTAGAGCACCACGTCGTCGAAGCCCAGCTCGCGCAGGTACTCGGCCTTGCCCGCCGACCCGGTGGTGCCGACCACCCGGCCGGCCCCGGCCCGTTTCGCCAACTGGCCCACCAGGGTGCCGATCGAGCCGGACGCGCCGCTGACCACCACGGTGTCGCCGGGGCGGACCTCCAGGAAGCGGGTGAGCGTGCCCCAGGCCGTCATCCCCGGCGCGCCCATGATGCCGAGGGCGGTGGACAGCGGCAGCCGCTCGTCGTACCAGGACGGGTCGAGCCGGCGGTAGGCCGGGAAGACCATCGGGAAGATGCCGGTCGTCCACAGCTCCTCGGCCCCGTTGTGGACGACGTGGGTGCGCCAGCCTCCGAAGCCCTGCACCAGGTCCCCGACCGCGAACGCCGCCTCGGGTCCGGCCTCGACCACCTCCATGATCGAGTCGGCGCCCATGTGGTGACCGACCGGCGTCTCCAGCGCCAGGCCGTTCTGGTACGGGTCCACCGAGACGTACCTGGTGCGGAACAGCATCTCGTCCGGCCGCAGGTCGATCTCGACGTCCTCCACGACCTTCTCGTAGATCCGGTTGACGTCGGGCACACCGTCCAGGTGCTCCCGGACCACCCATTTCTCGATCCTCATGCCAGGGCTCCCGTCTCCACGTTCTCGCTGTCCTCGGTCGGTGCCGCCCCGCCGGTGCCGGCCGGCACCGGCGGCCCGGCCGGTTCGGCGGACCGGCCCACCGGGATGACCAGGTGCGTCGGCGGCGGCGCGCTCCGGTCGATCTCGGCGGTGAACTCCAGCCCGTCGTCCCGGCAGATGAACTGCATGACGTGCCGACCGGCGGCGGCCGCCCGGATCAGCCCGCCGATGGTCGCCCAGACCCCGGAGAGGTAGAAGTTCGACAGCCCGGGCAGCACCGGGCCGCTGCGCTTGATCTCCTCCTCCACCGTCTCGGCGCCCTCCACGAAGGGGTTCCAGCCGGGGAAGGTGCCGTCGTAGACGCCGGTGTAGCGGACCTGGGTGAGCGGGGTGGACACGTCCGCGACCGCCACCGCGTCCTTGAAGCCGGGGAAGCGCTCGTCCAGGAAGCCGACGATGCCGTTGCGCACCCGCCGCTTGGCCGCCATGTACTCCCGGCCGTGCTTGACCGGCAGGGTGTGCAGTTCCTCGCCCCGGCGCACCCGGGAGGACTGCTCGGGGCCCTCGTGCAGCGCCCGCCAGGGGGCGATGTCGGAGAAGTACGTCGCGAACACCACGGTGGAGTCCGCCGGCGCCAGCTCCGGGTAGTGCCGGGTGCGGAACTGGACGTTCATCGACGCGCAGCGGATCCCGGTCAGCTGGGCCGTCTCCCGTTCGCCCAGCAGGTAGGTGGTGCACGGGTCGCCCGCCGGGAAGGGCTTGCGCAGGCCCAGGAAGAGCGCCACGTAGCCCGGCGACAGCTGGCCCGGCTCGTCGATCAGCGAGGTGTAGAGCCGGCGGTAGGTGTCGTTGAGGTACTGCCCCTTGAGCAGCTTCATCACCGTGGTGTGGCCGTCGGCGGCGGACACCACGATGTCGGCGCGGTACTCCCGGCCGTCGCTCAGCCGCACGCCCACCGCGCGGTCCTCCTCGACCAGGATCTCCTCGACCTTGGCGTTGTAGGTGATCTCCCCGCCCAGCTTGCGGTAGCGCTCCTCGATCGAGCGGGCCAGCGCGAGCGAACCGCCCTCCGGCACCCCCGCGGCCTGGTTGGCGTGCGAGGCGAGCTGGAAGTAGAACGGCAGCACCGGGAAGGCCGGGTGCTTCTCGTAGAGGATGAAGTTGAACGCCTCGCGCAGCAGCGGGTCGCGGAAACGCTGCGAGAAGTCCGTCATCAGCACCGCGATCGACTTGCGGATGGTGTTGAAGTACGGGGTGAAGGAGGCCAGCATCCGCCAGCGCTCCAGCCGGCCCATCAGGCCGACCGGCTTGAGGAACGGGTAGGCCGCGAGCGCCTTGCGGAAGGTCCGGATCCCCGCGCAGAACTCCCGGATCGGGGCGGCGTCCGCCGGGGAGAGGCCGAGCAGGTGCGCCTCCAGCTTGTCCGGGTCGGAGTAGAAGTAGACCGCCCGGCCGTCCCGGCCCCGGACGATGTTGAACACGTCGAAGTGCCGCATCTCCTTGCCCTGGAGCGCGCCCAGTTCGAGCCAGATCTGGTACATCTCGTTGCCCGGGCCGTTGCCGAGCAGCCAGCTGATGCACCAGTCGAAGGTGAAGTCGCTGCGGTCCCAGCCGGTGCAGGAGCCGCCGGGGATCTCGTGCATCTCGAAGATCCTGGTGCGGTAGCCGTTCATCCGGGCGTAGCACCCGGTGGACAGGCCGCCGAGCCCGCCGCCCACGATGATCATCGACTCCCGCCGATGCGCGGTGTCCGTCTGCCGTGCCATTCCTGGCCTTCCTCGTCGTCCTTGCCTAGCCGTGCCTGTCCGTGCCTGTCCGTGCCGTGCCGTGCCTGTCCGCGCCGTGGCGTACCTGTCCGTGCCGCACCTTGCCGTGCTGTCGGTCGGGGTGACGGGGCGTCACCAGGCGACCGGGAGCGCCTGCAGGCCGTTCACCATCGCGTCCTCCTTCCAGCGCAGCTCGCGCTCGGGGACGGCCAGCCGCAGCCCCGGCAGCCGGGCCAGCACCTGCTCGATCGCCACCTGGAGCTCCAGCCGGGCGAGGTGCGCGCCGATGCAGTAGTGCACGCCGTGGCCGAAGCCGATGTGCGGATTGGCCGGCCGGTCCAGCACCAGCCGCTCGGGCTCGTCGAACACCTCCGGGTCCCGGTTGGCGGCGGCGGTGGCGATCATCACCGCCTCGCCGGCCCGGATCACCACCCCGCCCAGCTCGACGTCCTCGGTGGCGTACCGGGGCAGGCTGAAGCCGGTGAGCAGCGGCACGTAGCGCATCAGTTCCTCGACCGCCTTGGGGATCAGCTCGGGCCGCTCCCGAAGCCGCGCCAACTCCTGCGGGTTCACCAGCAGTTGGTGGAAGAAGTTGCCGATCTGGTTGGTGGTCGAGACGAACCCGGCGATCAGGAGGTCGCAGGCGATGGAGAGCAGCTCCTCCTCGCTGATCAGCCGCTGCTCCCGGCAGGCCCGGACCAGCGTGGTGAGCAGGTCCGGGCCGGGCTCGCGGCCGCGCAGCTCCAGCACCCCGGCCATGTAGTCGATGAAGGCCTGGCCGTCGACGGCCAGCACCTCGCCGGGGGTGACGGCGGAGAGCACCGTCTCCGCCCACCGCCACAGCATCCGGTGGTCCTCGGCCGGGATGCCGAGCACCTCGCAGATGATGGTGGTCGGCATCGGGATCGCGAAGTCCTCCACCAGCTCGGCCGGCTGCCCCTTGGCGAGGATGCCGTCGAGCAGCTCGTCGGCCAGCTCCCGGGCCCGCACCCGCAGCCGCTCGACCCGGCGGGCGCTGAACTCCTTGGCCACCAGCGAGCGCAGCCGGGTGTGCTCGGGCGGCTCGGTGGAGAAGAGGCCGGCGCCGGTGCGGGCCACCGGACGCATCCGCGGCTGGTCCTCGCCCATCGCGGCGGCCAGGCTGAACCGCGGGTCGCCGAGCACCGTCCGGACGTCCTCGTACCGGGTGACCAGCCAGGCGCCGTCGCCGTACGGCATCCGGATCCTGACCAGCGGCTGCTCGCGCAACTCGGCGTACCGGGGGTCGAGTTCGAGCCCGTTCGGCTCGAAGGGGTAGGTCAGCGGGGGGTGCTGGCGGAGCATCGGCGGATCCGTCTCTCGTGCGGGGGCGGGCAGGCTCGGGGCGCGGCCCCGGACCGTCTCAGGACGCATGGGGGGCGGCTCCGGTGAGGATCGACCGGGCGAGCCCGGCGTTGTGGGCGATGAACTCGCGGTCGAGCATCTCGGCGTGGGTGCCGAAGCCCTTGAAGACCGCCGTCCGGGTGGCCGAGCTGCCGTGCCAGGCGCCCTGCCGCCCGGGCTCGTACAGGTCCACCTTCTCGTCGTCGGAGATCACGCTGAGCGCGGCGGTGACCACCCCCAGATTGGGCGTGCGGCTGCAGAAGCTCAGGTAGTCCCGGGCCTGTTCGCGGGTCTCCTGGGCCACCGCGGCCGAGCCGGTGTGCCGCTGGAGGTGCTCGGCCAGCTCGCGCTCGAAGGCCGCCAGGTGCTCGTCGGCGAGGTCGAAGGACTCGGGGATGCGGTGCGAGTCCACGATCACCACGTTGGGCACCGCCCGGCCGCGCCGCTCCAGCTCCTTGGCCACCTCGAAGGCGAGGTTGCCGCCGAGCGAGTAGCCGAGCAGCGCGCACGGCCCCTCCGGCTGGAGCGCCTCGACGAGGTCCGCGTAACGCTCGACCTTGTCGTCCCCGGTCACGTAGTTGAAGGCGACCATCCGGTACTCCGGCAGGTGCGCCGCGAACTGCCGGTAGACCAGTCCGTGGCCGCCGGCCGGCGGGAAGCAGAACAGCGTCTGCTGCTGCTCCTGGTTGAACCAGAGGTAGGGCTGGGCGCCCTCGATCCGGCCGGTGATGATGTGCTCGACGGTCTTCGCCATCCCGTGCAGGGTGGTGACCTTGAAGAGCTGGCTGACCGGGATGCTGATGTTGAACTCGGCCTGCAGCCCGTGGATCAGCTCGATCAGCTTGATCGAGGAGCCGCCCGACTCGAAGAAGTCGTGCTGCAGGCCGGGCTCCTCGACGCCGAGCAGCGCGCGCCAGTGCTCGGCCATCCGGACCTCGTAGAGGGTGACCGGCGGCTCGGCGGCCTCCGCGGCGTCCGTGCGGGGCTCGGGCAGCGCGGCCGTGTCCACCTTGCCGTTGGCGGTGAGCGGCAGCGCGGGCAGCTCGACGAAGTGCGTCGGGATCATGAAGGTCGGCAGGTAGCCGGCCAGGTGGCGGCGCAGCTCGCGGTGGTCGAAGGTGTGCCCGGCGGCCGGCACGCAGTAGGCGCAGAGCACGTGCTCGCCGTCGCGGTCCTGCCGGACGGTGACCACCGCGCGCTCCAGCTCCGGCCAGTCGGCGAGCTGGGTCTCGATCTCGCCCAGCTCGATCCGGTGGCCGCGGACCTTGATCTGCGAGTCGGCCCGGCCGAGCAGGTGCACCCCGCCCTCGGTGTCCCAGCGGGAGAGGTCCCCGGTGCGGTAGAGCCGGACGGGCCCGGTGCCGTCGGCGCCGCCGAGCGGCAGGGTGGCGAACCGGCCGGCGGTCTGCTCCTCGTCGCCGAGGTAGCCGAGCGAGACGCCGGAGCCGCCGATCCACAGCTCCCCGGTGACCCCCGGCGGCACCGGGCGGCCCTGCGCGTCGAGCAGGTAGAAGGCGCTGTTGGGGAACGGCCGCCCGATCGGGACCATCCGGCTGGGCTCCAGGGCGTCGGCCGGGCCCTCGAAGTAGGCGCTGTCGATGGTGGTCTCGGTCAGGCCGTAGGAGTTGACCAGCCGGGTGCGGGGCCCGCACAGGGCGCCCAGCCGCTGGTACTCCTCGACCTTCCAGACGTCCGAGCCGACCACCAGCAGCCGCATGAAGGCGAGGTCCCGGCCGGTGCGTTCGCAGTGGTCCATCACGGTGCGCACCACCGCCGGGACGAACTCGGCGGCGTCCACCCGCTCGGTGCGCATCACCTCGTGGAGCCGGGCGGTGTTGAACAGCAGCTCCCGGCCGATCAGCACCAGGGCGCCGCCCGAGCAGAGCGCGCGGACCACGTCGCCGGTGAAGACGTCGAAGGACGGGCTGGCCATCTGGAGGTGGACCCGGACGTCGGTGTCCAGCCGGTACTCGGCGTGCCAGGCCCGGTAGGCCGAGGCGAGGTTGCCGTGGGAGACCCGCACCGCCTTGGGGCGGCCGGTGGAGCCGGAGGTGTAGATGACGTACGCGGGGTCGTCGGGGCTCACCGCCGCGTCGGTGAACCCGTCGTCGGTGAACCCCTCGTCGCGGGCGTCGAGTTCGGCGGCGGTGACCAGCCGGGCGGGCAGCGCGCCGAGCCGCTCGGCGTCGTCGCCGACCAGCAGGGCGGCGCCCGCGTGCCCGACCATGTACGCCAGCCGGTCCACCGGGTGGCCCGGGTCCAGCGGCAGGTAGGCCGCGCCGGTGCGGAGCACCGCGAGCAGGGCGACGATCAGCTCCGGCGACTTGGGCAGGCAGAGCGCCACCACGCCGCCCGGTCCGGCGCCCAGCGCGCGCAGCCGGGCGGCGGCCCGCCGGGAGCGCTCGGCCAGCTCGCCGTAGGACAGCCGGGCGGTCGGCCCGGACTCGGCCGGGGCCGCCACCGCGGGCGCCGCCGGGTCGGCCGCCGCCGCGCGCAGCACCAGCTCGTGGACCGGCTCCGCGAACGGCACCCGCCGGTCGGCGCCGCTCCACTGCCGGAGCACCACGGCGCGCTCCTCGCGGCCGAGCAGCTCCAGCCCGGTGGCGGCCCGCTCCGGGCCGACCGTGGTCAGCGCGTCGAGCAGGTTGACGTAGTGGCCGGCCATCCGGGCCATCGTGGCGGGCAGGAAGAGGTCGGTGTTGTACTTGAAGACGCAGTGGAAGCGGTGCTCGGCCTCGTCCTCGTAGGCGGACAGGGTGAGGTCGAACTGCCCCTCCTCCTCCGGGAGTTCGATGTACTCCAGGTGGTAGCCGTACTTCTCGGTGGCCACCTTGTGGTGGAGCAGGATGAACATCGCCTGGAACACCGCCGAGCGGCTCGGGTCGTGCTGCAGCCCGAGCTTCTCCACCAGCAGCACGAACGGGTACTCCTGGTGGTCGAGCCCGCCGAGCACGGTGGTCCGCACCCGGTCCAGCAGCTCGGTCACGGTCGGGGCTCCGGCCAGCGAGACGTGCAGCGGCAGCGGGTTGACGAAGTAGCCGTAGACGCCGGCGAACTCCTCGTCGGTGCGGCCGGTCACCGGGCTGCCGACGATGATGTCGTCCTGGCCGGCGTAGGCGTGCAGCAGCAGGTAGTAGGCGCTGAGCAGCACCATGAAGACGGTGACGTTGTGCTCGCGGGCCAGCGCGTGCACCCGGGCGCTGAGCTCCTCGTCCAGCACGAAGAACTCGGAGGCGCCGTTGTGGGTCTGCACCGCCGGGCGCGGCCTGTCGGTGGGCAGGCTGAGGATCGGCACCTCGGCGGGCAGGTGCGAGCGCCAGTACTCCAGCATCCTCGGCGCCTCGCGGCCGGCCAGGAAGGCGTTCTGCCGGTTGAGGAAGTCCAGGTAGCGGGCGGCCACCGGGGGCAGCTCGGGCACCCGGCCGCGGCGCAGCCCCTCGTAGACGGCGAGCAGTTCCTCGATGAAGGTGAAGGTGGAGATCGCGTCCGAGATGATGTGGTGGACGGCCTTCATGATCACCCAGCGGGCCGGTCCGCGCCGGAACAGCCGGAACCGCACCAGCGGGTCCCGCTCCAGGTCGTACGGCTTGCGGTACTCGCGGACGATCATCGCGTGGATGTCGTCCCAGGCCAGGCCCTCGACGTCGAAGACCCCGAAGTCCGGCTCCACCGCGGCGGAGATCCGCTGCACGGCCCGGCCGGCGTCCAGCACGAAGTTGGCCCGCAGGCTGGGGTGGCGCTCGACCATGGTCCGGAAGGCCACGGCCATCAGCTCGGGCTCCAGCTCGACCCGGACCTCGACGGCGCCGCCGATGTTGTAGGCGAAGCCGTCCGGGTTGAGCTGCTTGAGGAACCAGAGCGCCTTCTGGTTCTGGGTCAGCGGGTAGGCCGACGCGTCCTCGTGGCGCTCGGCCTCGGCCGCGCCCGGTCCGTCCGGGTCCTCGTCCAGCAGCTCGGCCAGCGACTCGTGCAGCCGGGCGACCAGCTCGGCCACCGGGGTGTTGCCGAGCAGCGCCACCACCGGGAGGGTGACACCGAGTTCGCTGCTCAGCCGGGCCCTCAGCTCCATCGCGAGCAGCGAGTCCAGGCCGAGGCCGCCGAGGCCGGCGGCGGGGTCGATCTGTTCGGCCGGCACCCGCAGCACGGTGGCGGCCAGCGCGGTGAAGCGCTCGGTGAGCAGGGCCCTCCGCTCCTCCTCGCCGGCCGCCCGCAGGGCGTCCAGCAGCCCGGTCTGCCCGGCCGCCGGGGCGGACTCCCGGGCGGCCGCGGCGAGTTCGGCGACCAGCGGGGGCGGCGCCGGGTACCAGGAGAGGAACACCGGCCAGTCGACGACGGTGGCGACCAGCAGCTGGGCGCGGTCCTGGCCGAGCACCCGCTCCAGCACGGCCATCCCGGTCTCCGGGGCGAGCGAGCTCATGCCCCGGCTGTGCCGGTAGTGGTCGATGAGGCCGAGCTCCTCGATCATGCCGGTGGCCCACGGGCCCCAGTCGAGGCTGAGCGCGGGCAGCCCCAGGGCGCGCCGGTGGTGGGCCAGGGCGTCCAGGAAGGCGTTGCCGGCCGCGTAGTTGGTCTGTCCGGCGGTGGTCAGCAGCGAGGCGATCGAGGCGAACAGCACGAAGTGGTCGAGCGGTTCACCGGCCAGCTGGCGGTGCAGGGCGAAGGCGCCGAGCACCTTGGGGCCGTAGACGGCCTCGAAGGTCGCCCGGTCCAGCTCGCCGACCAGGGTGTCCCTGACCTGCCCGGCGAGGTGGAAGACGCCCCGGATCGGCGGCCGGTCCAGCCGCCGGTACTCGGCCAGCCAGGCGGCCAGCCCGGCCTCGTCGGTGACGTCCAGCGGCGCGGGGACCGGCTCGGCGCCGAGCGCCTCCAGCTCGCGCAGGAACGCCGCCCGCTGCCCGGCCGGGCTCGCCGGGTCGAGGTCGCGCCACTGCTCGCGCGGCGGCAGCGGGCTGCGGCCGACCAGGATCAGCCGGCGGGCGCCGCGCCTGACCAGGGTGCGGCAGAGCAGCCGCCCGAGCGCTCCGAACGCCCCGGTCACCAGGTACGCCGCGTCCGCCCGCAGCCGGGGCGCGAGCGGCCGGCTCAGCCCCTCGGCCGTCCGCAGCCGGCTGGTCAGCCGGCGGCCGCCGCGCAGCGCGATCTCGTCCTCGTCCGCGAGGGCGAACTCCCGCAGCAGGGCCTCGGCCTCGACCCCGGCCCCGGCTTCGGCGGCCCCGGTTCCGGGACCGGCGCCCGGCCCGAGGTCGACCAGCTTGCCCGGGTGGGAGGGGAGTTCCTGGTGCCGCAGCACGCGGGTGATGCCCCAGGCGGGCGCAGCGAGCGGCTCGACCGGCTCGCCCGGAGCGGTGGACTGGGCGGAGCGGGTGACCACGTGGAGCCGGCAGTCGGGGAGTTCGGCGGCCAGCAGGGCCGCGAGGGCGACCAGGCTGTAGGCGCCCTCGGCGGTGTGGCCGGCGACGGTGGCGTGGTCGGCCCCGGCCAGCCCGGGCCGGTCGAGGTTCCACAGGTGGACCACGGCGGCCGGATCGGGGGCGCCCGCGGCCCGGCGCCCGGCCAGCAGCCGGGCGAGGTCGTCGGGCGAGCCGGGGTCGACGGTGGCCGGGCGCCCGCCCTCGGCGGGCCGGTAGCCGTCGCCGGGGCGGACCAGCAGGCAGCTGCCGCCGCGGGCGGCGATCCGCTCGGCCAGCGCGTCGGCGACCCCGCCCGTGTCGGCGAACAGCAGCCAGTGGTCGGGGTGTTCGGCCAGCAGGTCGGGGGTGTCGGCGGCGGCCGGCAGTTCCGCCCAGGCCGGTTCGGCGAGCCAGCCGTCGATGGTGCCGAGGCCGACGGCGGTGGCGGCCTGTTCGACGTCGGCGGCCCGGAAGCCGGTGATCCCGCCGAGCGGCGCACCGTGCTCGTCGTGCACCGCGAGGTCGCCGACGAGTTCGCTGCCGGTGTCCCGGGTCACGGTGGCGTGCACCCAGAGCGGGCGCTCGCCGACCGCGTCCAGCCGGACCTCGGCGATCGCCACCGGCAGCCGGATGCCCGCGCCCTCGGGGCGGCCGTCCACCAACTGGGGCGTCAGCAGGGTCTGGAAGAAGGCGTCCATCACCACCGGGTGCACCTGGTGGCGCTCCCCCTGCCCGGCGACCGCCGCCGTCGGGCGGATCCGGGCCAGCGCCTCGCCGGGGCCGATCCAGACCTCCTCGATGCTCTGGAAGGCGGGGCCGTAGTGGTAGCCCAGCGCGGCCAGTTCGGCGTAGCAGTCGGGCCCGGCGAGCCGGCGCACCGCCCGCCCGCGCACCGCCTCGGCGTCCAGCGGCCGGCCGGGCCGGCGGCGCTGGGCGGGGCGGACGGTGCCGACCGCGTGCACGGTGCGCTCGGCGCCCTCGCCGGTGGCGACGGTGAACGAGCCGTGCTCGGCGGCGAGGGTGAGCCGGACGGCGCGGCTCTCCTCGTCCGGCAGGAACAGCGCCTTGCGCAGTTCGATGTCGGCCAGCGCGGCGTCCGTCCCGCCGGTGAGCGCGCTGACCGCCTGGACGGCCATCTCCAGATAGCCGGCGGCCGGGAAGAGCACGTCGCCCTGGATCCGGTGGTCCTCCAGGTAGGGCAGCGCCTCGGCGTCCAGCCGGGCCTCCCAGGCCGGTTCGGCCCCGGGCAGCCGGCGGCCGAGCAGCGGGTGGTCGACCTGCCCGCGCCTGACCTGCTCGACCGGCGGCGGCTCCACCCAGTGCCGGTCGCGCCGGAACGGGTAGCGCGGCAGCGGGACGATCCGCCCGGCGGGCTGGAGCACCGACCAGTCGACCGCCACACCGAGGTTGTGCAGCGCGGCCAGCGAGGCGGTGAGGACGGCCCGCTCGTCCTCCTGGCGGCGGATCGAGGGCAGGGTCCGCACCTCGGGCCGGTCCGCCGTGCCCGGGTGGGCCTCCAGGGTCTCCTGGATCGAGCGGCCGAGCACCGGGTGCGGGCCGATCTCCAGGAACAGGCCGTAGCCGTCGTCGGCCAGCCGCTCCACGGCCTGCCGGAAGCGGACGCTGTCACGGACGTTGTGCCACCAGTACCCGGCGTCGAGTTCGGTGCCGTGCGCGGTGCCCTCGCGGCCGGTGAGGTAGAGCGGGACCTGCGCCGGTCGGGCCTTGAGGTCGGCCAGCGACTCCAGCAGCTCGTCCTTGATCAGCTCCATCCGGGCGCTGTGGTAGGGGACTTCGACGGTCAGCGGCCGGGCGAAGACCTGCTCGGCGGTGAGCGCGGCGGCGAGCTCGGCCAGCGCCGGCTCCTCGCCCGCGAGGGTGAGCGAGCCGGGGCTGTTGACGGCGGCGACCGACACCGCGTCCCCGTACGGGCGGATCCGGCGCAGCGCCTCGGCCTCGGTGAGCGCGACGGCCAGCATGCCGCCGGTGCCGGCGAGTCGCTGCTGGAGGCGGCTGCGGTGGACCACCACCTTGACCGCGTCGGCCAGGTCGTAGACGCCGGCCTCGTGGAAGGCGGCGACCTCGCCGGTGGAGTGGCCGACGATCGCGTCCGGCCGCACGCCCCGGCTGCGCCAGAGCGCGGCCAGGCCGATCTGGACGGCGAAGTTGGCCGGCTGGGCGAGCCAGGTCTCGGCCATCCGGGAGGCCGCCTCGTCGGCGGCGAGTTCCTCGGTCAGCGACCAGCCGGTGAGCTCGGCCAGGTGCTCGCCGCACTGCTCGACGGCCTCCCGGTAGACGGGTTCGGTGGCGAACAGCTGACGGCCCATCGCCCACCACTGCGGGCCCATGCCGGTGAAGACCCAGGCGAGCCGGCGGTGCCGGGCCTCGCGGCGGTGGTCGGCGAGGACCCGGGGGTGCGGCTCGCCGCGCAGGTGCGCGCCGAGTGCCTCGTCCAGGGAGGCGCGGGCGGCGTGCTCCCGGGCGTCGTAGACGATCGAGAGCCGGGCGTCGTGGTGCTGGCGGCGGTGGGCGAGGGTGTGGCCGAGGTCGGCCGGGCGGGCGGGGCTGCCGCCGCGGACGCCGGTCAGCTCGGCCTGGACACCGGCGGCCAGTTCGGGCAGCGCGCCGGCCTCCCGGGCGGTGAGCGGCAGCACCGTCCAGGCGGGGAGGTCGGCGGCCTCCGCGGGGGCTTCTCCGGAGGAGTCCCGCGCGGGCTCCGGCGCGGGCTCCGGGGCGGCCTCCAGCAGGACGTGGGCGTTGGTGCCGCCGAAGCCGAAGGAGTTGACCCCGGCCCGGGCCGGGCCCTCGTGGGCCGGCCAGGGGGTGGGCTCGGTGGGGATCTCGTAGGGCAGGGTGGCCGGGTCGATCGCCGGGTTGAGCCGCTCCAGGTTGATGTGCGGCGGGATGGTCCGGTGCTTGAGGGCGAGTGCGGACTTGATCAGTCCGGCCAGGCCGGAGGCGGACTCGGTGTGCCCGATGTTGGTCTTGACCGAGCCGACGTAGCAGGCGTCGCCGGGGCGCCGGCCGACGGCGAGCGCCCGGGCGAGCGCGTTGGCCTCGATCGGGTCGCCGACCGGGGTGGAGGTGCCGTGCGCCTCGACGTACTGGAGGTTGCCCGGGGTGATCCCGGCCTCGGCGCAGACCCGCTCGATCAGGGCGACCTGGGCGTCCGGGTTGGGCACGGTGATGCCGTTGGTGCGGCCGTCCTGGTTGACGCCGCTGCCGATGACGACGGCGTGCACCGGGTCGCCGTCGCGCAGGGCGTCGGAGAGCCGCTTGAGGGCGACCACGGCGACGCCCTCGGCCCGGACGTAGCCGTCGGCGGCGGCGTCGAAGGTGCGCGAGCGGCCCTGCGGGGAGAGGAAGCCGCCCTTGGTCTCGGCGATGGTGTACTGCGGGGCGATGTGCAGCAGGGTGCCGCCGGCCAGTGCCAGGTCGGTCTCGCCGCGCTGCAGGCTCTGGGCGGCGAGGTGGACGGCGACCAGCGAGGAGGAGCAGGCGGTGTCGATCGAGACGCTCGGGCCGCGGAAGTCGAAGCAGTGCGAGATGCGGTTCGACACCATCGTCATCATGGTGCCGGTGGCGGTGTGCGCGGCGAGCGTCTCGAACGACAGGTCGGAGAACTGGACGATCTTGTAGTCCAGGGTGAACGCGCCGACGTAGACGCCGACCTCACGGCCGGCCAGCTCGGCCGGTTTCTGCCCGCCGTCCTCCAGTGCCTCCCAGGCCACCTCCAGCAGCTTCCGCTGCTGCGGGTCCATGTGGTCGGCCTCGCGGCCGCTGATGCCGAAGAACGCCGGGTCGAACTCGTCGAAGCCGTCGATGTAGCCGCCGCGGCCGCCGACCAGCCGACCGGGCTTGGCCTTGTCGCGGCTGCCGAGGGTGGCGACGTCGTAGCGGCTGCGCGGGGTGGGGGTGATGCAGTCCTTGCCGTCGACCAGGTTCTGCCAGAACGACCGGTGGTCGCAGGCCCCGCCGGGCAGGCGGAGGCCGATCCCGATGATCGCGATCTTCTCCCGCCCGGCGGCGGACGGACCGGCGGGTGCGGGGTGTTCGGAGAGTTCCGGTGAGGTGACGAAGCGGGAATCCGTCATGCGAGTCGAGTCCTTGAGTCGCTGCGATCGCGCGTGCGGGCGGGGTGCGGGAGCGCCGCGCGCGCCGGGGAACGGCGGCCGTGCGCCGGTTCCGGGCAGGCCGGACACCGGGTCGGCCGAAGGGACGAGCCGGCCGAAGGGGTCGGTCGGGAGCTGGGCGGTCGGCGTGGGAGTGCCGGGTACGGAGTCGTCGGGTGCGGGCGGGGCGGGTGAGAGCGGGGCGGGTGCGGGCGGATCAGGTCGAGCCGGTCGCCGAGCCCGCGGCCCGGGCGGAGCGGCGCCAGGCCTGGATATGGCTGGCGACCACCCGGCCGGTGGCGGGGAATCCGCCCGGATCGGCCAGCCCCACCGCGGCCGGACGGCGCCCCGGCCGCCAGGTGAAGCTGCCGAAGGCGTGGTCCCACACCGAGAGGTCGGAGCCGTAGTGGCCGGCCTCCGCCAGGTCGGTGCTGTGGTGCAGCCGGTGCAGCTCGGGCCCGGCGAGCACGTGGTTGAGCCGGCCGAGGCGGACGTCGACGTTGGCGTGCACGAAGTAGCCCTGGGCCACGACGAACAGGCCCACCACGAACACCGCCGGTTCCGAGAAGCCCGCCAGCGCCAAGGAGAACTGGACGCAGCCCTGGGTGAGCAGGACGTCCAGCAGGTGGTTGACCCCGTTGTTGCCGACGTTCACCTTGTCGGGCACGTGGTGCACCCCGTGCAGCCGCCAGAGCCTCGGGCTGGTGTGGCACCAGCGGTGGACCAGGTAGTTGGCCAGCGAGCCGAGCAGCAGCGCGAGTGGGACCTCCGCCCAGAACGGCAGTGCCCCGTGGGACGGCGCCGCCCAGAAGACCAGGGCGGACACGGGCACCTGGGACAGGGCCCCGCCGATCATCGTCAGCACGAAGTAGACGCCGTACCAGCCCCACTCACGCACGTTCGGCGCCCATTCCGGTTCGTACGGAATCAGCCGTTCGAGCAGCGCCATGTACCCGATCGTCCCGAGCAGGAAGAGCTGGTTCGCCCGGCCGAGATCCCAGCGCAGACGCAGGGTCGCGGTCGATATCACGACCAGGCCGACCAGCAGGAGCGGGTACGCGACATGGCGCAACGCGGTTCGAAGCTGCTCGCCCATGACGACCCCCTTCACGATCCCCACTCGAACGATCACCGAAAGTGTTCGTTCAGATACTAAGGGCGGCTGGAGTGCATGGCGAGGCATTTTCGAGGAGAATCATGAAATCCTCGATTTGTCTTATGATCTGCAGACAAACAATTCGGCAGAATGTACGGTTTTCGATCATCGGTAAGACATGAAATTGGATTCGATTAAGGAATCATCATTCCGGCCCGCTTGACGCTCCGGACCACCGGCGCCGTCTCCAGCGTGCCGACCCCCTCCAGCGCGCCCAGCCGCTCCGTCAGGTACTCGTAGAACGCCTCGGTGTCCCGGCAGACCAGCCCCGCCACCAGGTTGGTCGGCCCGGTGGTCGCCGCCACGAAGCCCACCTCGGGGTGGTCCGCCATCGCCCGGCCGACCGCCGCCAGCCGCCCCGGTGCCACCGTCAGCCAGCAGAACGCCTCGATCCCGTAACCGAGCGGGCGGGGATCCACGTCCACGTCGAAGAAGAGCAGCCCGCAGGCGATCAGCCCGGCCAGCCGCCGGCGCACCGTCGCCTCCGGGCTCCCGGTCCGGGCCGCCAGCGCGGCCAGCGGCGCCCGCCCGTCCACCGCGAGCTCCGCCAGCAGCGCGCGGTCCAGCGCGTCCGGCGCCGGCACCGCACCGCCCGCCGGCCCGGACGCGGGCGCGGCCCCGGGTACGGACGCTGGCGCGGACGCGGGCGCGGGAGACGGCGCCGCGGCGCGGAGCCGGTCGATCTGCCCGGCGCTCAGCGCCGAGGTCCGCCCGCTCCACGCCACCCGCCCGCCGACGTAGGTGCGCAGCAGGTAGTGCGCCGCCACCGACAGCACCCGCGGGGTCCGCGGCAGCTTGCCGAGCAGCAGTTCCGCCCGCTCCGGCCGGACCTCCGCGCGGGCGTTGCAGACGATCTCGCCGCCGGACAGCAGGCTCACCCAGGAGGTGTCCGGCCGCCTGGCCAGCGCCTCGGCGATCGACGCCGCGGCGTCCGGCACGCACCGGATCCGGGTCAGCCAGTCGACCTGCCCGAGCAGCCCCGCGTTGGTCCGGCCCACCACCCGCACCGCCCCGGCGGCGCGCAGCCGCTGGTAGCGGCGGGCCACCGTCTGGTCGGACACCCCCAGCACCTCGGCGATCCGCCGGAACGGCGCCCGGCCGTCCACCTGCAGGGCGTGCAGCAGCGCCCGGTCCAGCTCGTCCAGCGTCAGGGTTTCCACCACCGGGATGGTAGATCGTGTCGAGATCCGCCGCACAACCGCCGCCGGGCGGCGCGGACGGCGCCCCCGGACCGAGAGTGACGGGGCGTCCGGCCGGGGCGGCCGGCACGGAGCGAGGGGGCACGGGGATGCGCAAGTGGGGACCGCTGGTCGCGGTGAGCCTCGGGGTGTTCATGCTGCTGACCGACGTCAGCATCGTGATCGTGGCGCTGCCGGACATCGGCGCCGGACTGCACATGGACTTCGACGGCCTGCAGTGGGTGCTGGACGGCTACGCGCTGGCGCTGGCCGCGCTGCTGCTCGGCCTCGGCGCCCTCGGCGACCGGGCGGGCCGGCGGCGGGTGTACACGGCGGGCCTGGCGGTGTTCGCCCTGGCCTCGCTGGCCTGCGGGCTCGCCCCGGACGGCGGCACCCTGGTGGTGGCCCGGATCGTCCAGGCGGGCGGCGGCGCGGCGATGTTCGCCACCGCGATGGCCCTGCTCAACCTCGCCTACCGCGGCCGCGACCGGGCGGTGGCGTTCGGGGTCTGGGGCGCCGTCAGCGGCGCGGCCTCCGCCGTCGGGCCGGTGGCCGGCGGCGTGCTCACCGAGTACCTGGGCTGGCGCTCGGTCTTCCTGGTGAACCTCCCGCTAGCGCTGGCCGGCACGGTCATGGCCCGGCGCACGCTGAAGGAATCCCGCGACCCCGCCGCCCGCCGGCTCGACCTGCCCGGCGCCGCGGCCTTCACCGTCGCGGCCGGCGCGGCCGTCCTGGTGCTGATCCGCGGCGGGTCGGACGGCTGGACCTCGCCCGCCGTACTCGGCGCGGGCGCGGCCGCCGCCGCGGCGCTCACGGTGTTCGTGCTGGTCGAGCGCCGCAGCCCGGAACCGCTGCTGGACCTCGCGCTGCTGCGCCGCCCGGCGTTCACCGGGGTGCTGCTGTGCGGCGCCGTGTACTCCGCGGCCGCGTTCTCCGCGCTGCCCTACACCTCGCTGTGGCTGCAGTCGGTGCTCGGCCTCGGGCCGATGGCCACCGGGCTCACCCTGCTGCCGATGAGCGCCACGGCGTTCGTCGTCTCCGCGCTGGCGGGCCGCCGGCTCGCCGCCCTGCCGACGGCGGTGCCGCTGGCCGGGGGCCTGGCCGTGATCGGCCTGGGCGGGCTGCTCCAGGCCGTGCTGGACGGCTCGTCGGGCTGGGCCGCGCTGCTGCCCGGCCTCGCGCTCACCGGCCTCGGGGTCGGTGCGGTCAGTCCGATCCTGGCGTCCGGCGCGATGGCGTCCGTACCGCCGGAGCGCGGCGGCATGGCCGGCGGCGCCCTCAACACCTTCCGCCAGCTCGGCCAGGCGTTCGGCATCGCGGTGTTCGGCCTGGTCCTGCACCGCGGGCTGCGCGACGCCCTCGCCGGACACCCGGAGGCCGTCACCGATCCGGAGGCCACCGCCTCCGCCCTGAGCGCCGGCCACTCCCCGGCCGGCCTGCCCGGCGAGCTGCTCCGGACGGCCTTTGCCGACGCCCTGAACCACACCCTGCTGGCCGCCGGCCTCACCGCCCTCGCGGGCGCCGCGCTCGTCGCGGTCCTGCTGCGCCGCCGCCCGGAGACCGCTTCCGACCCTGGTCCGGCCTCCGATTCCGGCCGCGGTCGCACCACCGCGTCCCGCATCTGATAGCACTGGCAGTCCGCGACCGGCTGCAGAACGGACCCCTCCCGATGGACGACGGGAACCACGCCGCTTCCCACGGCTATTGGGACCCCCTGCCGACCGCCCGCCGCCTGCTCGCCGAGAACCGGCACCTGGACCAGTTCGGCGGACTCTGGCGGGAGCGCAACTGGCGCAACGTCCCCGGGCCGTTCTACGGCGCCGACACGGACACCATGGAGATGGGCCGGCTCGACGCGCCGTTCCACATCGCCTACGACGACGACGGCCGGGAGTTCGTCTACCGCCAGCCGACCGACCCGGACCAGACCTTCGACCTCGTGCACGGCTGCTTCTTCGGCCACGGCGGCTTCGCGATGGACGGGGACGACCACTGGACCGTCCCGGCCGTCCGCGACTGGTGGCAGGAGCGCGGCCGGGTGCGGGAGTGGGCCGTCGCGGCCTCCGACGTCCAGGCGCGGCTCCGCGGCGAGTACCGGGAGCACTACCGGGACGCCGCTCAGGGCCTGCGCGACTACATCGCCTACCTCGACCACGGCCTGGACGAGTACCTGCGCGGCTACCTCTTCTGGCTCGCCGAGCGCCGCCCGCCCCGTGCGGGCGAGGCCCGGCCCGAGCCGGGACCGCCCCGCCGCAGCACTCCGGTGCCACCCCCCGCTCGCGCCACCGGCGGTCCGCTGCTCGCGGGCTACTTCGTGGCGGTCCCCGAACGGCTGACCGGCCTCGACGTCCCGCACGAGCGGCTGACCACGGCCTGCGGCTGCCTGATCGACCGGCTGCCGGAGGACGGCTGCTGGTTCGACACCCCGCGGGAGGCCCTGGACGCCTGCGCGACGATCCGGGTGCCCGCCGAAGCACGGCTGTACGCGCTGCTGGTACCCGCCGAGCACGCCGCCGGTCCGGTCTCCGACATCCGCGCGTCCGTGGTGTTCGAGCCGGTGCTGCTCGCCCACCTGGACCGCCCGGCCGGCGCCGACCCCGCCCCCGGGCCGGCCGGGGGCGGGCGCGAGATCGGCTGGGAGGTGCTCGGCTACGACGACGGCATGCTCCACAGCTGGCTCTGCAACGACCTCTACCGGGACGCCGTGCGCGACCTCGGAGTGACCACCGACGAACGCGGCCTCCTCCCCTCCCGCGAGCCGGCCGACCGCCTCGCCGCCTGGGCCAACGCCCGCGACGACACCAAGCCGGTCACCTGGTTCCCGGCCGCCCTCGTCGAGTGGGACACCCCGATCGAGAGCCGCTTGGTCCCGATCGTCACCGCACCCCCCGTCCCCGCCCCCGCCCCCTGGTGGAAGCGCCTCCTCGGGCCCTCCTGAGCGGCACCTCACCTCCCGGCGCGCGCCTCGCGGAACGGCCCGGGCTCCCCGACCGGCTCGGCGACGGCAGCCCCGACCCCCTGCTCCCCGAGCCTCTCCAGCACCGTCTCCAGCAGTTCGGTGTCGCAGTAGATGTGCAGCTCGGTGATCCTCCCCCACTTGATCCGCACCACGTGCACGCCCTGGTTGGAGTAGTAGTTGCCCTCCCGGTCGGTGAGGTGGTCGACCCACTCGGCGAAGGCCACCGTGTCCCAGGGCCAGCCCTTGGCGACGACCTTCTTCAGCTCGAACCGCAGGTCGGGCATGACCTCGGCCAGCCGGTCGTACCACCGCTGGATCTCCTCACCACTGCGCCGCCCGCCCGACAGCGCGTGCCGCCCGGAGAACCAGTGCTCCGCCTCAGGCGCGAACTGCCGCACGATCGCCGCGTAGTTGCCGCGGTCGACCTCGGCGAAGGAGTTGCGGAGGTTGCGCCGGACGATGGCGTGGTACACGTTTCCACCTCTGGTCGTCGTGGTGCCGTTCGTACGGGATGACGGTTCGTCAACACCCTATGACCTTCCGACGAACGGCGACCGCCCATAGCTCCCGTCCGCCCACCCCCTCCCCCGGACACCGCCGATCACCGGCCCGCACACCCCGACGCCGACACCGCCGAAGCCGACGACACCCGGCGTCGCACCACCCCGCCCCACGCCGCAAACACAAAGAAACCCAGGTCAGACACTGTCTGACCTGGGCTTCTCACCGAGCCGCCTGCGGGATTCGAACCCGCGACCTACGCATTACGAGCCCGGGAGTGATCATGATGCCTGCTGCCAGCATCTACCACTGGGTGATGAACCCGCAGGTCGGGACGTTGCCAAGTGATCCAGGATCCCACCCGAACCGGCAGGTGCTGCCCCGTCCGCTCACGCATCGCTCACGCAGATCGTCTGGCGAGCTGTAGCGGCCCCGGGCCTGTACCGGGAGGGACAGCCGTCCCGGTACAGGGCATTTCAGGCAATGGACGTCACGTTTCGCCAGGCGTCCGTCTGCTCGAAGGTGACGTCGGTACCCAAAGCCGCGAAATGCCTGCGCCCGCACTTGATCTTGTCCAGCTCCTCAGGGCGGAGGAGGCTCTCCTGCTGGGTGCCCTTCGTCTCTATCACCAGGTACAGACGCTGCTCACCGTCAGGGAGGCGACGGACGATAGCCCAGTCCGGGTTGTAGGTACCGAGCGGGGTTGGGACCTTGAACCAGGAAGGGAGCTTCGCGTATACCTCGACGTCGTCGGCGGACTCCATCTCCTGGACGAACTTCCGCTCGGTCTCGGAGTCGTAACGGACTTCCTCGTAGACACTCTTCGCCGCAGGGGTCAGGTTCTTGTGGAGATAGCCGTGCAACTCTTCCGTGAGAAATAGCTCCTGCGCGTATACGTTGCTCTCGCCGAGCTTGACGTACTTGATTCCGTCGACGAGCGCCGCACGCCGACCCTCCGTAATCTTCTCGGCGGCGAGGGCCATGAACTCCTGCGGGTTGCGCTGGAAATCGCCGAAACGACCGCTTTCGGAGAGGATCCGATGGATGGTGCGTCGGGTCAGCTTGGTCTGCTCAGCCAGTTCGCTGAGGATGTCCGGCAGCGGGATGTCTCCCTGGTCGACAAGCTGTGGGGCCGATGTCGACACCGCGCCAGTTTCGACGCCACGCTCACTTATGTCCAGTGTCGTAGAGGTCCACACCATGCGGGCCGGCTGAATCTGGCGGGCCTCCTTCAAAGCCTGCGCCGCATCCGCGATCAGCTTTGCCGGATCAAAGTCCACCCGGTATGTCGTCTTCTGCTTGATGCGATCCCACAGTTCGCGGAACTGCGGGTTCTCGAAGACCTGCTTACGGACCTTGACCGTGCGTCGCTCATCCCGATCATTGATGGTGACGCCCTTAGCACGCTGCTGGAGCCGTTCCGCAACTGCCGTCTCCAAACCGGCAAACTCCTCGGGCAACGTGAACGTGTTCTCCGCGAGGGCCTGCTGGAGCCGCTGCGCGTCGATCTTTCCATTGCTCTGGATGTAGCCAGACCCCTGCAGGGCAGAAAAAAGCCGCCGCGAGGCCTCACTGCCGATCCGCTTCCCGTCGCCGCCGGGAAGGAGAAGGCTGGAGAACTGATGCGGCTCGATCCGACCGAAGCTGACCTTGGCCTCCTGTTCGTACTCGGTCTGCAGGGAAGCGGCGAACTGCTCCAGGCTCTCCGTCGCTACCACCGTAAGGGTATTTACGTCGAAGCCGTGGAGCCGTTGGCCTTCCTGGTTCACCGCGAGGCGCAAACCGCGACCAATCGTCTGCCGGCGCTGCCTTTCGGTGCCCATCTCGCGCAAGCTGCAGATCTGAAAAACGTTCGGATTGTCCCAGCCCTCACGAAGCGCCGAGTGGGAGAAGATGAACTTCACCGGCTCCTCGAGGCTGAGCAGACGCTCCTTCTCCCGCATGATCAGATCGTAGGCGCGCTCGGCGTCCGCACCATCCTGGGCCGCCCCTTCCTTGATGTCTTTGGGCTTTCCCTTTGCATCGCGAGCGAAGTAGCCCTTGTGAACCGCGCTCGGATCGGAGTTGAGATCCGCCCCATCGAGGAGGATCGAGTAGTGGGGGTTGCGCTGAAGCTTCGCGTACTCCTCTTCGAAGATCTTCGCGTACTCACCCGGGATCGGAGTGCCATCCGAATCTTCGGCGCGGTAGCGGTCGACCTGGTCGATGAAGAACAGGCTCAGCACCTTGATGCCCCTTGGCCGGAGCTCCAGCTCCCGATCCAGGTGCACACGAACGGTTTTGTTGATCAGATGCCGGGCACGCTCGAGCACCGGGATGTCGCCGTAGGCCGTGCCCTCCTTGAGGTACTCATCGACGCCACCGCCGAGGAGCTGGATAAATCCCGGCTCACCCTTGCTGCGGCCCTTGGTGACGTCGCCGACCAGCAGGCCCTCGTAAACGCGGTTGCTGGTAACGGACTCAAGGCTCGTTCCAGAGTTAACCGTCGCGGTCTGCCGCACGACGCGACCAGACCTCATCACGTCGACTTCCACGGTCGCCGTATGATCGTTTTTCCGCGTGCTGATCTTTTCTAGGCGAACATATGGGCGGCCGTGTGCGTGTTCCACGGTACCGCCGGCTACCTCGATCTGTTTGACCAGTCCCGCCTGGTAGGCATCGACGGCGTCCAGCTTGTAGACCATGTTGAACACGTCAGCGTGCGTCGCCGAGTAGCGCAGGCTGAACAGCGGGTCCATTGCCCGAAGCGCCTGCCGACCCCGACCCTGAGGGCCACCATCCACACTCTGCGGCTCGTCCACAATGAGAATCGGCCGCACCTGCTTGATCAGCTCGATCGGCGCCTCGCCACCGGTCTGCTCATTCGGTTGGTAGATCTTTGCAGTCGCCTGCTTGTTGATCGCGGCGGCTGTCACAATCATAAGCTCAATGCCCGAGCTATAAGCGAAGTTCCGGACCTGTCCCAGCTGAGCCGAATCGTAAGTGAAGTAATGCAGCGGGGTGCCGTCATAGAGGGCCTTGAAGTGCTCCTCCATGATCTGCAGGGACTTGTGGACGCCTTCCCTGATCGCCACGGACGGCACCACAACAATGAACTTCGTGAAACCGTAGCGCCTGTTCAGCTCGTAGACGGTACGAAGATAGACGTAGGTCTTCCCGGTACCCGTCTCCATCTCAATCGTGAAGTTGAGGTCGCCCTCGTCCATTAGGCCGGACAGCGACGAAAGCGGCAGGCCGTTTCGCTCCTGAACGTCAGTCAGATTCGCGTGAAGCTGCTCGGGCAGAATCCGCAACCTGTTTCCCACGCCAGCCACCGGCGTGAACAGGTCGGCATTGTTCCCACTCACGGTGAACAGGCTGTGGCCGCTCTCCTGCCCATGGAACAGATCACACACCGCGTCCACGGCCATCTTCTGGTGCGGTAGCTCCGAGTCGAAATGCAGCTTGGGCTTCTTCATCTCAGCGGCTCCCAGTCTCACAGGCTCTTCACGATAAAGGGAGCATCGTGCTGTTCGAGGATCGCCACCAGATTCGCCTTGGCTACATCGTCCGCGAAGGCCACGTCCTTGAAGAAAACAGTCACGTCGGCCTCGGGCAGCAGCTCGTCACGCCAGTCGATGACGCCCTGGGCGATCTCTTCAGAGTTGTCCTTATTGATCGAACCGGTGGGAGGCAGGCAGGCGAAGAGCAGGCCACCACCAGTGGCGAACACGTGGACACCGCCGAACATGCGCGAGTCCACGACCGAAGCGAGGTCGAGCCCCTGGCTCAACAGCAGTTCGAAGAGCACATCCTGCTCCGTGCGGGCCTCACGGATGTTGTCAATGTGCTCAAACGCCTGCTGCTCGAAGTCCTGTCGGGAGGTGTCCCAGCGGACGACGTTACCTTCACCTAGTGAGAACGACCGGAAACCGGTATCCGCCTCACTCTGAGCGCCGGCCGCCGCCTCAACGGATGAACGCAAACGGGCTCGGGTGATGTCGGCGATCGTGGGGAAGTCCCTGAGACCGGTCGGCTCCGGAAGCTGAACGAGAATAAAGCGGCGATCGCCCATGCCTTCGGAGTTGGACCTCAGAACGGCGCTACCTGTT
This sequence comes from Kitasatospora sp. NPDC001527, assembly GCF_040298605.1. NCBI lineage: Bacteria > Bacillati > Actinomycetota > Actinomycetes > Kitasatosporales > Streptomycetaceae > Kitasatospora > Kitasatospora sp. NPDC001527. Next base: position 208,387 of record NZ_JBEPAM010000001.1, on the reverse strand, counting down.
GATCCGGAGCCCGCAAAGAAGTCCATGACGATATCCCCCGGGTTGCTGCCGATACGGACCAGCAGACGCAGAAGATCCACCGGCTTGGGAGTGTCGAAGATGGACTTCCGCCCGAAAAGGACCTCCAATTCTCGCGCGGCATGCTGATTGAAAGGCATGTCGGGAAGAATTGACGGGGTCGTCATTCCATCCTTGGCCTCGGAGCGGTACAGCTTCCGCATAGGGGTGGTACCTGTACCATTGACTCCCCAATAGAGGCGCCCATCAGCCTGCAGCCTCTCCATTTCCTCCTGCGAGTGGCGCCAACAGGTCCCTTCGCGCGGGTACACCACGTCTCCGGTATACGGATTAGTGATGCCGTAGTGAAGCGAGGCAACGTCGCGCCCGCCCTTGGCATTGGCCGTTGTGTCAATCTTCCGGAAGGCCCCGCGCGGGTCCGGGCCGTTCGGCTCACGGAAAACCTTGTACTCACCATCCGCCTTGGCCGTACGCGGCATGAGATTGAAGCGCTCTTCAGCCAGAGTTCGAGTCGAATTCGACGCCAGTGCCTTTCCGTACACCAAGATATGGTCATGCACGGAGCCAACGGTCCGGTCGTTCGGAGCGCCGTCACGCTTCCGCCAGATCAGATCGATAATGAAGCAGTCGGAGCCGAAAATCTCATCGCAGATGAGTCGAAGATTGGCTACTTCAGTAGAATCGATGGAGATGAAAATCGCGCCGTCTTCGCTCATTAGCTGCCGGGCGAGGAAGAGCCGGGGGTACATCATGTCCAACCAAGCGCTGTGGTAGCGCCCGGAGGTCTCAGAGTTGCTGCTGAGACGGCCACCGTCCCGGCCGGTCTGACCAGTGAGCTCGAGGTAGTTCTGGATGCTCTCTTGGAAGCTGTCGGGGTAGATGAAGTCCTTGCCAGTGTTGTACGGCGGGTCAATGTAGATCAGCTTGACCTTGTTGGCGTAGCTCTTCTGCAGGAGCTTGAGGACCTCGAGGTTGTCGCCCTCGATCATGATGTTCTGGGTAGTGTCCCAGCCCACCGAATCTTCCAGGCGCGGCAGGAGGGTCGCCGTGCTTGGCTTGAGGGCGATGCGGCGGGCGTTACGCTTGCCGAACCAAGTCAGCCCGAACTTCTCGTCGCCTTCCTCGATAGCGTCGCCGAGCAGCTCTCGCAGCGCACCGAAGTCGACCTTGCCCTCCGTGAAGATAGACGGAAAGAGCTTGCGGAGTTGTTCGATGTTGTCCGCCACGAGGTCCTTGGAGTGAGTCTCCGGATCCCCTGTCTGGACCTTGTGCATCGCCACCCTGATCGTCCCCTGCTTCACTGCGGCACCGACCGGCTCGCCCGGTGTGCCCTCTGGCCTGACTCTACTGTCACTGCGCATTGCGCAAGATACCGTGCGCTGCGGACAGCTCGGTTCTCTTCGCCTTGATCCGGTCCTGTAGCTCGATCCTGCGAGAGATCTGCTTCTCCTTCTTGATCTGTACGAGCAGCTTGTTGATCTCTCCTTCGAGTCGGCTGCCTTCCGCCAGGGCAGTCAGCTGGGCCTGAGCCGCCTCCGAGCTACCGACAAGTGCAAACTCTCCGGTCGCCACAGCGACACGCAGGGCAACCGTACAGGCCAGCCAACCCTCGTAGACTGCTTGGAGGTCGCTCCGCGGCTGCCGGTCGAGCTGCAGCGCCCTCAGGAAAGCATCGCCGACCGGTGCGGGGACGTCCCCAAGCGATGCGGTCACAAGTGGGCCGTCGAGTACCACATCACCGTCCCGTGCGTATGACATGCGCTTGAGGGCGACCGATACCTGAGGCTCGGACTCCTGTTCGCTGACGAGGAGGATCGGGTACGGCACGACTCGATGGAGGAGTTCTTCCAGCCGCGTGAGCTTGGTTCCGGTTCGAGCCCGTAGGGTCATGACCTGGAGCTCGGGAACACGCAGACTGCCATCCTGGGCCGTGTGGGCAGGAATGCCAACTGCGTCGGGGCGGACCGCAGCGGCCCAGCGCAGGGTGTCGACGCCGTCCTGCAGCAACCGCCGGTCAGCAGCGCTGAAGTCGGAGTGCGCCTGCAACTGGGTCTTTGGTACCCGAACATCCACCGAACAGTCCGCAGGAAGCCGAAGTGCGTCAATCACGTCGTCTGGGGTCACCGCAGGGCTTCCCGGTCGTCGTGCGCCGCGGATGCGACGGGCCCGGCGTCGGCACGGGGCAAGACGGCGAGAAAGGTGAGCACTTCGAAATCATTGGTCCCGGCGAAGCCGCCTGCCGTGGCAGCCTCGGTACCGTCCAGGCTGAACAGGCTGGCGATCGCGCGCTCCTCCTCCTTACCCGTAATGGAGCGCACTGCGCTGGCAAGGGCCTTACGGGCTGCCCCCATGTCGGCACCGTGTCGGGTACGGGCGTCGAACACCGCGGTGAGCCGCGGATCAACTGAGCTCTGCCCGGCACTCACCCGGCGTACCCGGTCAAGAATGCGTTTGGCCTGGGTATGGCTGAGCCGCACCACGCCCTCCTCCCCAACGTGGACAAGGTAGTGCGGGGCGAGTGGGTCGCCGGCCTGCACCGCCCGATCGGCCGCCCGGCCTTCGGCACGCAGGCAGAAGATCAGGCCGGGCGTGACGTCACCATCGGTGTCCGTGACCGCGACCGCGTGGACCCCGAGCGGCTCGGCATCCAGCTCTCCCGGGTGCCGCTTGGCGTAGTCCGCGAGGTCGATACGCAGATCGGTGAGCGTGAGGTCGGTGATGGACACGCCGGTCGACAGGTCCTCAAGGTCGAGAACGGAGTCCTGGAGCTTGAGGAGTTGTGCGCGTCGATATGCGAGATCGTTCATCGGGTCTCCAGCACTGGTCTCGATGACGTTCTCTTCGCCGGTGGCGGAGATGTCGAGGAGCACCATGCGGCCCGTGACTCGCTGCTCGAGGCCGATGTATTCCTCCAGGTCCATCTGCGGCCAGAAGTTGACCAGCTGGATGCGGTTGTTGCGCGAGCCGAGACGGTCGATCCGGCCGAAGCGCTGGATGATTCGAACCGGGTTCCAGTGGATGTCGTAGTTAGCAAGCCAGTCGCAGTCCTGCAGATTCTGACCCTCGGAGATGCAGTCCGTGGCAATGAGCAGGTCGAGCTCGCCTTCTCCGGCTAGATCCTCCGGGCGCTGCTTCGAGCTCGGCGAGAACGCAGAGAGGATGCTGGGAAGGTCGCGGTGCAGCTTGAGGGTGGTGCGGTTACTCCCGCTTCCCGTTACCAGTCCGGCCTCGACCCTGAGTTCGTCCCGGGCCCATTCGGCAAGCTCTTCGTAGAGATAGGCGGCGGTGTCCGCAAAGGCGGTGAAGACCATGGCCTTGTGGTTGCCGAGATTGACCGGGTTGCGGACCTTATCCGCGATCAACCGCTTGAGATGGGCGAGCTTCGCATCACGCTCTGGGGTCACGTATTCGGCACGGCGCAGCATCGCGCTGAGACGCTCGCGGTCCTCCAGGAGGTCCTGACGCCAGCGGATCAGGTCCATGTCCGCGATGAGGACCTTGACCTTTCCGCCACCAATCTCCAACTCGTCCGAGCGCAGATCCTCGTGTTCCTCCTCATCGAGCAGGTCGGGCCGGTAGTAGATCTCGTGGCGGTCGATCGCACCCAACTGCGCGTCGATGCGCGCCAACTGCCGGCTGACCGTGAGCCGGAACGAGTGGATGGAGCTCTCCAGTCGCTTGAGGATGTTCACCCGCATGAGGTTGACCAGGCTCTGCTCCCGGTCGGCCTGTTGGAAGCTGCCCTTGCCGCTCTTGAGGCGAGTAGCGTACTTGTCCGCGTACTCGGCCCGCTTGTCCGGCCGCAGGTAGTGCATGGGCGAGTAGGCGGCCAGATTGAGCTTGCGGATTTGGTCGTTGAGCTCTCCGATGGCACCGAAGTCACCCCGCACGTCGATCTCCGACTTCACGTTGAGCGGTGCGAGGCGCTCGGGGAAGGATCCTGTCTCCGCCGTGCCGTAGTACTTCTCGATGTGCTTGCGCGAGCGGGCGATGGTCAGCAGATCGAGCAGTGCAAAGTAGTCGAAACCCAGCATGTCGACGAGCTCGGCTGGCGTGCGCTCCTCTGGGGCGAGTTCCTGCCAACGGTTGAACTGGCGCTGTGCAACTCGGGCTGTCTCGGCAATGCTGGCGATGCCGTACGGCGCCAAGGCTGCATCGTTGTTCTCGGTGGCGAAGGCGATCTGGTTACGGAGGTCCGCGAGCCGGTTGTTGACCGGGGTCGCCGAGAGCATCAGGACGCGGGTCTTCACACCTTCCTGAATGATCCGTCGCATCAGGCGGTCGTAGCGCGTTTCGCCGTCCTGCTTTGGGGAGTTGGCGTTGCGGAAGTTATGTGACTCGTCGATGACGACCAGGTCGTAGTTGCCCCAGTTGACGTGCGCGAGGTCGATGTCAGCGGACTTACCGGACTCGCGGGACAGGTCGGTGTGGTTGAGCACGTCATAATTGAAGCGGTCTGCGGCGAGGAGGTTACGGCGGTCGTTCGCCGTGTACATCGTCCAGTTGTCGCGCAGCCGCTTCGGACAGAGCACCAGCACTCGATCGTTGCGCAGCTCGTGGTACTTGATCACGGCGAGCGCCTCGAAGGTCTTCCCGAGGCCGACACTATCCGCGATGATGCAGCCGCCGTAGCGGTTCAGCTTGTCGATCGCACCGATGACACCGTCGCGCTGAAACTTGTAGAGCTTCCCCCACACCACGGTGTCACGAATGCCGGTCTTCGCATCGATGACTTCGTCCTCGTCCAACTCCCCACCGGTAGCGCTGAACAGGTGGTGGAGCATGAGGTGGTAGATGCGCTCGGGGTCGCGGTAGCGCCCGAGAGCGCGCATCTGCTCCAGTAGCGTGCCGGCCCCCAGCGAGGCGGGTGTGCTCTCCCACATCGCCTCGAACAGAGCGGAAGCGAGAGCTGTCGCCTCGGTCTCGTTCTCGGAGCGCACGATCGACGTGTACGGGTTGCCAGGGGCCAAGCCGAGACCGGCACGATCCAAGCCAAAGGAGCCCTGGGCGAGCGAGGTAACTTCACCGGAGGCTTCTCGGGTGACCAGCACCCCTTGGGGAATGGCATGAAACGCCGCATGACGTACCTCGGCCCGCCGAGCCAGCCACTCCGCGCACGATGCGGCAAGGTATCGGGTCGACAGACGGTTACGAGCGGCCCGGTCGTGCTCGCCACCGAGCAGCTGCAGATCAGCGCCCACGCTCGGCAGGAGGAGTCGAGCCTGCTGCAGCTTTGCCAGCTCGTCGCGGAGCTCTTCGAACGCGTACACGGAGAAGGTCGGCGAGGCAAGATCCATTGCACCGCCCGGCTGCAGACTAGGCCGCACCGCATCAATCAGCCGGTCGCCACCCCTGTTACTCACGGCCTTCAATGCGCTCCCCCACTAAGCCTCTGCGTGTATCAGTCCGACAAGCGCGCCCTATGACGCCGAGCCTAGTGCAGGCTCCTGACGCCGCGTGTGCACATGAGTTGGACGCTCGAGGGTGGCGGGCACGTCGGAGCTGCGTGTCAGTTTTCCGCAGGGGCGACCGAGGCTGTCATGCCGGCAGCCATCACGCTGGCCAGCGCCTGCTTGCTCGTGATCCACTCCGTGTCGCCGGTCGAGACCGAGTGCTGTACGGCTTCAAAGACCGCTCCGCCGGGGGCAACAGGCTTGACCAGGTGTGCTCGCATGTACTGCTCGAAGAGCGCGGGCAGCTGGTCCGGCCGGGTTCCGGTCTTGGCCCGCAGGGAGAAGACCGGAAGGAACCACTCTTCGAAGCCGTCCTTGATCACCTGGGTGGTGCGGTACGCCTCATGCAGCGGTTGCAGGCTTGCCGTGTGGTCGTAGGGGAGGTGACCGTGCAGGGCGTACTGAAGCCGAGTGCCGCCGTGTTGGCGGAAGTGCTGGCCATGGGCGGCAATGTGGTTGGCCGCGTTCTCGGTGATGGTCATGACAGCCGTGTCCGCTCCGTGCCGACGGGCAGCGGCGAGGACGGTGGCGTGGATGCCGACGCGCGGGTCGAGGACGAGGCCGTTGAGGCTGAGGGGCGAGAGGTCGATGCCGTGGTCGCGGGTTCGGGAGAGGATCAGCCGCTCGGCGACATTGCTAGCAGTGTGCTGGAGGTGCTTGGGCTGCTGGCGGTGGCTGGCGTGGATGTCCGAGCGGTCGAGGACTGGGCGGTCCTTCGCGAGTTCGGCGACGAGGTGGAGGCCGGTGCGTTCCCGGGTGTCGGTGCTGCCGCAGGCGTTGCAGGGGTGGCCGCCGGTACCGGTCATGTGGCCGCAGGCCCGGCAGGCGGGGACGGTCTCGCGGCTGATGGTGAGGGTGCCGGCGCGGAGGTTGTTCTCGATCATCTCCAGCGCGACGCTGGCGACTTCGACGTCGGTGTCGGTCATGATGCCACCCACCGGGGACTGCCCGGGCGGGTACTTACCGGCTATCAGGTCGGCCTCGAAGCGCTGGCGGGGGATCTTCGGGCCGTCGGCCTCGCGGTGACGGAGGTCTCCGGCGAGGGTGACGGTGTTCCACAGGTGGGGTGCGGGCGGTAAGCCGAGGATGGCGTTGAGGGCTGCGGCGAGGCGGATGCCGACGGCCTTGCCGGGGCGGGTGTCGAAGGTGAAGGGGCCGTTCTGGACGGGCCCGTTGAGGAACAGGTGCCGCACGGGATCCTCCTAGATCGGCGGGGTGGTGGTTCCTGTCCGGGTGAACCGGCCGTCGTGCAGCTCGTAGTGGAGGGTCGCGGCGTTGGGCATCTTGCCCTTCCGCTCCTCGGCGAGGATCTCGGTCAAGGTGCAGGATTCGAGCAGGGATCGAAGGGCCACCGCAGCGGTCTGGTGAGTGAAGGCGACAACGGTGCGCGATTCCTGGAGTTCGGCCTGGGCGAGGGCGGCGAACTCGGCGGCCCGCTTGAGCACGCCCTCGGCGAGCGACTCGCCGCCACCTGGCGCGGTCCAGACGTGCTTGCGCAGGCGGCGGTCCTCGGCGAGTGCGGGGTAGCTCTCGTACAGCTCGCGCTTGGTCATGTAGGTGGCGTCGCCGTAGTGCTGCTCGTCCAGGAGCGCGGTCTGCTGGGGCCAGCCATCGGGGAGGGCCGGCAGGGCGATCGCGGCGGTGTCGATCGCCCTGCGGTAGGTCGAGGTGTAGACGTGCAGCAGCTCGGAGCCCGCGAGCTGCGGGAGGACCTCGGCGAGCCACTGGGCCTGCCGGAAGCCGCGCGGGGTCAGGCCGACGATGGTGCGGGAGATGGCATGGGCGGCGGCTCCGCTGTAGGGGCGGGGGTCCTGGTAGAAGCCGTTGTACTTGTCGGCGTTCTCGACGGACTCGGCATGCCGGATGACGAGCAGGGTCACGGTGCGGGTCCTATCCGGCGAGGTTGGCGACGTAGGAGCCGCTGACGGTCCAGGGGGTGAGTTCGATGCCGAAGCCGCTGTGTTCGCCGTCCTGGGTGTGGACGAGCTTGCCGGCCAGGTGCACGGTGTCGCCGGATCGGAACGCTCCGGTGTAGGCGCCGAGGTAGGAGCGCATGTGGGTGATCCGGCGGGCGAAGGAGTCGGCCTCGTCGATGGTCGAGCTGAGGATGGTCTTGACCTTGATCCCGTAGACGGCCGGAGTGGTGACGCCCTCGGCGTGGTCAGTGATCTTGGCGAGGAGGGAGATCTCGCCGATCTCCTTGGAGGAGATCCGGGCGAAGGTCTTGTCGCGGTCGGAGCGGATGGGTTCGCAGTTGATGTGCGCGCCGGCGTTGGCGGTGAGTCCTTGGAGCTTGCGGCGTTCCTGCTTGATGAGGGCGTCGAAGGAGCTGCCCTCCATGTACTTGGCCCGGCGGATGTACAGCCGGGTGAGATCGTCTCCGTCGTACGGCCGGATCAGCTCGGTCTGCTGGAAGAGCTCCTGTGCGGCCTGGTAGCCCTCGGGCCCGTAGCAGACGAGGTCGATGTCGGAGCGCTCGTTGAAGCAGCCGACGAGGAAGGAGCCGGTGACGCCGATCAGGCTCTGGGCGTCGTTCGCGGTGATCCACTCGGTGATCGCCAGGAGGTCCTTGCCGGCCGGGTTGTCGGCGACCGCGCCGGGGGCATCGTGGATGGCGGCGAGGGCCTGGCGGCAGGAGTAGTGGACGGCCACGTCCTCGCGCGGGATGCCGGTGATGACGCAGCCGAGGGTGTCGGAGTAGACGTAGCACTCCGGCCTGCCGGCGAGGATGCCGAAGGACTTCGACACGACGCTGTTCTGCCGGTAGGTCCGGTCGAAGAGCCGCCGGTCGCCCTTCTCGTCCGGGTGGTACTTGACGTAGCCGAGGTAGTGGCTGCCGGGGTGGCTGTCGCCGATGACCTTGAAGACGACTCCGTGGTGGTCCATCAGGTAGTCGCGGTCACGAACGGTGGGAACCGGCCTACCGGTGTTCAGCGGTGAACCGTTCCAGAGTGGGGAAGGTGCCAGTGTCGATCGTGTTGGACGACTCATACTGATCAAGTCCCATCGTGAAGAGGGTGCGGCGGTACTGCCACTTGATGTGCTTGTCGTGCCGTGTGGGGTCGGTGGGCCGCATGAGGGCGAGGAAGAAGAAGCACTTGACGAGCAGGAAGTCGCCCAAGTGCTCGCTCACCCGCTGCCCGATCAGGGATGCGGTGGTCTCGTCGAGCGCTGCGGTGTAGGCGGTGCGCTGTTCCGGGGTGATGCTGTAGCCCTTGCCGCCGCCCTTGAAGGCCACGATGTCGAGCGCGGGGTAGACGTCGTAGCCGAGCGGGACCGGTCCGTGGTGCTGCCAGTCGATGACGCCGGCTTGAAGGACGTTGGGCAGGCCGTAGTCGAGATGCCCGTGCACCATCGGGAGCTGGGCCAGCCGGTCGAGGGCGTGCTTGACCGCTTCGTGGACGCGCGGGGTGTCGAAGTCCGGGTTCTCCTCGAAGACCTCTGCCGCGAAGGCCGCCTTCTCGAACCACGGCGTGGCGGGGAGGGGGTGCCTCGCCTGGGCCTGCAGGAGCTTCGATGCGACGGCCGCCGCCGTGCTGATCACCTGGTAGCTGACCTGACCGTCCTGCCTGGCGTCGGCCAGCGCCTCCTCGTGAAGCGAGCTGTCGCCGATGGCGCGCTCGATGACGAAGTAGGTCTCGTTCTCTGAGCCGCTGTCGACGATCTCCGGCACCGGGTAACCAAGGCCGGCGGCCAGCTGCTGGAACTCGGTCTCAATCCGCAGATCCTCACCGCCGGTCCGCTTGTAGAGCAGGCCGTCGGTGGACCTCCACACCGCGCCCTGCGTGGCCGTTCTGTCCTTCACGAACTCCCAGTCACTCATCCATCCATCCTTCCGTAGGGCAGAGTTCGGGTGGAGCACGGCTGCTCCGCGCGAGTCGGACGGGGTGGGGCCAGCCGCTCCCGGGGGAAAGAGCGACTGGCCCCCGTCACCGCCCGGCCGGTGCGCCTGGACCAGCACGGGCGGAGTCGATAGGCGCGCGGCGGGTGGTGCTGCGAGAACCACCTGTACGCGCGAGTGCTGAGCCAGGTGGGCGCGTGGGGACGGGGCCTGGGACGGTCGGTGCGGACCAGGGCGGCCATGAGTGCCGCCCTTCGGGCCGAGCGGGGCTGCTCGGGTACCGCGACAGCGGGCACCGCCAGTTCGGCCCAGACCTTCTTGCCATGGGTCGTCGGCTCCGCGCCCCAGATCTCCGACAGACCCTCGATCAGCAGCATGCCTCGACCGGTGGTCAGTTCGTCGTTGCCGAAGTTCGCGGCCCCGGTGGGCATCTGGCGCGACGGATCGTAGACCTCGATCACCACCCGGTCGCCGTCCGGAGAGAGGTAGATGCCGACCAGCAGTCTTCCTGGCGCGTGGATGACCGCGTTGGCGAGCAGCTCGTCGGCGACCAGCGCGATATCGCCCAGCGAGGTCGGGTCGATCCCCCACGAGCGGGCGACTCGGACGACGGCGTCCCGGGCCGGCGGGACGTGGTCGCGCCTGGTGCCGATGAACGAGATACGTCGGGCGTGAGTGGAGGCGATCACTGGTCACCATCGCAGGCTTGGACCGCCTCGACAACGCTGTTGCACGGCCAGGGGCCGCAGCCGTCGTTGCACCGGCCGTCCTCGAACTGGTGGCGGTCGAGGACCTCTCGGGCGTGAGTGCTGGCGGTGGCGAGGCGCTCGCGACGCTCAGCGGCGCGATCTGAGGCGCTCGCGGTTGTGTTCGACCCCCGGCTGTCCTCCAAAGCGACAGGAACGGCCACCGCGTCCGCGTCCCGTTGGTGCGTAGTGCCGCCTCTCTGTGCGTCCGAGCGGAGGGTCATCGGCGCTTCTCCTTGGCCCCTGGGTAGAGCTGCGCATGCGAGAGACCGCAGTGGGCCTCGGCCATGCGAAAGCGGGGAACGGCAAGCTGCAAGGGTGGTCGAGCTGCTGACGACCAGACAACTCCATCTCGATGCACCACGGTTAGGGAATGAGCGCCGCGTGCGTGATCCGTGCAGATCGTGCATGACGGGTTGTCCTGGTGCGACTACGCTCGGCTCGCCAGGCAGGATCAGCATTGGCAGGAGAAGCCATGTCGCGGACGGCCAAAGGACACTCCGCTGCGGGTGGGATCGGAGAGGTGATCCGCCGCGCGCGAGTGTTGAGCGGCCGGTCGCAGGCGGACGTGGCCACCGAACTGGGCTACCACCAGTCGAAGATCAGTCGGCTGGAGAGCGGCAAGGGGACGCAGGACATCGACGTCCTGCGCGCTGTCGCAGCCGTGCTCGACATCCCACTGGGAAGCCTCGGCCTGTCCTCCCATACCAGTGCGGACAGCAGGACGGACGACATGCACCGTCGCAATTTCCTGACCGCGAGCGTCGCCGCGCTCGCGACCCCGACGCCCCGTCCCCGCGTGGGGATAGAGCTGGTCCAGGCGCTGCTGCCTGGACCTGTTCCAGCCGAGCACGCGCCACAACCCCAGGCCGCACTCGCGGCCCGGCTCTCCCAGGCCCGGAGGCTCTTCTACACCTGCCGGTACGCCGAACTCGAAGGCGCGCTGCCGTCGCTGATCGCCGACCTTCGCCAGGCCCAGGATGCCTCCCACGGCGGCGATCAGGTCCTGTCCGGCCTTCTCGCGACGGCGTACCAGACCGCGGTCAGCCTGCTGCTCAAGCTCGGCGACCACGGCAACGCCTGGCTGGCGGTCGGCCGTGCCATGGCCGCGGCCGAACGGAGCGCCGACCCCGTCGTGATGGCCTCCAGCGTCCGCGTCCAGGCGCACGTCCTCGCGCGCGACCGGCACACCGCGCCCGCCGTCACCCTCATCCGGCACACCGCCGACCAGCTCTCCGGCAGCTACGACCGGCGCCCACCCGAGTACCTCGCCGCGCTGGGGCTCATGCTCCTTCGCGGGGTGACGGCCGCAAGCGCCGGCGGCGACCGTGCCACGACCGCCGAGTTCCTCGCCGAGGCCCAGGAGGTCGCGCGCTACGTCGACCTCGACAGCCCCGAAGCCTGGGCAAACTTCAGTCCGACCAACGTCGCGCTCCACTCGGTGAGCGCCTCGGTCGTCCTGGGCGACGCCGGAGCGGCGCTGGAAGCCGCCCAGCCGCTGATGCGCAGGCGCATCCCGGTCCCCGAACGCCGGGCGGCACTGTGGGTGGAGGCTGCACGGGCCTACAGCCAGCAGGGCAGACTGGCCGAGGGATACAAAGCGCTCAGGATCGCGGAGAGCTGTGCCTCGGAGGACATCCGCCGACGGCCCAGCGTGCTCGAGCTGGCCGGTGACATGGCCGCTCGCGACCGGCGCGGCGCCGTCCCGGAGCTTCGCCGTTTCTGCCAGGAGTTGGGAGTCCAGGTTTGATTGAGCACCGCGAGCCGTTCCTCTACGTCGTCGTCTGCGCGTCGGGCATCGCCGACGGAGTGGGCGAACTGATCACCGCTGCCCATGCCGAGGGCTGGGGAGTCGGCGTGATCGCGACCCCGAGCGGACTCGGGTTCATAGACCAGGAGGCCGTCGAAGCCCAGACCGGCTACCCGATCCGCTCCGCCTGGCGCACGCCGAGCATCCCCCAGCCGCTGCCCCCGGCCGACGCGATCGCCGTCGCCCCGGCCACGTTCAACACCATCAACAAGTGGGCCGCCGGCATCTCCGACACCCTCGCGCTCGGCATCCTCTGCGAGGCGTACGGCCTCGGCATCCCCGTGGCCGTCCAGCCCTACGTCAACTCCGCCCAGGCCGCGCACCCCGCGTACGCGGAGAGCCTGGCCCGGCTCCGGTCGATGGGCGTCCTGCTCGGCGACTACGTCCCCCACAAGCCCAAGGCCGGCGGAGGCCGCGACAAGTACAACTGGACCCACGTCCTCGACCTGCTCCGCCCCGTGGCGGCCTCAGCGACGGAGAGGGATTAGCCGATGCACCCGGCTTCAGACGGACGGCCAGGTATCGCTGCCGCGATCGTGATCCGAGAGGGTCGGGTGCTGATGGTCCGGCGCCGGGTCAGCGAGGGCCAGCTCTCGTGGCAGTTCCCGGCAGGCAAGATCGAGCCCGGCGAGTCTCCCGAGCAAGCGGCTGTCCGCGAGACCGCGGAGGAGACGGGGCTGAACGTGGCCGCCATCAAGGTCCTCGGCGAGCGCGTCCACCCAGAGACCGGCCGATGGATGTCGTACACGGTCTGCGAGATCGTCAGCGGCACCGCTGCCGTCGGTGACCCACGAGAACTGGACGCATTGGCGTGGGTGGCGCTTGCAGAGATCCCCGAATACGTCCCGTACGGGATCTTCGAGCCAGTGCAGGCATACCTGGATATCGCCCTCAAAGGCTGAGTGAACAGCTGTGAGCGAGCAGCAACTGGGGGCCGGCCTGGAACGACACCGGCCGGGTCTTCGCCAACGAGGACGGTTCCTGGCTCCACCCTGGCAAGGTCACCGGGATGTTCGAGCGCCTCGTGGCCGCGTCCGGCCAGCCGCCGATCCGCCTGCACGACCTCCGCCACGGCGCGGCCACCCTCGCTCTCGCCGGCGGGGTCGATATGAAGATGGTGTCCGAGATGCTCGGCCACTCCTCCATCAAGATCACTTCGAACATCTACACCAGCGTCCCGCCCGAGATCGCCAGGGACGCCGCCGAGGCTGCCGCGAAGCTCGTCCCACTCCAGCGGAAGGCCGCGGAGAAGGCGAAGTCCAAGACCAAGAAGACCAAGGACTAGACCAAGATCAACACCCGCGCTCACGCATCGCTCACGCAAGCCATCTTGTAGCGCGTCGCCGACACCTGCCCGCACGCCAAGAAAAGGCAAAAGCCCCAGGTCACGGCGAGTGAGTCCTGGGGCTTCTACTGAGCCGCCTGCGGGATTCGAACCCGCGACCTACGCATTACGAGTGCGTTGCTCTGGCCAACTGAGCTAAGGCGGCGCCGTTGCCGGAAGTCCTGGCAACGCGGGCCAGTCTACACAGGTTCGCGGGTGATCCGTAACGGGATACCCGGGTGGGGGGTCAGGCGGAGGAGACGGCGAGCTTGGCGGCGAAGCCGGCGAAGAGGGCGGCGACGCCGCTGGTGAGGCCGGCGGAGAGGCGCTTGCGGCGGCGGAAGGCGGAGGCGAGGGAGGTGCCCGCGAAGATCAGCAGGGAGAGGTAGAGGAAGCTGAAGGTCTGCAGGATGCCGCCGAGGAGGGCGAAGGAGAGTACCGGGCTGCCGTAGGAGGGGTCCACGAACTGGGTGAAGAAGGACAAGAGGAAAAGTATGGCCTTGGGGTTCAGCAGGCTGATCACCAGGGCGCGGCGGAACGGGCGTTCGGTGGACTCGGCGGGGTCGGCGGCGGCCGCCGCGGCGAGGGCCTCGGCGCCGGCGCGGTGTTCGCGCCAGAGCTGGCGGGCGGCCCGCAGCATGCCGATGCCGATCCAGAGCAGGTAGGCGGCGCCGCCGAACTTCACCACCGCGAAGACCGCCGGGTTGGCCTCCAGGAGGGAGGCGGCGCCCAGGGCGGTCAGGCTGATGAGCGTGAAGTCGCCGACAAAGACGCCGGCGGCGGCGCGGTAGCCGGTGCGGACGCCCTTGCGGGCGGCGACGGACAGCACGTAGAGGGAGTTGGGGCCGGGGAGGAGGACGATGACGAGGGCGCCGAGGACGTAGGTCGCCAGGTCGTTGACTCCGAGCACGGTGGGCTCCGGTGGGGGCTGGAGAGCGATGAGGGGGCGCTCATCCTAACGTCGTACCGGGTGCCTGCTCAGTGCCCGCAGCGCTTCCCGTTCTCCGGTGCCTCGCCGGCCAGCAGGTAGCGGTTGACCGCGCCGTCCACGCAGGCGTCGTGGCGGCCGTACGCGGTGTGGCCGTCCCCGTCGTACGTCAGCAGCCGGCCGGACTCCAGCTGCCCGGCCAGTGCCTGCGCCCACGCGTACGGGGTGGCCGGGTCCCGGGTGGTGCCGACGACCACGATCGGGGTGGCTCCGGCGGCCCGGACGGTGTGCGGCGTGCCGGTGGCCCGCACCGGCCAGTAGGTGCAGGTCAGCGCCATCCAGGCCATGTCCCGGCCGAACCGGGGCGAGGTCCGCTCGAACTCCGGCACCGCCCGCGCGGCGTCGTCGGGGCCCGTGAACGGCGCGGGCAGGTCGAGGCAGTTCACCGCCATGTTGGCGGACATCAGGTTGGGGTAGGAGCCGTCCGGCCCACGGCCGTAGTAGTCGTCGGAGAGCCCGAGCAGGCCGGTGCCGTCGCCGGCCCGGGCGTCGGCGAGCGCGGTGCGCAGCCGGGGCCAGAGGAAGTCCGCGTACATGGCCTGGATGACGCCGGTGGTCGCCTGCGCCTCGGTCAGCCGGCGGGCGCCGTCGGTGGTGGGCAGGGGCTTCGCGTCGACCGCCGCGAACAGGGCGGTGAGCTGCTCGCCCACCTGCTGCTCGGTGCGGCCGAGCGGGCAGTCCTCGTGGGTGGCGCAGTCCCGGGCGAAGGCGGTCCAGGCGGTCTCGAAGCCGCCCGCCTGGGTGCGGTTGCCGGCCAGCGAGTCGAGCGACGGGTCCATCGCGCCGTCGAGCACCATCCGGCCGGCGCGGCCGGGGAACAGGCCCGCGTAGGTCGCGCCGAGGAAGGTGCCGTAGGACTTGCCGACGTAGTTGAGCCGCTCGTCGCCGAGCAGGGCGCGCAGCACGTCCAGGTCGCGTGCCGCCTCGACGGTGCTCAGGTGGCCGAGCCGGGCGCCGGAACGCTCGCGGCAGCCCTCGGCGAACTCCTTGGCGGCGGCCACCAGGGCGTCGACCTCGGCCCGGTCGTCGGGGGTGATGTCGACGGCGGTGTACGCGTCCATCCGCTCGCCGCTCAGGCAGGTGACCGGGGAACTGCGGCCGACTCCGCGCGGGTCCAGGCCGACCAGGTCGTACCGGGCGCGCACCGCGGGGTCGTACGCGCGGGCCGCGCCCTCGACGTACTCGACGGCCGAGCCGCCGGGGCCGCCGGGGTTGAGCAGCAGGGAGCCGAGGCGGCCGTCGGATCCACCGGATCCCTCGGAGCCCGCGGCCCCGGTGGGGACGGCCGGGGCGCGGACGGCGGCCAGGGTGAGGTCGCCGTCCGCCGGGTGCTCGTAGTCCAGCGGCACCCGGAAGGTGGTGCACTCGTAGCCGTCGTCGCAGGGCTGCCAGGCGAGCCGCTGCCCGTAGTAGGGCGCGAGCCCGGGCGGCACGGCGGCGGGCAGCGACTCCAACGGGGTGACCGCCGGACCGGACGCCGCCCCAGGCGCCGCCCCGGCCCCGGATGCAGCCGCGGACGGGGACGCGGACAGGGACGGGGGGCCCGACGGCGTGGCGGCCGAGCAGCCGCCCACGAGCAGCCCGGCGGCCGCCGCCCACGCGGCCGCCGCCACCCGCCCGCCACGCCGCCCGCGCCCCGCGCCCAACCGCGCCGGTGCGTCCTGCCGCCTGTCGGCCCGCATCTGGCATCCCCTCAGCCGTTCACTCCCGGTGGCCCCACTGCCACCCGGGGTACCGGTACCGGAAGCGTAGTGCCGCGCGCCGACGGCCTCAGGACGCCTTGCCGAGCGCCTCGCCGAGGAACTGCGCCGCCTGCCGGACCAGCCGCAGCCGGATCCGCTCCGCCGAGTAGTCCGTCGCGTTGTCGGAGATCCGCACCTCCGCGCGGGCGGCCGCGCCGGTGCCGCCGCGCAGCGCCGCCTGCAGCTTGCGGGCGGCGTCCAGCCCGGCGGTGTCGGCCTTGCCGGCGGCGAGCAGCAGCCTCGGGGTCCCGGTCGCGGGCGCCTCGGCACCGGTGCGGGCGAGCGCGGCCGCGTCGTACCGGCCGGAGACGGCCGCCGCCGCGCCGTACAGATCGGGGCGGGCGAGGCCAGCGGCCGCGGCGCAGGGCGCGCCGTCCTCGACGCCGAGCGTGCCCCAGCCCGCCGGACCGGGCGGCAGGGTGCGGAAGGTGGCCGCGATGGTGGTGCGCAGCGCGGCGTCGTCGGCGACAGCCATCGGGGCGGCGGCGACCAGCTCGCAGGGGTGGGCGGTGCCGTTCGGGGCCTCGGGGGCGACCAGGATGAACGGCTTGCCCTTGGCGCTCTGCACGGCGGAGGCCAAGCCCTCGAAGACGTCCGGCACCTCGGCGTCGGCGGTCTTCCGGGGGGTGGCGGCCTGCATCACGACGACCGGGAAGCGGGCGTTCGGGTCCTTGGCGTACTGGGCCGGCAGCCAGACCCGGACGTTGCGCGGATGGCCGTCCGGACCGGGCACGGCGGACTGCAGCAGCTCGCCGCCGCCCGGGTGGCCGACGCTGTCGAACCGGCTGACCACCGGCACCGGTGACGGCGTCGGCACGGCCGGCACGGCGGCCGGGGCGGCCCCCGCCGCGGGGGCCGCGGCGGGGTCGACCGGCGGAGCGGCCTGCCGGCCCCCGCCCGCACCGGCCTGCCCGTCGTCGAACCGGTCGTCGAACCGGTCGCCGAACCGGTCGTCGAACCCGTCCGGGAGCGACCCGGCCGACCCGATCGACGCGTCCGCCCCGCCGCCGCTCAGCGCGCCGAACGTGCCCAGCGCCGTGAGCAGGGTCAGCACGGTGACGCAGACCCCGCAGACCATCGCCCCGGCCGCCCGCAGCAGCATCGGCCGCTGCTCCCCGGCCAGCTCGTACGTCTCAGCGGCCCTCAGGTCGCGCCAGCGCAGCAACGCGCCGCGTGCCAACCAGACGCCGCCCCCGGCGGCGGCCAGCAGCGGGATGATCAGGAGCGAACGGACCATGGGACGCACCACCTCGCAGGAGGGCCGGCCGACCGTGCGGGCCCGGCACCGTACGGGACGCGACGGCCCCGAAGCGGTGGGGCGCTGTCGGCCCCAGCGTGCAAGACGATCCGGGGCTCGCACACGCGTGTGCCCGGCGCGTAACGCACGTTCACTCGAAGGTGGGACGGCCACATGCGGGCGGGGGCCGGGCCAGCGCCCCTCGGCGCACCGCCCGCGCGGCTCAGCCCGCGCGCAGCGCCACCGTCATCGCCTCGACGGCGAGCAGCGGGTCGACGTTGCGGTCCAGCGCCTGCCGGCAGGCGAGCACCGCCTCGATCCGGCGCAGCGTGGACTCCGGCGGACCGGCCTGGGCGACCCGGTCCAGCGCCTGCCGCTGGTCCTCGTTGGCCAGCGCGCCGGTCGAGCCGAGCTGGAGCGCGAGCACGTCCCGGTAGAAGCCGAGCAGGTCGAGCAGGGCGACGCCGAGGGTCTCCCGGCGGGTCCGGGTGGCCCGGCTCTTCTGCCGCTTCTCCAGTTCCTTGACCGCTCCGGCCATGCCGCGCGGCGCCTTGGTGCCCTCGGCCGCGCCGTACGCGGCCCTGAGGTCGTCGGTCTCCTTGGTGTCCTGGGTCTCGGCGAGCGCCTCGGCGTCGGCCTTGGCGGTGTCGACCAGACGCTGGGCGGCGGCCAGGCAGCCGCCGATGTCGCCGACCTCCAGCGGGATGCGCAGCACGTCGGTGCGGCGGGTCCGGGCCTGCTCGTCGACCGCCAGTCGGCGCGCGCGCTCGACGTCGCCCTGGCCGGCCAGCGCGGCGAGCCGGGCGGTGTGCGGCTCGACGCCGTCGCGGCGCACCAGCATGTCGGCGACCGCGTCGGCGGCCGGGGTGCGCAGCACCAGCAGGCGGCAGCGGGAGCGGATGGTCGGCAGCACGTCCTGCACCGAGGGGGCGCACAGCAGCCAGACGGTGCGCGGGGACGGTTCCTCCACGCCCTTGAGCAGCGCGTTGGCGGCGGCCTCGGTGAGCCGGTGGGCGGCGTCGACCAGGATCACCGACCAGCGGCCGCCGGTGGGGTAGCTGGAGGCGCGCAGGACGAGGTCGCGCATGTCGCCGACGCCGATGGACAGGCCGTCGGTGCGCACGTACTTCACGTCGGCGTGGCTGCCCGCGAGGACGGTGTGGCAGCCGTCGCAGAAGCCGCAGCCGGGCGTGCCGCCGAGCGCGAGGTCGGGGCTGGTGCACTGGAGCGCGGCGGCGAAGGCCCGGGCGGCGGTGGTCTGGCCGGCTCCGGGCGGACCGGTGAACAGCCAGGCGTGGGTCATCAGCGAGGCGTTGGCGCCCGCCGCCGGCTCGGCGCCGCGCCCGGCGCCGATGATCGCCCCGGCCGCCCGGGCGGCGGCGGTCAGCTGCTCGACCACCCGATCCTGGCCCACCAGGTCGTCCCAGACGGCCACTGCTGCTCCCAAGCTCGCTACGGACCTGCCGCCCCGCCCGTACGGGCGGAGGCGGGATGCGGGACCCGTCGGGCGTACCGGCCCGGCCGGCTCTCCCGTTCCCGCCGTCGAGCATACGTGGCCGCCACGACACCACCGGGCCCGTCGCGACAGCTGCGCCCGGCCGGACGGGCCCCTCGTCGCCCTGCGGCCGATCAGCTCCGGCGGCCCCAGCGGCGGCCCTTGCCCTTGCCGCCGTCCTCGCTCTGGTCCGGAGCGCCGCCGCGACCGCCGTTGCCGCCGTTGCCACCGGCGGGCCGGTCCTCCGGTCCCCAGCGGTCCCACTCCTCACGGGAGCCGAGCAGGGTGTCGGTGAGGCTCGGCAGGTCGTCCATCGGGGTCTCCTCCGCCCAGTCCGGCCTCGGCCGGGGCTCGGCGGCGGGCGGCTGCTGCGGGTCGATCACCGGCATCTCGCGGGTGCTGTCCACCGGACGCTCGGCCGGACGCTCCGCAGGGCGGGCCGCCGGGCGGGCCCCGGTGCCCGGCCGCTCGTCGCGCCACAGGTGCGGGGGCGTCCGGTCCACGGGCGCGTCCGGCTCGATCCGGGGCAGCACCGCCGTCCGGTCGGCGTCCTCCGCCGGGATCCTGGGCAGCACGGCCGTCTCGTCCGCCGCCGCGCCGGTCCGCTCCGCCGGCGTGCCGGGCACGACCGGCAGCTTCGCCGTCGCCGTGAGGTCCGCCGCACCGGCGGAACCGGGGCCGGCGCCCGGGCCGCGCAGCGCGAGCTCCTGGGTCGCCTCGTCACCGCCGCCCGCCGGGCCGGTGTCCCGCACCGCCCGCAGCTCGGTGGTCGCCGCGTCGTCCGGCGAGCCCGCGCCGGCACCGGCACCGGTGGCACCGGACGCACCCGCGCGCTCCGCCGCCTCGGCCGCCTCGGCAGCAGCCGCCGCGAGCGCGGCCGCCTGCGCCAGCCGGGCCTCCTCGGCCCGCTGCAGCGCCTCCTCCGCCCGGCGGCGCTGCTCCTCGCGGGCCAGCTCACGCTGCCGCTGGAGCTCCGCCCGGGCGGCCTCCTCCTCCGCCAGCCGCTTGCGCTCGGCCTCCTCGGCGGCCCGGCGGACCTCCTCCTCGGCGCGCCGCTTCGCCTCCTCCTCGGCGCGCTTGCGGGCCTCCTCCTCGGCCTTCTTCCGCGCCTCCTCGGCGGCCTTGCGCGCGGCCTCGGCGGCGACCCGCTCGGCCTCCTCCTTGGCCAGCCGCTCCTTCTCCGCCTGCTCGGCCCGCAGCTGCGCCAGCACCTCCTGGCGCTTGCGCTCGGCGGCCTCCTCCTCGGCGCGCTTGCGGGCCTCCTCCTCGGCCCGGCGCCGCGCCTCCTCGGCCGCCTTCCGCTCCTGCTCGGCGCG
The DNA here is from genome assembly GCF_040298605.1 of Kitasatospora sp. NPDC001527. NCBI lineage: Bacteria > Bacillati > Actinomycetota > Actinomycetes > Kitasatosporales > Streptomycetaceae > Kitasatospora > Kitasatospora sp. NPDC001527. The sequence continues at coordinate 188,417 of NZ_JBEPAM010000001.1, read as the reverse complement.
GGCGGCCTTCTCCTGCTCGGAGAGCGGCAGCTCGCGGTCGAGCCGGTGGCGGATCGCGGTGGTGACGACACCGGGGGCCTGGCTGCCGTCGACGACCAGGTAGCGCGCCGGATCGGCGGCGGCGAGCGCCAGGAAGCCGGAGCGCACCCGCTGGTGGAACTCGGTCGGCTCGGACTCCAGCCGGTCCAGCGCCTCGGTGAACCGCTCGCGGGCCCGGGTCGGGTCGACGTCCAGGACGACGGTCAGGTCGGGCAGCAGCCCGCCGGTCGCCCAGCGCGAGATCCGGGCGACCTCGGTGGCGGCCAGGTCGCGGCCGGCGCCCTGGTAGGCGATCGACGAGTCCATGTACCGGTCAGTGATGACCACCGCGCCGCGGGCCAGCGCCGGACGGATCACGTTCTCGACGTGCTCGGCCCGGTCGGCCGCGTAGATCAGGGCCTCGGCGCGGTGCGAGAGGCCGGTGTTGCCGACGTCCAGGACGAGGCCGCGCAGCCGCTGGCCGACCGGGCTGCCGCCGGGCTCGCGGGTGAGCACGACCTCGTGGCCCTTGCCGCGGATCCACTCGGCGAGCGCCTGGGCCTGGGTGGACTTGCCGGCGCCGTCGCCGCCCTCCAGGGCGATGAAGAAGCCGGTGCCCGCCCGGTGCGGGGCGGGGCCGGTGGCGCCGCGCACGGCGTCGACCAGGTCCCGGCCGAACGGCACGGTGCCGCGCCGGTCGTCGGTGCGCAGCAGCACGACGGCGGCCAGCACCAGGGTGAGCAGTCCGGCGGTGGCGATCGCGAGGGCCGCGCCGCCGTGGATGAAGGTGAACGAGCCGGGCTCGACCGTGCCGTACTCGACGTCCCCGTAGGCGGCGGCGATCAGCGGGACGCCGACCAGCGCGGCGCCGACCACGGCCCGCAGCACCGCGTGCAGGTGCTCGGTGACCTGCGGCAGCCGGACCTCCTCGACCTCCTGGGCGAGCAGGGCTCGGCCGGTGGAGATCACCACGCCGGCGGCCAGCGCGGCCAGCACGGTGAGCAGCAGGACGAGCACGAAGTCCAGCACCAGGCCGGCCAGGATCAGCGCGACGCCCTCGGTGAGCAGGGCGAGCGCGAGCAGCCGGCGGCGGGAGAGCGAGGGCAGCACGGCCCGGGTGATCCGGACGCCGAGCGCGGGCACGCCGGTGGCGGCCAGCACCAGCAGGCCGTAGCCGATCGGCCCGGCGCGGTGCTCGGCGGCGGTCAGCAGGGCCAGCGCGGCGACGCCGGCCATCGTGGCGTACCCGGCGCAGACCGCGAAGGTGAAGTAGGGGGCGCAGCCGGTGCGGCCCTTGGCCAGGGCCGGGCCGGGAGCGGCGTCGGTGGGAGCGCGCAGGCCCCGCAGCGGCGAGACCGGCGGCACCCGGACGGGGCCGCCGGGCAGCTCCTGGAGGTGGACCCGGGCCGCCGAGACGGCGAACAGGGCGGCCGCGCCGAGGGCGGCGAAGGTGGTCTGGTGGGCGCGCAGCCAGTCCGAGCCGAGCGCCGCGCAGACGTTGTTGAGCAGGGTGAGCGCGATCAGCGCGGCGGCGCCGAGCGGCACGGTGGCCCAGCCGGTGCGGTGGTCCAGCGTCCGCACGGTGGCCAGGTTGGCGGCGGACGGGCGCTGCTCGGCGGCCGCGGCGTACGGGTCGGCGGGCGGCAGCAGCGCGGGGACGGCGGCGGCCTTGGCGATCGCCCAGACCCGTTCGGCGGCGCCGGTCAGGAAGACGGTGGCGAGCAGCACCCAGGTCGCGGCCCCGGAGGGCTTCGGGCCGGAGCCCAGCCAGACGATCCACCAGGGGGCGACGCCGATCAGCACGGCGCGGGCCGCGTCGGCGCCGAACAGCGTCCAGCGCCGGTCGAGCTTCCCGCTGAGCAGTCCGTGCACCGGGCCGAGCAGCGCGGCGCCGACCAGCCCGGTGGCGGCCAACCGGGTGGCGAGGACGGCGGCGACGGCGAGCGGCAGGCTGCGCGGCGGGTCACCGAAGGACCCGCCGAGCACGGCGGCGATCACGGTGAGCACGAGCAGCACCAGCAGACCGAGCCGGTCGGCGGTGCCGCCGATCAGCTGGGTGGTCCACAGCCGCCGGTAGGGGCGCAGCCGCAGCAGCGCCCGGATCCGCTCGCCGGCGGTTCCCGCGGGCGCGGTCTCCGGCCGGTCGGGCGTGCCGGTGCCGGCGGCCGCCGCGGCGCTGGGGGTGGGCTGCTCCTCGCTCGTCATACGGTCAGCGTAGCGGTCGGGGCATGGCGCAAAAGAGGGGAGCGCGGCTCCGGGAGGGCTCCGCCACCGGGTTGTGACGGTCCGCGTACGCCCCTGTCACGCCCGGGCCCCGGGTCCGCCGGGGCGGACCGGTGAACGGTTCGGGCCCGCGCCGCCGGGGCGGACACGGGCCCGGATGCGACCGACCGGGGGTCAGCCCTCGTCGGTGGCGGTGGTCTTGCTCGCCGCGGTCTTCTTGGCCGCCGCCGTCTTGGTGGCGGCCTTCTTCACGGTGGTGGTCTTCTTCGCCGCCGTCTTGGCCGCCGCGGTGGTCTTCTTGGCGGCGGTCTTGGTCGCGGTCTTCTTGGCCGCCGCCTTCTTCGCCGGGGCCTTCTTCGCCGTCTTCTTCACCGGCCCGCGCGCCCGCTTCTCGGCGAGCAGCTCGTAACCGCGCTCGGGGGTGATGGTCTCGACCGCGTCGTCCTTGCGGAGCGTGGCGTTGGTCTCACCGTCGGTCACGTACGGCCCGAACCGGCCGTCCTTGACCACCACCGGGCGCTCGCTGACCGGGTCGGTGCCCAGTTCCTTGAGCGGCGGCGCGGCGGCGGCCCGGCCGCGCTGCTTGGGCTGGGCGTAGATCGCCAGCGCCTCCTCCAGCGTGACCGTGAACAGCTGGTCCTCGCTGGTGAGCGAGCGGGAGTCGGTGCCGCGCTTCAGGTACGGGCCGTAGCGGCCGTTCTGCGCGGTGATCTCCACGCCTTCCGCGTCCACGCCGACCACGCGCGGCAGCGAGAGCAGCTTCAGCGCGTCGTCCAGCGTGACGGTGTCCAGCGCCATCGTCTTGAACAGCGAGGCGGTGCGCGGCTTGACGGCGTTCTTGCCGGTCTTGGGCGTGCCCTCGGGCAGGATCTCGGTGACGTACGGGCCGTAGCGGCCGTCCTTGGCGACGAGCATGTTGCCGCTGACCGGGTCCGGGCCCAGCTCGTAGTCACCGCTGGGGCGGGCCAGCAGTTCCTCGGCCAGCTCGACGGTCAGCTCGTCCGGCGGCAGCTCCTCCGGGATGTCGGCGCGCTGGCCGGGCTCGCCCTCGACCTCGGAGGCGCGCTCCACGTACGGGCCGTAGCGGCCGACCCGCAGGGTGATGTCGTCGCTGACCCGGAACGAGCTGATCTCCCGGGCGTCGATCGCGCCGAGGTCGGTGACCAGTTCCTTCAGGCCGCCCAGGTGGTCGCCGTCGCCGTTGCCGGCCTCGGCGGCGCCGCCCGCGGCCGTGCCCTCGCCCTCGCCGAAGTAGAAGCGCTTCAGCCACGGCACGGACTGCGCCTCGCCGGCCGCGATCCGGTCGAGGTCGTCCTCCATCTTCGCGGTGAAGTCGTAGTCGACCAGCCGGCCGAAGTGCTTCTCCAGCAGGTTGACCACGGCGAAGGAGAGGAACGACGGCACCAGCGCCGTCCCCTTCTTGAAGACGTAGCGGCGGCCGATGATGGTGTCGATGATCGAGGCGTAGGTGGAGGGGCGGCCGATCTCCCGGTCCTCCAGCTCCTTGACCAGCGAGGCCTCGGTGTAGCGGGCCGGCGGCTTGGTGGCGTGGCCCTCGGGGGTGATCTGCTCGGCGGCCAGCGGGTCGCCCTCGGTGACCTGCGGCAGCCGGCGCTCGCGGTCGTCCAGCTCGGCGTTCGGGTCGTCGGCGCCCTCGACGTAGGCCTTGAGGAAGCCGTGGAAGGTGATGATCTTGCCGGAGGCGGAGAACTCGACGTCCCGGCCGTCGGCGGCCCGGCCGCCCACCTTGACGGTGACCGACTGGCCGACCGCGTCCTTCATCTGGGAGGCGACGGTGCGCATCCAGATCAGCTCGTAGAGCCTGAAGTCGTCACCGCTCAGGCCGGTCTCGGCGGGGGTGCGGAAGCGGTCGCCGGACGGCCGGACCGCCTCGTGCGCCTCCTGCGCGTTCTTCACCTTGGAGGCGTAGGTGCGCGGCGCGTCCGGCAGGTAGTCGGCGCCGTACAGCTGGGTGACCTGCGCGCGGGCGGCGGCGACGGCGGTGTCCGACAGCGTGGTCGAGTCGGTGCGCATATAGGTGATGAAGCCGTTCTCGTACAGCTTCTGGGCCACCTGCATGGTCCGCTTGGCGCCGAAGCCCAGCTTGCGGCTGGCCTCCTGCTGGAGCGTGGTGGTGCGGAACGGCGCGTACGGCGAGCGGCGGTAGGGCTTGGACTCGACGCCGCGCACCGAGAACGCGGTCTGCTCCAGGGCGGCGGCCAGCGCGCGGGCGGCCTGCTCGTCCAGGTGCAGGGTGTTGGCGCTGCCCGCCTTGAGCCGGCCGTCCTGGCCGAAGTCGCGGCCGCTGGCGATCCGCTTGCCGTCGACGGCGATCAGCCGGGCGCCGAAGCTCTCCGGGTTGGCGGCGTCGGCCGGGGTGCGGCCGGTGCCGAAGGTGCCGACCAGGTCCCAGTACGAGGCCGAACGGAACGCCATCCGCTCGCGCTCGCGCTCGACGACCAGCCGGGTCGCGACCGACTGAACGCGGCCGGCCGACAGCTTCGGCATGACCTTCTTCCAGAGCACCGGCGAGACCTCGAAGCCGTACAGGCGGTCGAGGATGCGGCGGGTCTCCTGGGCGTCGACCAGACGCTGGTTCAGCTCGCGCGGGTTGGCCACCGCCTCCTGGATGGCCGACTTGGTGATCTCGTGGAACACCATGCGGTGCACCGGCACCTTGGGCTTGAGCACCTGCTGGAGGTGCCACGCGATGGCCTCGCCCTCGCGGTCCTCATCGGTGGCGAGGAAGAGCTCGTCGGACTCCGCGAGCAGCGACTTCAACTTGCTGACCTGGGACTTCTTGTCCGCGTTGACCACGTAGATCGGGGCGAAGTCGTGGTCCACGTCCACACCGAGCCGGCGCACCTCGCCGGTGTACTTGTCCGGGACCTCGGCGGCCGTGCTCGGGAGGTCGCGAATGTGCCCGACGCTCGCCTCGACGATGTAGCCGGGGCCCAGGTAGCCCTTGATCGTCTTCGCCTTGGCCGGCGACTCGACAATGACGAGTCGCTGTCCGTGCGCGGTCTCGCTGCTCGGGGACACCTTCGCTCTTCTCTCCCGGTCGTTACGTGAGCTGGTCGGCGCTGGCAGCACGGGCTGCGCTCCGCCCGACCCCTCCACCGTCCCGGGGCTGCCGCTGTACGACGACCCCACCAGCGGAGTGTGACCGTACCCCGGCCACCCTTGTCAAACGGACGGATCCCGCAATTTCACCGGCAAGGCCGACCGACGCCACTCGAACGGTAACCCGACGGCGACGGATCGCGCCCTGCGGAGGGGGGCTTCGGCGGGTTTCGAAGGATGGAATGACGGATTTCAAAATCTGTCAACGGAATATCCGCCCCCGGATCCCGGCCGCGGCCGGGGGTGGCGGGGGCCGCCGGACGGCCACCGCGGGCGGCGGCGGGACCGGTCAGGAGGCGGTGAGCAGCAGGAGTGCGCCGGCGGCCAGGCAGCCGAGGGCGAGCACCGTCCACAGCAGGTCGGCGACGACGGCCCGCGGACCGGTCTCCTCCGGCGCGAGCACGGCGAGGCCCGGGCGGCGGGGGTCGTAGGCGATCCGCACGGAGGTCCCGGGGACGAGCCGGGGCGGGCGGCGCAGCGGGGTGTGACCGCGTGGCCGGGTCAGCACCAGCTCGCACGCCTCGACGGCCGGCAGCGGGACGCCGGGGGACACCGCCACGGGCTCGGTGGCGAAGGAGAGCAGGGGCGCGCTGTCGAGTTCGCCGTGCGCGTCGGACTCGGCGACCACGGTCGCGACGGCCGGCCGGCCTCGCCGGCGCACTCGGTGGCGCAGGCGCACTTCGGCGGCGCACCAGAGCATGAGTGCGCCGCCGAAGAGGGCGAAGACCACGCCCCCCGCCGTAGCCGTCGTCGTCTCCACCCCAGCCGCCCCCAGCTCTGTCCACAGCCTGTGGACAGAGCCTCACAGGCCACGGCCAACGAGGGGCGGATGTTCGGCGAACGGCCGCCGAACCGGGGGAAGCCTCGAAGTGAACCGGCCCCCGGGCAGCCGGCGCCGGCGGGGCTCGGGCCAGCGGGGCTCGGGCCGGCGCTTCGACCGGTGGGGTTCGGGCCTGCGGGGTTCGTGACGGCGGGGTTCGTGACGGCGGGGATCAGGCCACCGGCCGGATGAACCCCTGTTCGGTCAGCAGCCGCAGCGACTCCGGCATCCGGTCGCGCAGTACCACCCGGTCCTCGCCCAGCAGCTGGGCGATCGCGTCGACGATCTCGCCCGCCGACAGGGTCCCGTCGCAGACCCCGACGAAGCCGGCGCCCACCGTGTCCACCGTGGTCGCCCGGCGCATCCCGCGGTGGTGCCGCAGGATCACGTGCTCCGGGTCCTCCGCCCCCGGTGCGCCCACCTGCTCCTGGACGACCTCGTCGGCCAGCACGTACCGCGCCGCCAGCAGGCCCGCGTCGTCGTGCGTGCGCAGGAAGTCCTGCCGGTCGAACCACTCCTCGATGTGCGGGCCGAGCGGCTGCTCCACCGGGTGCGGCCACTCCTCCACCCGGACGGTCGGCTGCTCGGCACCGCCGGCCCGCAGGGTGATCCAGCCGAAGCCGATGCCCTCGACCCGGCCGGCCTCGAAGGCGTCCAGCCACTCGCCGTAGCGGGCCCGGTAGTCGCCGCCGGGGCCGCGGTGGTCGCCGCCGTCGCGCAGCCAGAGCTCCGCGTACTGCGCCACGTCCTGGACCTCGCGCTGGACGATCCAGGCGTCCAGGCCGGTGCCGGCCACCCAGCCGGCCAGCCGGTCGTGCCAGTCCTCGCCCCTGACGTGCTGCCAGTTCGCGAGCAGCTGGCAGTAGCCGCCCGGCTCCAGGTGGGCGGCGGCCGAGCGGACCAGACTGCGGCAGAGGTCGTCCCCGGCCATCCCGCCGTCGCGGTAGGTGAACCGGCCGGCCGGCGAGATCACGAACGGCGGGTTGGAGACGATCAGGTCGAACCGCCGCTCCCCCACCGGCTCGAAGAGGCTGCCGACGGCGGCCTCGGTGTTGTCGAAGCCGGACAGCGCCAGGGTCAGCTCGGTGAAGCGCAGCGCCCGCGCGTTGAGGTCGGTGGCGGTCACCCGCCGGGCGTGCCGGGCGGCGTGCAGCGCCTGCACACCGGAGCCGGAGCCGAGGTCCAGCACCGAGCCGACCGGCCGGCGCACGGTGATGCTGGCCAGCGTGCTGGACGCGCCGCCCACTCCGAGCACCAGGTCCTTGCGGGCCACGCCGTGGGCGGTCTCCCCGGAGCCGATCCCGCCGGCGCCGCCGACCGCGCAGCCCAGGTCGGAGACCACCCAGGCGTCCGAATCCGGCAGCCCGGCGACCTCGTTGGCGTACGGGCGGATGTCGACGGTGGCGCGCACCAGCTCGCCGTCCGGGCGCAGCCAGCCGTCGGTCAGGCAGTCCTCCACCGGCAGAGCGGCGGCCGCCGCCTTGTAGGGCACCGGCTGCTGCAGCAGGAAGAGCCGCACCAGCGTCTCCAGCGGGCTGCCGCCGCGGGTAGCGCGCAGCGCGGGCACCGCCTCGCTGCGGGCCAGCGCCGCGTACCCGGTGGGCCCGAGCAGGTCCAGGCAGCCGTCGGCGGTGTACGAGGCGGCGAGCAGCGCCTCGCGCAGCTTGGCGAGGCGGGTCGGGTCGAGAGCGGGGCTACTGATCACCCCGCCATTGTCCCCCGCGAGACCCGCCCCGCCCGCCCGTCCCGGCCGCTTGCCCCGGCACGCCGACGACCCCCTCGGCCGGGGGCCGAGGGGGTGCGGGGTGCGGGTCCGGGTCCGGCTTCGGGCCCGGGTTCGGATCCGGCTGGTCGGCTGCGGTCGGTCAGCTCGCCGAAGGGGCGGCGGCCGGCGTGGTCGGCGCCGGGGTGGCGGCGGGGTCGCCGGTCGCCGGGCTCGCGCCGTCGGTGGCACCCGCCGAGGGCGCGTCCGTGGGTGTTCCGGTCGCCTGGTCCGTCGGCGCGGCCGTCGGAGCGGCGGCGGCCGCACCCGGCTTGCACCCCTCCTGCTTGGCCATCGCCGCGCCCAGCTCGCCACGCTGCAGCTTGTTCTGCGCCTGCGTGGAGAGCGTGGACAGCTGGCGGATCTGGTCGCCCACGCTGCGCAGCCCGTCGGCGAACTTCGACTGGTCGTCGCTGGTGAGCGCGTCCAGCTTCTTCTGGATGTCCTGGTAGCCCTCGGCCGCCTTGTTGAGCTCGGCGACGGTGTCCTTCTGCAGGGTCGTGCCGTCGTCCACCTTGGGGGCGCCGGCCCCGTCGATGGCGGCGGCGATGTCCTGGTTGGTCTTGGCCAGCCGGCCGATGTCCGCCGAGAGGCGCTTCTGCAGGTCGCCCGGCGCCTCGCCGGTCTTCACCTGCGCGGTGTCCGCCAGCGCGGTCTGCGCCTGGGCGATCGGGTCCTTGGCCGCGCCGCACACGTTCGCCGCCCAGGACTCCAGCTGCTTGCTGTTGTCGTCGCCGCAGCCGACGGCGCCGAACGCGAGCAGCGCCCCGAGCGCGGGTACGGCCAGCAGTCGCTTGTTCACCGGGAGAAGCCCTTTCGGTTTCGGTCGTCGAACTGCGAACCTACACGGCCGCCGTTCGACTCCCGGTTCCCGCCCGGGCCTGCTCCCGCTCCCCCTCCGCGAGCCGCCGCCGCTCGGGGCGGCACGGCGGCGCTCAGTGCGCGAGCGCGTCCACCGAGGCCGGCCAGCTCATCCTGATCAGCCCTCCGCCGGCACCGGCGGTGACCTCCAGGTCCTCGACCAGGCCGGTGAGCACCGCGAGGCCGAGCGCGTCCTCGTCCGGCTCGCCGCCGTCCGCCGACGCGGCGGTCGGGACGGTGTCGAGACCGGCCTCGTCCTCGACCTCGATGAGGAAACGCTTCTTCTGGTCGATCAGTGCGACGCGCACCGCGCCCTTGACGTCCCCGCGCCGGTGCAGACCGACCGCGCGGGAGCACGCCTCGCCGACGGCGAGCCGCACCTCGTCGAGCACCGACTCGTCGACCCCGGCCCTCCTGGCGACTGCCGCGGCCACCAGCCGGGCCGTGCGCACGTGCTCGGGAAGCGCGCTGAATCGAAGTTCGACGGTTGCCATGTCTTCCCCCTCGGGGTGCTCCGACCGGGGCCGGGCTCGCGGCCCCTGCGGGCCGGCGTCGACCGGCCCTGGGGCGGCCGGACGGGCCGGGGCACGCGGCCCCGGCGCCCGGACGCATAGGGATCGGGCGGGCCGGCCACCTGGGGCCGACCCGGCCGGGTCAGTCGGTCCTGCGGATCAGTCGGTCGCCTGGACCGCGTCGTCCACCGAGTTGTGGATCGGGAAGACCTTGGTCAGACCGGTGATCCGGAAGATCTTCAGAATGCGCTCCTGGTTGCACACCAGGCGCAGCGAGCCCTCGTGGGCACGCACCCGCTTCAGACCGCCCACCAGCACGCCGAGGCCGGTGGAGTCCAGGAAGTCCACGCCCTCCATGTCGACGACGAGGTGGTAGCTGCCGTCGTTGACGAGCTCGACCAGCTGCTCGCGCAGCTTGGGGGCGGTGTACACATCGATCTCGCCGCCAACCTCGACGACCGTGCGATCGCCGACTGTACGGGTCGACAGGGACAGGTCCACGGAACCTCCAGCACCTTGCCTTGCTACGTCATTGCGATCCTCGGCCGGACGGCCGCCACCGCATGGTCGCGAACTCCGGGCACACCCAGCCAGTGCGTGGCAAGCCTCGGCGCTGCGACCCCCGGCCGTACGGCCGTCACGGCCACATTCAACCACCTGCGACCATGCCCGCACGATGGCTTAGGACGATTCTCCGTCACGCCGGTGACACACTGGGTCCTCATGCCGCCGCGTCACAGCCCGCCCGAGGCTCTGCTCACGACCCTGTCCGCCACCCGAGGGCGGTCGGACCGGCTCACCCATACGGAGCACCTTCCCGCCCGGCCCGCCCGCTATGCGCCGTGGCCCGACTGGATCCGGCCGGAGGTCGTGGCGTCCGCCCAGGCCATGGGCGTCCGGCAGCCGTGGGCTCACCAGGCGGAAGCGATGAATCTGGCCAAATCCGGCCAATCTGTGGTGATCGCCACAGGGACCGCCTCGGGCAAGTCGCTCGGCTACCTGGGCCCGGTGCTCTCCGACCTGCTGGTCGGCACCGAGGCGCGCAACGGCCGGGGCGCCACCGCGCTCTACCTCGCCCCGACCAAGGCGCTCGCCGCCGACCAGCGCCGCCGGGCCGCGGAACTCGCCCCGCCCCGCGTCCGGGCCGCGCTCTACGACGGCGACACCCCGCCCGAGGAACGCGAGTGGGTCCGCCAGTACGCCTCGTACGTGCTCACCAATCCGGACATGCTGCACCGGGGCATCCTGCCCGCGCACGCCCGCTGGTCCTCCTTCCTCAAGACCCTGCGCTACGTCGTGGTCGACGAGTGCCACGGCTACCGCGGCGTCTTCGGCTCGCACGTGGCCCAGGTGCTGCGCCGGCTGCGGCGGATCTGTGCCCGCTACGGCTCCTCTCCCGTCTTCCTGCTCGCCTCCGCCACCACCGCCGACCCGGCCGTCACCGCCCAGCGCCTCACCGGACTGCCCGCCGAGGCGGTCACCGAGGACGGCTCCCCGCGCGGCCCGATGGTCTTCGGGCTCTGGGAGCCGCCGCTCACCGAGAACGTCGGCGAGCACGGCGCGCCGGTCCGCCGGACCGCCACCGCCGAGGCCGCCCACCTGCTGACCGACCTGGTCGAACGGGAGACCCGGACCGTCGTCTTCGTGCGCTCCCGGCGCGCCGCCGAACTCGTCGCCCTGCAGACCCAGGACCAGCTCCCCCGCCCGCTCGCCGACCGGGTCGCCGCCTACCGCGGCGGCTACCTCGCCGACGAGCGCCGGGCCCTGGAACGCTCGCTGCACTCCGGCCGGCTGCTCGGCCTCGCCTCCACCTCCGCCCTCGAACTCGGCGTGGACATCTCCGGCCTGGACGCCGTCCTGATGGCCGGCTACCCGGGCACCCGGGCCTCGCTCTGGCAGCAGGCCGGCCGGGCCGGACGCGAGGCCCAGGGCGCGCTCGCCGTGCTGATCGCCCGGGACGACCCGCTGGACACCTACCTGGTGCACCACCCGGAGGCGCTGTTCGCCACCCCGGTCGAGGCCACCGTGCTCGACCCGGACAACCCGCACGTACTCGCCCCGCACCTGTGCGCGGCGGCCGCCGAGCTGCCGCTCACCGATCCGGACCTGGAGCTGTTCGGCCCCTCGGCCGCGCCGCTGCTGCCGGTGCTGGAGCGGCGCGGACTGCTCCGCCGGCGCGGCGACGCCTGGTACTGGACCCGCCGCGAGCGGGCCGCCGACGCCGTCGACCTGCGGGGCAGCGGCGGCAGCCCGGTGCAGATCGTCGAGGCGCCGACCGGCCGGCTGCTCGGCACCGTGGACGCCTCCGCCGCCCACACCACCGTGCACACCGGGGCCGTCCACCTCCACCAGGGCCGCAGCTACCTCGTCCGGGACTTCGACCTGGACAGCTCGGTCGCCCTGGTCGAGCTCGCCGATCCGCCCTACACGACCTCCGCCCGGGACATCACCTCCATCTCCGTGCTCTCGACCGACACCACCGTCGACTGGGGCGAGGGCCGGCTCAGTTTCGGTTCGGTGGAGGTGGTCAACCAGGTGGTCGGCTACCTCCGCAAACGGATCTCCACCGGCGAGATCATGGGCGAGAGCAAGCTCGACCTGCCGCCCCGGACCCTGCGCACCCGGGCCGTGTGGTGGTCGGTCACCGAGGACCAGCTTCTCGACGCGGACATCCCGCCCGACCAGCTGCCCGGCGCCGCCCACGCCGCGGAGCACGCCTCGATCGGCCTGCTCCCGCTGTTCGCCACCTGCGACCGCTGGGACATCGGCGGTGTCTCGGTGCCGCTGCACCCCGACACCGGGCTGCCCACCGTGTTCGTCTACGACGGCCACCCCGGCGGGGCGGGCTTCGCCGAACGCGGCTTCCAGCGGGCCGTACGGTGGCTGACCGCCACCCGGGAGGCGATCGCCGCCTGCGAGTGCGAGCGCGGCTGCCCCTCCTGCGTGCAGTCACCGAAGTGCGGCAACGGCAACGACCCGCTGGACAAGGCGGCCGCCGTCCGGCTGCTGGACGTGCTGCTCGCCGGCGCTCCCGCGGCCGCCGAAGAGACCGGCCGGGACCGGGAAGCCGCTCAGGACGGACCGGACGGGCGGCACGGGCGGGACGGGCAGGCCGGACCGGACGAGCGGGACGGGCGCGACGGGCGGGTGGCGCCCACGCACGTACCGGACCCGACGGAGGCGGCCCAGGCGGCAGCCGAGGCGGCCGACGGCGCCGAGGCGGCGGCCCGGGCGGTGGAGCGGGAGGCCGGACGGACGACCGACCGACCCACCGACGGGAGCGGGCCGGGAGCTTCATGAGCCGCCCCCGTTCCACTCGTCCGGCCCGCCCTCACCGAGTGCGGCCCGCGCGTCCTCGTCCGCCGGCTCCACCGGCGCCCTGACCGGTCCGGCCCTGGCCCGCGCCCGGGCCGGCCCCCCCGCCAGGCGCAGCGGCAGTCCGGCGACGGGCACCCGCGCCACCACCTCGACGGCGTCCGCCGCCCGGTCCACCGCGCAGGAGACCACGGCGGCCTCCTGCGCGGCGGCCACCGCCTCGGCCCGGGCGCAGCCCCCGTCCGCGTCCAGCAGCAGCCGGTCGGCCGCCGCGAGCGCCGCCAGGTCCGCGGCGGACTCCGCCCGGTGGCGGGCGCCGACCACCGCGCCCACCGAGAGCCCGGCGGTGCACGCCAGGCAGCCGAGCAGGGCGCAGGCCAGCAGCCAGACCGTCGCCGACCCGGTGTCGGCCCGGCGCGGCGCCGACCGCGCACGGTTCCTCGGTCCGCTCACGGGCCCGCACCTCCCTCCGCTCCTCGCAGGGTGTCCTCCCGGGCCGCGACGGCGGTGGCGCTCAGCCGTACCGCGAGCACCTCCGCGAACCGCCCCGGTGCCCCGTACGGCGCGTCCACGGTGACCCGGACGGTGTCCGGCGCGAGGTCGACCAGGACCGCCGCGCCGGCGGGCGCGGCCGCCCGTGCCACCCCGGCGGCGTCCGCCTCCCCGCGCGCGGCCGCCCTGGCGCCCACCCGTGCCGCGTCGACGCAGCGGAGCTGGGCGGCCGCCGCGAGCACCGCCCAGACCAGCAGCACGCCCAGCAGCACCAGCGCCGGCAGTGCGACGGCGGTCTCGGCGGTGACGAAGCCGTTGTCGCCGCGCCGCCGTCGCCGCGGCAACCGCCACTGCTGCCGAAGCCGCAGCCGCCGGTCAGGTCGCATGGAGCGCCCGGTCCAGGGCACCGGCCAGCGCTTCGAGCACGGCCGTGCTCGTCGCCACCTTGTACAGCCCGGCCGCCAGGGCGCAGGCCCCGAGCGTTCCGACCGCGTACTCCGCGGTGGTCATCCCCGCGTCCGAGTCGCCCCGGGCCCGGATCCGCCGCCGGATCGCGAGCGGGACGGCGAGCCGGATCCGGCGCGTCGTCCCGGGAGCGGCGACGGCCACTGGCTTGATCGCCACGTTCATGGTTTCCTCCTTGCATCGAAATGGGTTCGCTCGTGCGCGTCGTCACGCCACGTGCCGCCACGTGCCGCCACGTCACATCGCGTACGAGAAGCGGCCGGTGAGCCCCACGACCACGGGGGCGACCCCGACCAGGACGAACGCCGGCAGGAAGCACAGCCCGAGCGGCGCCGTCGCGAGCACTCCGGCCCGGCGCACCCGGGCGTGCGCCGTCCGCACGGCCTCCGCCCGCCGACCGCTCGCCAGGCCGCAGAGCGCTGCCGCGGCCGGGGCACCGCTCAGACTCGTCCGGGCCAGGCAGCGGGCCAGCGGCGCGAGGGGCGGATGCTCCTCGCCGAGCCGCCTCCAGCAGACCTCCGGAGGCGCTCCCAGGGCGAGTTCGGCCGCGGTCGACAGCAGTCGCGGACCCATGGGGGCGTCCACGCTCGCGCCGACCGCCGCCACGGCCGCCGCCGGCGAGGCCGCGGAGCCGAGGCAGGCCGCCAACAGTTCGGCGGTGAGCGGCAGCTGCCGCACCAGCCGCTCCGCCTCCAGCGCGGCCCGGCGCTCCGCCGGGGACCTCGCCCGGGGCATCCAGCGGTGCAGCCCGACGGCCAGCAGTCCGCCCGCCAGCAGTCCGCCCGGTCCGCCGAGGAAGGCCGCCGCCCCGAGCCCGGCCGCCACCACCGTCGCCGCCCGCCGCGCCCACCCCGGGAGGGCGGGACTCCCCCGCGCCGCCGGCCGCCGTTCGACCCGCCACCGCCGGGGCGGGTCCCCGGCACCCAGCAGGGCGTCGGCCCGCCGCCGCGCCCGCCACCGCCCGGACGAACCACCGACCACCGCGAGCAGCAGCCCCGCGCCGACCGACTCCGCGACGGCCCGCTCCGTCAGCCAGGTCATCCGCACCCCACCTCCCGGCGGAACGCCCCACTCGGCCGACCGGGCCGGGCCCGGGTCCGGCTGATCCCGCACCGCCACTCCTCCGGCGGCGGCTCGGCCTCCCGCGGCGGGGCGGCGCCCAGGGCGCCCTCGGCGGCCGCCCGGACGATGCGGGCGGTCCACGCCAGCCCCAGGCCCTCCAGGGTCACGCCCGCCACCAGGCAGGCCAGCCCGGCGGGTGTGTGGAGCAGCACCTCCAGCGGTCTGGCCCCGAGGGCCGCGCCCAGCAGCAGCCCGGCGAGCGGCAGGGCCGCCAGCACCGCGATCGTGGTGCGCGGCGCCGCCAGCTCGGCGGCGATCTCCTCCGCGAGGGCGCGCTCGACCCGCAGGGCCTCGGCCACCCCGTCCAACCCGGCCGCCAGGCCCGACCCGCCGGCGGCGGTGACCTCCCAGCAGGCACCGACCGCCGCCGCCCCGCTGCCGCCCGGCAGTTCGGCGAGCAGCCGGAACGCGGCGGGCACGTCCGCCCCGTACCGGCCCGCCGCGAGCCGGGCGACCGGTTCGGCACCGAGCCTGTGCAACGCCACGAGATCGGCGGCGATCCGCGTGGTCACCAGGTGCAGTGCCTGCTCCGGCGTCGCCCCGCCGCGCAACTCGCCCGCCAGTGCGGCGCAGAGCTCCACCACGGCGGCCGCCCGGTGCCGCGCCTCGGCCGCCGTCGCGCGCCGCAGCCGCCACCGCCGCAGCGGCAGGACGGCCGGCACGGCCGCCAGCACCGGAACCGGCGACCCCGTCGCCCACCCGGCCGCCAACCCGCCGGGGAGCAGAAGCAGTTCGGGAGCACCCCGCAGGGGCCGCCAGAGCCTCCCCCGCCACCGTGGGACCGCGACCGCCGCGCCGCCGACGTCATCACCACCGGCACCGGCGTCGGCCTCACCCGTCAGCACCGCACCGGTCCGACGTACACCCACCACTTGCCGCTGCAGCCCGCACCACGCCGCCACCGCGGCCCCGCACAACATCAACACCCACCAGAGCGCCACCTCGTCCAGCGCCATGGACACCACCTCCCGCTCCGTCGCCACCAACGCCGCCCCGACTGCCCCGACCGCCCCGGCGGCCACCGTTCCGCTCCGCTCGTCTCCTCGGCCCGCCGCCCGGCCCGAGCAGCAGCACGGCACCCGCCGCACAGCCGCCCATGAACAGCGCGAAGGCCACCTCCGCCGCCCCGGCCGTCACGGCGGACCCTCCTCGACCGCGGCTCCCCGGGCGGCGAGCAAACCGGTCAGGCGCTCCCAGCCGGGGCCCGGGACCGTCCCGCCGTCCGGCGTGAACGCCACCGCCGGGGTGGTGACGGCGAGCCCGCGCCGGTCGCCGCCCAGCGTGTGGATCTCGGCGACGCGCCGGCGCCCGCTGACCGGCTCCCGCACCAGGTGCACCACCAGGTCGAGGGCGGCACGGAGCTGGCTGTGCAGGGCCTGGCGGTCCAGCCCGGCCAGCGAGCCGAGCGCCTCCAGCCGCACCGGCACGTCCGCCGCCGTGTTGGCGTGGACCGTCCCGGTGCCGCCCTCGTGGCCGGTGTTCAGGGCGGCGAGCAGCTCGGCCACCTCCGCCCCGCGCACCTCGCCGATCACCAGCCGGTCGGGCCGCATCCGCAGCGCCTGGCGGACCAGGTCCCGCAGGGTGAGCTCGCCCAGCCCCTCCTGGTTGGGCGGACGGCCCTGGAGCCGCACCACGTGCGGGTGGTCGGGCCGCAGCTCGGCGGAGTCCTCGGCGACGACGATCCGCTCCTCCGGACCGACCAGGCCGAGCAGCGCCGCGAGCAGCGTGGTCTTCCCCGTGCCGGTGCCCCCGCTGACCAGCAGCGAGAGCCGGGCCCGCACGACGGCGGCCAGCAACTCGCCGCCGCGCGGCGGGAGCGCTCCGCCGGCCACCAGCTCGTCCAGGCTGAACGGCCGGGGGCGGCACACCCGCAGCGAGATGTGGGTGCAGCCGGCCGCGATCGGCGGCAGGACGGCGTGCAGCCGGGTGCCGTCCGGCAGCCTGGCGTCCACCCAGGGCCGCGCGTCGTCGAGCCGCCGCCCGGCCGCCGTGGCGAGGCGGTGGGCCAGCCGGCGCACCGCCTCCGGGTCGGCGAAGCGGACGCCGGTGGCCCGGTGCAGACCGCCGCCCCGGTCGAACCAGATCTCGTCGGGCCCGTTGACCAGGACGTCCGTGACGTCGGGCGCCGCCAGCAGCCGGTCCAGCGGGCCCGCACCCACCAGTTCGGCGCAGAGCGAGCGCACGGTGTCGAGGACGTCGTCACCGCCGAGCGGCGGCCTGGCGGCGCGCAGGGCGGTCGCCACCGACCCGGCGGTCGGCGGCGCCCCGGACTCGGCCAGCCGCAGCCGGACGGCGTCGACCAGAGCGGCGGCGCGCTCCTCCCGCGCCGTTCGGCCGTAGGGGTTCGGTGCGGGCCGGGGAACGGCCGCCGGGGCGCTCCCGAGGTCCGGGACGCTCCGCAGCGCGCGCCGGGCCCGGGGCGCGTCACCACCGCGATCGACAGCCGGCCCCGTGCCGGTTCTGCGCAGCCGCACCATCAGGCGACACCCCCTTCGACCGCCGGCACCGGCGGAAGCACCTCGTCCAGGAACGCCCCGCAGAAGCGGGCCAGCGGCCCGCCCTCCCGGATGCCGGGCGGCACGCCCTGTTCGAGGTCCACTGCCAGACCGGGCTCCGGCTCCAGCACTCCGGCGAGCTGCATCCGCAGCCCCCGCGCGACCCGCTGTGCGGGCAGCCCGAGGGGCCCCGGCGGCCGCACCACCGCCCGGACGTCGTCGAGCCGCATCCGGACCGACGCGGCCACCCGGTCGGCGGCCGCCACCGCGCGCAGCTCGGCCGGCACCACCAGCAGGGCCGTGTCGGACTGCTCCAGCGCCTGCCCGGCCGCCGGATCCAGCCGCCGGGGAACGTCGACCACCACTAGGCCGCCCCGGCGGCGGGCGGCGGCGAGAACGCTGCGCATGGCCTCGGGCGGGACCGCGAGGGTGTCGCCACGGTCCCAGGACAGGCAGGACAGGGTGCCGAGCCGTTTGAGCGCGGGCAGCGCCCGGGCCAGCTCGGCGCCGCTCACCCGGCCCCGGGAACCGGCGAGGTCCGGCCAGCGCAGGCCGGCGGCGGTCTCCCCGCCGAGCAGGATGTCGAGGCCGCCGCCGAGCGGGTCGCCGTCGACGAGCACCGTGCGCAGGCCCCGGCGCGCGGCGGTGACCGCGAGCGCGCAGGCCAGGGTGGAGGCGCCGGCACCTCCCCGCCCGCCGAGCACGGCCACGGTACGCGCCGGAGCGCCGCCCCCTTCGGCGGCGTCGGCGACGCGGTCGAGCAGCCAGGCCTCGGCCTCGGGCAGGAACAGCACGTGCTCCGCGCCGAGTTGGACAGCCCTGACCCAGACGCCCGCGTCGTCGAGGTCCAGCCCGAGCAGCAGTACCCCGGGTCTGCGGGGCAGCCCGGCGCACTGCCCGGACCGGTCGTCGCCGACCAGGACCAGGGACGCGCCCTCCCAGAGCTCGCGCGGCGGCGGAGCGCCCCGGATCAGCCGCGGCTCGGTGCCGGCCGCCGCGCAGATCCGCAGCAGCTGCTCGGCCAGGCCGTCGTCCCCGGTGAGGACGAGCGGTCCGGGGGACTCCGGCCCGCCGGTGGTGGCGCGGTCGGTGATGGGCTTCGTCATGGCGGCTCCCCTGTCGTCCTGGTGTCCGGCTCCTGGTGTCCGGTCGCTCCCGCGGCCGGTCGCCGGGCCCGCGGCACGGGCCGGCGACCGCTGCCGGACATCACGGTGGACGGCGATCCGGATTCCGGCCGCCGGGTTCCGAATCCCTGTGGACAACTCGGGGCTGTGGACGAAAACGTTCACCCACACGGGGGGCTATTGAACAAAGAATTGACGAAACGGGCTCACGGAGATGAACCGCCATAGCGGCGGATCCCGATAGCGCGGTGCGCGCCGCAGGCTCCCCGGGGCAGGTCCGGGCCTCATTCCCGAAGCCGCGGGGCCGGAGCCGGCCCTGGGCCAGACTCGACAGACCTTCTACGGAGAGTGACGAAAAGGAGGGATCACCCCCGCTCGCCGACACCCCCTGTAGACGCCGGCGGGGCCGGCCGCCCGATCTCCGCGGCGAGCCGTTCAAGCCCTGAAAATGGCCCCGGACGTGCGACGACCCCCGCCGGGGGGGAGAGCGGGGGTCGTCTATCCACGGCCCGACTCGGGGGGGAGGAGCCGGACCGGGTTAGCACGGTCGCGAACGATCCGTGACTTCCATGGTGTACCCGAGCGGCCAGAAACACAAACCCGCACGCCCACGAGTACGCCGAATGGCGGGCTGTTTTGCGGCGCCCTCTATCCTCGGTTCCCGTGGACACCACCGAGAACGCCGACGAGCACGCCGACGAGTCCCCGGACTCCACCGCCGCAGCCGCCGGAACCGACGGGACGCCCGGGCCCGACGGGACGGCCGTGACCGGCCCGCGGCCCGCGGGGCCCGACGCAGCCCCGCCCGCGGCCCGCCCGCCCGCCGCGCGGCCGCGCCCGGCCGGCCCCCGCACCGCCGCCTTCTTCGACCTCGACAAGACGATCATCGCCAAGTCGAGCGCCCTCGCGTTCAGCCGTCCGTTCTACCAGGGCGGTCTGATCAACCGTCGGGCCGTCCTGCGAAGTGCGTACGCCCAGTTCGTCTTCCTGGTGGGCGGCGCGGACCACGACCAGATGGAGAAGATGCGCGAGTACCTCTCCGCGCTCACCCGGGGCTGGAACGTGCAGCAGGTCCGCGAGATCGTCGCCGAGACCCTGCACAACCTGATCGACCCGATCATCTACGACGAGGCCGCCTCGCTCATCGAGCAGCACCACGCGGCCGGACGCGACGTGGTCATCGTCAGCAGCTCCGGCTCCGAGGTGGTCGAGCCGATCGGCGCGCTGCTCGGCGCGGACCACGTGATCGCGACCAGGCTGAAGATCGAGGACGGCTGCTACACCGGCGAGATCGAGTACTACGCCTACGCCGAGAACAAGGCCGCCGCGATCCGGGAGTTGGCCGAGGTCGAGGGCTACGACCTGACCGAGTGCTACGCCTACAGCGACTCGTCGACGGACCTGCCGCTGCTGGAGGCGGTCGGCCACCCCTCGGCGGTCAACCCGGACCGGGCCCTGCGCAAGGAGGCGGTGGCCCGCGAGTGGCCGGTGCTGGTCTTCGACAAGCCGGTGGAACTCCGGCGCCGGCTCCCGGAATTCTCGGCGCCGAGCCGCTCGGTGCTGACGGCGGTGGCGGTCGGCACGGCCGCGCTGACGGCCGGGGTCATCTGGTACGCGGCCCGGCGGCGGCGCCCGGCGGCCTGAGCGCGAGGCGTTGGACAAAACGGTCAAAAGCCGAAGACGTCGCTTTTCGGGTTCCCCTTTCGCTCGAAACGCGATACAAAGGAAACACGGCCCGCGAGACCCGGTCAGGACCGAAGAGGTCAAACCGTCAACGCAGTTCAGGCCCCACGGACCGCCGTACAGATGACCGAGCACCCACATGCAGCCGACCCGCTGTCGGGCCGCCGGACCAGACGAACGGGCAGGATCCCCGTCTGATCGGCACTTCCGGTGCATGCATGGTCACCCGGCATCTGTGCCAGTGGCGGCACCTGGCAGGATCAGGTGCCGCCGCATCTCGTTGTCCGGCCGGGCGGTTCGGCCCGAACGGCCCCTCGCCGCCCGGACCGCCGCCGCCCGGACCGCCGCCGCTCAGACCGCCGCCGCTCAGACCATGCCGCGCTGCATCGCCTCGCAGACCGCCGTGCTCTCGCGCACGCCGAGCCGCAGCGCCCGGCCGCAGTGGCCGATCCAGGCCGCCAGGCCCTCCGGCGTCCCCGCCAGGTAGCCGGCCAGCGCCCGCCGGTAGGCGTCCGTCCCCAGCTCCACCAGGCCGACCTCGACCGGGCAGATCGACTTCGGGTCGAGACCCTCGGCGATCAGCACGATCCGCTGGGCGGCCCGGGCGATCAGGCCGTTGTGGGCACCGAACGGCCGCAGCGCGAGCAACTCGCCGTGCACCACCGAGGCGACCACCAGGGCCGGCGTGCCGACGCCCCGGCCCTCGGCGCGGGCCACCAGCAGCCGGGAGAGCTGGTCGAGCCGGGCGGCGACCTCCTCGGGGCCGGGCGCCGCCGGCAGCGCCGGCACGGGCCCGTCCGCCGTCGCGCCGACCGGCCCGGCCACCGGCGCGTGGTCCGCGGCGACGCCCTCCACCGGCTTCAGCTCCAGCGGGAACGGCTCGTCGCCGCCCTCGCCGCCCTGTCGCGGCCGGCCCGCCGCCGGGTCGGCGTCCCCGACCGCCAGCAGGTGCAGCCGCGCCAGCACCTGCAGCGGCGAGTGCCGCCAGACGCTCAGCAGCTGGCCCGCCTCGGCCGCGATCCGCAGTGCGGCGCCCACCGTTCGGGCCTGCGGGTCCGCGCCGAAGTCGCTGCGCCGCCGGACCTCCTCCAGCGGCCAGTCGGCCCCGGCCAGCGCCGCCGAGGCACGGGCGCCGCGCAGGGCGGACTCGGAGGTGACCTCGGCCGCGCGGCGGCGCATCACCCGGTGGCCGTAGAGGCGGTCGACGGCCTTGCGGACCTCGGCCACCGCGTCCGGCACCCCGGGGAGCTGGGCCAGCGGGGCGAGGGGATCTGTTCCAGTGCTCACCTACCCGAGAGTAATGACCAGGTGCCCCGGCCGGAACAGCAACCTCGCATCACCCGATAGAGGCAATCCTCACTTCCCTCCGACATGCGACCCGAAACCGCCGATAGCATGGCAATGGCCGAAGATGATAACGATTTCCACCTCGGGAGATCGTCGGCCTCGCCGCGGCGCGCAGCCGCGACCGCGGCGGGCCCAGGAGCGAGAGCCGGAGTCCCAAGATGAAGATCGCCTTCGTCGGCAAGGGCGGCAGCGGCAAGACCACGCTGTCCGCGCTGTTCATCCGCCATCTGGCCGCCGCGGGCCGGCCGGTCCTCGCCGTCGACGCCGACATCAACCAGCACCTCGGCCCGGCGCTCGGGCTGACGGACGGCCAGGCCGCCGCACTGCCCGCGCTCGGGGCCCACCTGCCGGAGATCAAGGAGTACCTGCGCGGCAGCAATCCGCTGATCCGCTCCGCCGAGGAGATGATCAAGACCACCCCGCCGGGCCGGGGCTCGCGGCTGCTGCGGATCGTCGAGGAGAACCCGGTCTACACCGCCTGCGCCCGCGCGGTCGCGCTCGACGAGGGCTCGGTGCGGCTGCTGGCGACCGGCGCGTTCGCCGAGGAGGACCTCGGCGTCGCCTGCTACCACTCCAAGGTCGGCGCGGTGGAGCTGCTGCTCAACCACCTGGTCGACGGCCGGGAGGAGTACGTGGTGACCGACATGACCGCCGGCTCCGACTCCTTCGCCTCGGGGCTGTTCACCCGCTTCGACCTCACCTTCCTGGTCGCCGAACCCACCCGCAAGGGCGTCTCGGTGTACCGCCAGTACCGGGACTACGCCCGCGACTTCGGCGTGCGGCTGCGAGTCGTCGGCAACAAGGTGCAGGGCCTCGACGACCTGGACTTCCTCCGCCGCGAGGTCGGCGAGGACCTGCTGGCCGCCTTCGGACAGTCCGACTGGGTGCGCCGCCTGGAGCAGGGCGCGCAACCGCCGCTGCGCGCCCTCGAACCCGCCATCCGCGCCGCGCTGGGCGAGCTGCGCGCGGCCGCCGACGCCGTGTACGGGCTGCGGGACCCGCGCCGGTACACCGAGCAGGCCGTCCTCTTCCACCTGCGCAACGCCGAGAGCTGGGCCAACGCCAAGGTCGGCACGGACCTCGCCGCCCAGGTCGACCCGGACTTCGTGCTCGGCGGCGAGCCCGCCCCGGCCGGCGGTCCCGCCCCGGTCGGCGAACCCACCGCCGCCGGCGCGGCGGTCTGAGCCGGACCCCCGCCGCACCACCCACGGGCCGCGGTCCCCCGCACGGGGACCGCGGCCCGCGCGCATCCCCGGCACGCCCGCCACCAGCAGATTCCCGGCCGTTCGACCACCACCCAATGGAGTGAATCAGGCATTTATTCACTGTCGCTCCGGATGACGCTGTGCAAAGCTCTCATTACCCTCGGTTTACCGAGTCTTGATATTCCGCTTCCGTCCCGGCGCCCCTCGCCGCGGCCTGGCTCCTCCCAGCGCCCGGCCGAGCGACCGCCGGGTCGCCCGATGGTCCAAGGCCCGGCCGGTGACACCCGCACTCCCGGCCCGGCCGCGCCATCCCGCCACACCGTCGCGACCCACGACAGCCGATCCGTTCCACCGAGCCCATGCCCGGACTCACCGCCGGACCTGACTGCGTTCGTTTCCCCGGACAGACGGGAAGACCCATGACCCTCGACATCTCCAGCGCCCCCATCCCCTCCGACACCACCGACCACGCCCCACCGGGCCGACGTCCCCGCGCCGCCCTGGCCCGGGACCTCTCGGCCTCCCTGGTGGTGTTCCTGATCGCCGTGCCGTTCTCCCTCGGCATCGCCCTGGCCACCGGCGCCCCGCTCACCGCCGGCCTGGCCGCGGCGGCCGTCGGCGGCCTCGTGGTCGGCCTGTTCGGCGGCACCCCGCTGCAGGTCAGCGGCCCCTCCGCCGCGCTCACCGTGATCACCGCCGGGCTCATCGCCCAGTACGGCTGGCAGGCCACCTGCGCCATCACCCTCGCCGCCGGCCTGCTCCAACTCCTGCTCGGCGCACGGCGGGTGGCCCGCACCGCGCTGGCCGTCTCACCCGCCATCGTGCACGGCATGCTGGCCGGTGTCGGCCTCGCCATCGCCATCGCGCAACTGCACGTCGTCCTCGGCGGCTCGCCGCAGAGCTCGGCCCTGGCCAACCTGCTCGCCCTGCCCGGCCAGTTGTCGACCCCGCACCCCGCCGCCCTGGCCATCGGCGCGCTCACCGCCGCCGTCCTGCTCGGCTGGCCCCGGCTGGAGAGACTCCCCGGCCGGTACGGGGAGTTCGGCAGCCGGCTGACCAGGGTGCCCGGACCGCTCGCCGCCGTCGCCGCCGCCACCGGGCTCGCCGTCGTGCTGGACCTGCGGCTGGCCCGGATCGAACTGCCCGCCTGGCAGCCGCACGGCCTCGTCCCCGACCTGCCGCACGGCCCGCCGCTCGCCGTCCTGGCCGCCGTGCTGACCGTCACCGCCGTGGCGAGCGTCGAGTCGCTGCTCTCCGCCGTCGCGGTCGACCGGATGTCGCGCCGCACCGGGGACCTCGACCGCGAACTGCGCGGCCAGGGCCTCGCCAACCTGGTCAGCGGCCTGGTCGGCGGACTTCCGGTCGCCGGCGGCGCGGTACGCAGCACGGCCAACGTCCGGGCCGGGGCGCGCAGCCGCTGGTCCTCGGTGCTGCACGGAGTGTGGGTGCTGGCGGCCGCGCTCGCCCTGACCGGCGGGCTGCGCCGGATCCCGCTGTCCGCGCTCGCCGCCCTGGTGCTGGTCGTCGGCCTGCAGATGGTGAGCTTCGCGCACATCCGCAAGGTGCACCGGCACCGCGAGTTCCCGGTCTACCTGATCACCGTGCTCGCCGTGGTGCTCTGCGGCGTGCTGCCGGGGGTGGCACTGGGCGCGGCGACGGCCGTGCTGCTCGCGCTCTACCGGCTGACCCGCGCCCACGTGGACGTCCTGGCCGGTGCCGACGGCTCGTACACGGTGGAGACGCACGGCCCGCTCACCTTCACCGCGGTGCCCCGGCTCAGCCGGGCGCTGGCGGGCATCCCGGCCGGCGCCGAGGTCACCGTCGTCCACGACGGCTCCTTCCTGGACCACGCCGCCTTCGAGACGGTGCACGGCTGGCGCACCGGCCACCAGGCCGGCGGCGGCCGGGTGTCGATGGTGACGCGCCGCCAGGACGACGAGGTGCTCGACCCGGACGGCACCGTCCGCGCCGGCAGCTCCCCGGGCCCGCACCGCTGCCGGGCCTGGACGCCCTGGGTCGGCCACCACTGCATCGAGCAGCAGGAGGACCCGCACGGCCGGCTGCTGGACGGAGTGCGGGTGTTCCAGCTGCACACCGCCCCACTGGTGCGGCCCGAGCTGGCCCGGCTCGCCCGGGAGGGGCAGACGCCCTCACAGCTCTTCCTGACCTGCGCCGACTCCCGGATGGTCACCAGCATGATCACCAACAGCGGGCCGGGCGACCTCTTCACCGTGCGCAACGTCGGGAACCTGGTACCGGCGCCGCACGAGCCGGGCGCGGCCGACGACTCGGTGGCGGCGGCGGTGCAGTACGCGGTCGAGGTGCTGGAGGTGCGGTCGATCACGGTCTGCGGGCACTCGGGCTGCGGGGCGATGAAGGCCCTGCTGGACGGGGTGCACGAGCAGCCCGGCCGGCCCACCCCGCTGGCCCGCTGGCTGCGCAACGGCCGCGGCTCGCTGGACCGGCTGCGCAGGGTCCCGGCGGAGTTCGCCGACCGGCCGGCGGTCGACCTGACCGAGCAGCTGTGCATCACCAACGTGGTCCAGCAGCTGGACCAACTGCTGGCCAATCCGGCGGTGGAGCGGCGGGTGACCGAGGGCACCCTGCGGCTGGTCGGCATGTACTTCGACTTCGCCACGGCACAGGCCTATGTACTCGACCGGGAGACCGGCCGGTTCGGCCCGGTCGAGGCAGCGGCACCGGCCTCCGCCCGGGCGCTGGCACCGGCGC
Source organism: Kitasatospora sp. NPDC001527 (assembly GCF_040298605.1). Lineage (NCBI taxonomy): Bacteria > Bacillati > Actinomycetota > Actinomycetes > Kitasatosporales > Streptomycetaceae > Kitasatospora > Kitasatospora sp. NPDC001527. The sequence continues at coordinate 163,120 of NZ_JBEPAM010000001.1, read as the reverse complement.
CGACGCCGGCACAGGAGGGCGACACGCCCGGACACGTGAAGGAATTCGAACAGGTTCCGGCCACCGGCACCACCGTCGCGGACCAGGCCGGGGACGGAGGAGGTCCCGGCCTGGCCGCCTGAGAGCCGGGCCCGCGTCCCGCCGGGCGGGCCAAGGACGCGGGCCCACCTCCCGATGACACCCGGGGGCACCGCCGACCTCGGGCGACCGTTCGATGCCCGGTCAAAGGTCTACACCAATTATCCGGAGCCTCTTGTCAACTGACCTCTTCGCCTGGTGAGCTGTGCGCTGGGACACACGGGACAATCCCCACGCACGGGAAACGACCCCGATCATGACTCATGAGGAGTGCGCGTTGAGCAACGAGAGCCTGGCCAACCTGCTCAAGGAGGAGCGGCGCTTCGCCCCGCCGGCAGAGCTCGCCGCAGCCGCCAACGTCACCGCGGCCGCGTACGCTCAGGCCTCCGAGGACCGCCTCGGCTTCTGGGCCGAGCAGGCCCGCCGCCTCAGCTGGGCCGTCGAGCCCACCCAGACCCTCGACTGGTCCAACCCGCCGTTCGCCAAGTGGTTCGCCGACGGCAAGCTCAACGTGGCCTACAACTGCGTCGACCGGCACGTCGAGGCCGGCAACGGCGACCGCGTCGCCATCCACTTCGAGGGCGAGCCCGGTGACGGCCGCTCTATCACCTACGCCCAGCTCAAGGACGAGGTCTCGCAGACCGCCAACGCGCTGCTGGAGCTCGGTGTCGCCAAGGGCGACCGGGTCGCCATCTACCTGCCGATGATCGCCGAGGCGGTCGTCGCGATCCTCGCCTGCGCCCGGATCGGCGCCACCCACTCGGTGGTCTTCGGCGGCTTCTCCGCCGACGCCGTGGCCTCCCGCATCCAGGACGCCCAGGCCAAGCTGGTCATCACCGCCGACGGCGGCTACCGGCGCGGCAAGCCGTCCGCCCTCAAGCCGGCCATCGACGAGGCGCTGACCAAGGTCGACGGCGTCGAGCACGTCCTGGTCGTGCGCCGCACCGGCCAGGAGATCGCCTGGACCGAGGGCCGCGACGTCTGGTGGCACGAGGCCACCGGGCGCCAGTCCACCGAGCACACCCCCGAGGCGCACGACGCCGAGCACCCGCTCTTCATCCTCTACACCTCGGGCACCACCGGGAAGCCCAAGGGCATCCTGCACACCTCGGGCGGCTACCTCACCCAGGCCAGCTACACCCACCACGCCGTCTTCGACCTCAAGCCGGAGAGCGACGTCTACTGGTGCACCGCCGACATCGGCTGGGTCACCGGTCACTCGTACATCGTCTACGGCCCGCTCTCCAACGGCGCCACCCAGGTCATCTACGAGGGCACCCCGGACACCCCGCACCAGGGCCGCTTCTGGGAGGTCGTCCAGAAGTACGGCGTGACCATCCTCTACACCGCGCCGACCGCGATCCGCACCTTCATGAAGTGGGGCGACGACATCCCCGCGAAGTTCGACCTGTCCTCGCTGCGGGTGCTGGGCAGCGTCGGCGAGCCGATCAACCCCGAGGCGTGGATCTGGTACCGCGAGCACATCGGCGCCGGCAAGACCCCGATCGTGGACACCTGGTGGCAGACCGAGACCGGCGCGATCATGATCAGCCCGCTGCCGGGCGTCACCGAGACCAAGCCGGGCTCCGCCCAGCGCGCGCTGCCGGGCATCGCGGCCACCGTGGTCGACGACAACGGCGCCGAGGTGGCCAACGGCTCCGGCGGCTACCTGGTGCTCACCGAGCCGTGGCCGTCCATGCTGCGCACCATCTGGGGCGACGACCAGCGCTACATCGACACCTACTGGTCGCGCTTCGAGGGCCGCTACTTCGCCGGTGACGGCGCCAAGAAGGACGAGGACGGCGACATCTGGCTGCTCGGCCGGGTCGACGACGTCATGCTGGTCTCCGGCCACAACATCTCGACCACCGAGGTCGAGTCGGCCCTGGTCGGACACCCGTCGGTGGCCGAGTCCGCCGTCGTCGGCGCCACCGACGCGACCACCGGCCAGGCGATCGTCGCCTTCGTGATCCTGCGCGGCAGCGCCACCGACAGCCCCGAGCTGGTCGAGGAGCTGCGGGCGCACGTCGGCCGTACGCTCGGCCCGATCGCCAAGCCGAAGCAGGTCAAGGTGGTCGGCGAACTGCCGAAGACCCGCTCCGGCAAGATCATGCGCCGCCTGCTGCGCGACATCGCCGAGGGCCGCGAGGTCGGTGACACCACCACGCTGGCCGACTCCACGGTGATGAACCTCATCCAGGCCCAGCTGCCGCCGGCGGGCAGCGAGAGCTGACCCACAACCCCCTCACCCACGCCGCCGCCGTGCGCCGTGGGTGAGGGGAGGCGTACGTGAGGGTGCCCCGGGCGGTCGTGACCGCCCGGGGCACCGTCGTGTCCGGGGCACCGTCGCGTCCGGGGCACCGTCGCGTCCGCGGCACCGGCCCAGGGCCCCAGGGCAGCCGGTCGCCGTGCACAACGGGCCGCGGAGGGCTTAAGTCCTTAGATAGGACAATCCGGATGTCCCTTTGTCGCCACGCTACAATGTCAAAGACGCATCAAGATCCACCAAAGCTCCATTCACGATCCGCGTCACAGGGCGAGCCGGGAAGTCTGGTCGGCGATGCACCACAGGTGTGTCCGCACCCCGTCCCCTCGCCCCCAGGAGGCCACGCGTGGCCAGCCAGCCGCCCGTCCACGAGCCGACGCCCCAGCGCCGCCAGTTCCTCGGCAGGCTGCCCCTCCCCGAACGCAGCTACGTCGCCGACGCCCTGCGCACCGAGACCGTCGGCGGTGTCCTGCTGCTCCTCGCCGCCGTCGTCGCCCTGGTCTGGGCCAACGTCTGGCCGGACTCCTACCAGTCCGTCCTGAACCACACCGTCGGCCCCTCCGCGCCCCTTCACCTCGACCTCACCCTGGGCACCTGGGCCAAGGACGGGCTGCTGACGATCTTCTTCTTCGTGGCCGGTATCGAGCTCAAGCGCGAGTTCGTGGCGGGTGAACTGCGCAGCCCCAGCGCGGCGATGCTGCCCGTCATAGCCGCCGTCTGCGGTGTCGTGCTGCCCGCCGTCCTGTACACCGTCGTCAACGCGGGCCCCGGCGGGCACCCGAGCGGCTGGGCCGTCCCGACCGCCACCGACATCGCCTTCGCGCTCGGCGTGCTCGCGGTGGTCGGCAGCCACCTGCCCTCCGCGCTGCGCGCCTTCCTGCTCACCCTCGCCGTGGTGGACGACCTGATCGCGATCCTGATCATCGCGGTCTTCTACAGCTCCGGCATCAAGTTCTGGGCGCTCGGGCTCGCCCTCGCCGGTCTCGTGCTGTTCTGGTTCCTGCACCGGCGCGGGGTGCACGGCTGGTACCTGTTCGTCCCGCTCGCCTTCGTGATCTGGGCGCTGATGCACGAGAGCGGTGTGCACGCCACGGTGGCCGGCGTCGCGATGGGCCTGATGCTCCGCTGCCACCGGGAGGGCGACGAGAAGCACTCCCCCGGCGAGCACATCGAGCACCTGGTCCGGCCGCTCTCGGCCGGGCTGGCCGTGCCGGTCTTCGCCCTGTTCGCGGCCGGGGTGACGATCTCCGGTCCGGCGCTGCGCGAGGTGTTCACCCAGGCCGCTCCGATCGGCATCATGGTCGGCCTGGTGGTCGGCAAGTCCGTGGGCGTCTTCGGCGGCACCTGGCTGGCCGCCCGCTTCACCCGCGCCGAGCTCAACCCGCAGCTCAAGTGGGCCGACCTGTTCGCCGTCTCGGTCCTGGCCGGTATCGGCTTCACCGTCTCGCTGCTGATCGACGAGCTGGCCTTCCCGGACGACCCGGCGCTCACCGAGCGGGCCAAGGCCGCCGTCCTGGTGGGTTCGCTGATCTGCGCGCTGGCCGCCACCGTGCTGCTGAAGCTGCGCAACCGGCACTACCGCGAGCTGTGCGAGGAGGAGGACCGCGACCTCGACGGCGACGGCATCCCCGACGTCTACCAGCAGGACGACCCGGCCTGGCAGCAGCGCATGGCCGACCGGGCACGGCAGACAGCGGCACGGCAGGCAGCGCCGGAGCAGACAGCGGCAGGACAGTCGGACGCACGGCGGGCGGAGCCGCGGTCCACGGACCAGGGGCCGCCGACCCAGGGGCCGACACGCCCGGCCGGCGAGGGCCGCGACGGAGCGCGCTGAGCGGCCCGCCCGCCGGACACGTCCCCCCGGCGGGGCCCCGGAGTGGTGTCCGCTCGTCCGGTGGGGGCATGATTCTGAACTGTCGACAGTCCACCGAAGAGGAGAACCGCTGATGCCCGCAGGAGCCGCAGACCCGTCCAGCAACGGCCGGGCGCCCTACGAGGGCGAGCGTTCGGTGGGGCAGCTGTTCGCCGCGGCCACCGCCGACCTGTCCGCCCTGGTCCATGACGAGATCGCGCTGGCCAAGGCCGAGATCCGCGCCGACGTCAAGCGCGGCGTCTCCGGCGGCGTCTCGCTGGGCGTCGCCGGCGTGGTGGCGCTGGCCGCCGTCCCGATGCTGAGCGCGGCCGCCGCGTTCGGCATCCACGCGCTGGGTCTGTCGCTCGGCTGGTCGTTCCTGATCGTGGCCGGCGCGTACCTGCTGCTGGCCGTGCTGCTGGGCCTGCTGGCACTGCGTTCGTTCAAGAAGATCGAGAAGCCGGTCCGGACCATCGAGGGTGCGCAGAAGACCGCCGACGTGCTGAAGAACGCGCGGCCGCGTCCCGCCACCAAGGAGGAGATCGACCGCGCCCTGGGCCGCATCCCGTAGGCCCGCCCCGGAGACCGGCTCCCGCGCGCCGGACACGCGCCAGGAATCGCGCCAGGAATCACGCCGGGGAAACGCCCCGGACGCGCTCCCGGTACGCCAGGGGCCGGAACGGCCGAGTGCGAGTGCCGGGCGCGTGTCCGGCGCGCGGATGTGACACGCTCTCGGTATGTCGCTCGACCAGAAGCCCGTGCCCGCGCAGCCGTCCGCCAGCTCCGGCCTCACCACCCCCGGCGACCCCCAGGACGGGCCCTCCCCGGCCACGGCCGCCTGGGACGTCCGGCAGGCCGGGCCGTGGACCCACCGCGACCTCGCCGCCAACGGCGCGCGGTTCCACATCGCCGAGCTCGGCGAGGGCCCGCTGGTCCTGCTGGTGCACGGCTGGCCCGAGTACTGGTGGGCCTGGCGCCACCAGCTGACCGCGCTGGCCGCGGCCGGCTACCGGGCCGTCGCCGTGGACCTGCGCGGCATCGGCGGCAGCGACCGCACCCCGCGCGGCTACGACCCCGGCAACCTCGCGCTGGACATCACCGGGGTGATCCGCTCGCTCGGCGAGGACCGGGCGCACCTGGTCGGCCACGCCTCAGGCGGCACGCTGGCCTGGGTGGCGGCCGTGATGCGGCCCTCGGTGATCCAGAGCCTCACCGTGGTCTCGGCCGCGCACCCCCGTGACCTGCGCCGGGCCCTGCTCACCGACCGCAAGCAGCTCGCCGCCTTCGAGCACGTGCTGGGCTTCCAGCGGCCGTGGATACCGGAGCGCCGTCTGGTGGCCGACGACGCCGAGCTGGTCGGCCGCTACCTGGACGCCTGGGCCGGCCGCACCCCGCTGGACCGCGCGGCGGTGGCCGCGTACCGGCGGGCGATCCAGATCCCCAGCACCGCGCACTGCTCGATCGAGCCGTACCGCTGGCTGCTGCGCTCGATGGCCCGGCCGGACGGCATCCAGTTCGCCCGCCGGATGAAGAAGCCGATCACCGCGCCCACCCTGCACGTCCAGGGCGCGGCGGACCCGGTGCTGCTGTCGCACACCGCGCTGGGCGGCGGCGAGTACGTGGCCGCGCCCTACCGCTGGCGGCTGCTGCCGGGAGTCGGGCACTTCCCGCACGAGGAGGCGCCGGAGCAGTTCACCGCCGAGTTGCTGGACTGGATCGGCCTCCACAAGGACTGAGGGTCCGAGGGGCCGGGAGGAAGGTCCCGGCGCCCGGATGGGCGAACAGGGCCGAAGGTCCCAACTCCCTTAATCTGATGCTCATATGACAAACGCATAGGCCACGTTGGTGGCCCGCCGGGCGGTTACCCCCGTCGGCCCAGGGGCATCCATTGCGGTATGACCTGGATGCCCGATCGCGGCAGCGCCCCGCGCGGCCGACAGCACAGCAACAGCCCGCGGCGTGCCGCCCACCGCCCCGACTGGGCGGACGACCACGGCTACGACGGCGCCGGCCACGACACCGGCTACGACGGCGCGGGCGGCCACCCGCGTACGGCGCAGCGGCAGCTCGGCATCCCGCACATCCTCGGCCGCCGCGCCCGCTGGGTGGGCGCCCGCCTCCGCCGCGACACCTGAGCGGTCCTGGGCGGCCCGAGCGGTCCTGGGCGCTCCTGACCGACCCTGCCAGGCCCTGTCAGGCTCCGGCCGACTCGGCCGCACCGGTCGGCCGGTCCGGCCGCACGGCTCAGAGCGCGCAGCCCTGGGTGTCCACCCGGGCCGTCGCCGCGCTGCCCTGCTCGGCGTCCTGGCGCACCTCGGCGGCGGTCAGCACGTACCCCGTGTCCGCGCTGTCCAGCGATTTGGCGAACACCATCCCGTACACCTGGCCGTCCGGCGTGAGCAGCGGGCCGCCGCTGTTGCCCTGGCGGACCAGCGAGCGCACCGAGTAGACGTCGCGGACGACCTGGCCCCGGTGGTAGATGTCCGGGCCGTTGGCCTGGATCCGGCCGCGGATGCGGGCCGGCTGGACGTTGAAGGAACCGTTCTCGGGGAAGCCCGCGACGATCGCGCTGTCGTTGGTCTTCGCCTCGCCCGCGAAGGCGAGCGGCGGCGCGTTCAGCTTGGGCACGTCCAGGACGGCGATGTCGCGCTGCCAGTCGTAGCGGACCACCGTCGCGTCGTACAGCGGGCCGACGCCGCCGATCTGCACGGTCGGCTCGTCGACGCCGCCGACCACGTGGGCGTTGGTCATCACCCGGTGCGGGGCGTAGACGAAGCCGCTGCCCTCCAGCGTCTTGCCGCAGGAGGTGGCGGTGCCGACCACCTTGACCAGGCTCTGCCGCGCCTTCGCCACCGCCGGGCTGCCGGCCAGCGCCGGGTCGGGGATGTCGACCTGGGTGATCGGCTCGTGCTCGAAGGGGTTGAACACCTGCGGGAAGCCGTTGCGGGCGAGCACCTTGGAGAAGTCCGAGAACCAGTTGGGCGCGTCGGCGGGCAGCGCGTCCTGGACGCCGCCGAGCACGGCCGAGGTGCGGACCTGCTTGGAGACGGTCGGCAGGGACGTCCCGGCGAGCGCCGAGCCGATCAGCCAGGCCACCAGCAGCATCGAGATCACGTTGACCACGGAGCCGCCCGCGGCGTCCAGGGCCCGGGCCGGGCGGCGGTCGATGTGCCCGCGCAGCTTCCAGCCGAAGTGCGTGGTGATCGCCTGGCCGGTCGCCGCGAGCACGATCACCACCACCACGGCGATCACCGAGGCGGTCGTCCCGGGGCTGAGGTGGTCGAGCAGCAGCGGCAGCAGTTGGACGGCGAGCAGGCCGCCGCCCAGGAAGCCGAGGACCGACAGCACGCCGACCACGAAGCCCTGCCGGTAGCCCGACACGGCGAACCCGAGGGCGGCGGCGATCAACAGCACATCCAGGACGTTCACCCGGACACCCTCCCACGACGGACCCTTCGCCCGGGCGGCCGATCGCCGAATCCGGCCGGGACCGGACGGGGCCGACACGCCCCGCCCGCCGCCCCGAAGCTCACCGCGTCACCCTGCGGTTCACGGCGCCGCGGCGTCGCGGCCGAGCGCCGCGCGGGAACGTTCCAGGTCGCCCTGCACCAGCGCCAGCGCCTCGTCCGAGAGGTCGACGATCCGGTCGGTGTCCCACGGCCGCTCCAGGCCGCTGTGGTGCAGCACCCGGTCGATCACCCCGGCCGTGAAGCCCCAGACCAGCCGCCCGGCGACCGTGAAGGCCGGCCCCAGGTGACCGGACGGGTGCCGCAGCCGGGCCCGGTTGGCGGGGTCGGTCAGCTCCGCGACCGGCACCCGGAACACCGCGCCGGTCTCCCCGAGGTCCACCGGGCGGACCGGCGACTCCTCGCGCCACCAGCCGAGCACGGGGGTCACCACGAACCGGCTGACCGGGATGTACAGCGCGGGCAGGGCCGCGAAGACCTGCACGCCGGCCGGGTCCAGCCCGGTCTCCTCCCACGCCTCGCGCAGCGCCGCCGCCACCGGCCCGGACCCCGCCGGGTCGCCGTCCTCCGGGTCCAGCGCGCCGCCCGGGAAGGACGGCTGCCCGGCGTGCGAGCGCAGCGAGCGGGCGCGTTCGATGAGCAGCAGGTCGGGCCCGGAGGGGCCCTCGCCGAACAGCATCAGCACGGCGGCGGCCCGGCCGCCCCCGGCCGGCGGCAGGAAGCTGCTCAGCTGCTCGGGCAGCACCCGCTCGGCGGCCTCCCGGACCGGCTCCAGCCAGCGCGGCAGTCCGTCCCGCTCGATTCGCGGCGCCCCCCGCCCGCTCACTCGGCCACCGCCAGGTCGGCGACCTGGCCGTGGTGCGCGGCGGCGTCGGCGCGGGCGCCGGCCTCGCCCGGGAAGTCGGCGGGCGGCCGCAGCCGCTGGCCCGGGTGGCCGCCCAGCTCGTACTTCAGCAGCTTCCCCGCCTTCTCCGGATCGGTCTCGCCCTCCCCGTAGGCGGGGCAGAGCGGCGCGATCGGGCAGGCCCCGCAGGCCGGCTTCTGGGAGTGGCAGATGCGCCGGCCGTGGAAGACCACCCGGTGCGAGAGCATCGTCCACTCGGACTTCGGGAAGATCTCCGCGACCGCCGCCTCGACCTTCACCGGGTCCTCCTCGGTGGTCCACCCGAAACGGCGGGCCAGTCGCCCGAAGTGGGTGTCCACGGTGATCCCGGGAACGCCGAAGGCGTTGCCGAGGACGACGTTGGCGGTCTTGCGGCCGACGCCGGGCAGGGTGACCAGGTCGGCCAGCCGGCCGGGCACCTCCCCGTCGAACTCGTCGCGCAGCGCGATCGACAGGCCGATCAGCGCCTTCGCCTTGTTCCGGAAGAAGCCGGTGGGGCGGATGATCTCCTCCAGCTCCGCCGGGTTCGCCGCCGCCATGTCCTCCGGGGCCGGGTACTTCGCGAACAGCGCCGGCGTCGTCTGGTTCACCCGCAGGTCGGTGGTCTGGGCCGACAGCACGGTGGCCACCAGCAGCTGGAAGGGGTTGTCGAAGTCCAGCTCCGGGTGCGCGTACGGGTACAGCTCCGCCAGCTCCCGGTTGATCCTCCGTGCCCGCCGCACCATCGCCAGCCGGGACTCCGGCTTGCGCACCCTGACCGTCTTCCCCACCGGCTTCCCCGCAGACGCGGTCTTCCGGACCTTGCTCTCTGCCATGCGTGAAGGCTACGCCGGACGGCCGCGCTCCTGCGGCGGATCGGGCAGGACCGCCCCCGCGCGGTGACCGTCCGCCGGGCCCGTCAGGGGCAGCCGACGACCTGGCCGGCCCAGGAGAGGCCGCCGCCGAAGCCGAGCAGCAGGGCGGGGGCGCCGGTGGGCACCTCGCCGCGTTCGACGAGCTTGGCGAGGGCGAGCGGGACGGAGGCGGCCGAGGTGTTGCCGGACTCGACGACGTCGCGGGCCACCACGGCGCCGGTGGCACCGAGGCGGTCGACCAGCGCCTCGACGATCCGCAGGTTGGCCTGGTGGGTGACCACCGCGCCGAGGTCGGCGGGGGTGAGGCCGGCCCGGCGGCAGGCCTCCTCGGCGATCGGCGCCAGGGTGGTGGTCGCCCAGCGGTAGACGGTCTGGCCCTCCTGGCGGAAGCGCGGCCGCCAGTCGTCGTCCAGCCGGACGGCGTGGCCCTTGGTCGGGTCGGAGCCCCAGACCACCGGTCCGACGCCCGGACGGCCGGCGGCCCCGGTGTCCGGGCCGAGCACGGCGGCGCCCGCGCCGTCGCCGAGCAGGACGCAGGTGGAGCGGTCGGTCCAGTCGGTGACGTCGCTCATCCGCTCCGCGCCGACGACCAGCGCGTACCGGGCGGCCCCGGCCCGGACGGCGTGGTCGGCGGTGGCCAGCGCGGTGCAGAAGCCGGCGCAGCCGTTGTTGACGTCGAAGCCGGCGGCCGCCGGGATGCCGAGGCGCCCGGCGACCCGGGTGCCGATGTTCGGGCAGCGGTCCCGCGCGGTGCAGGTCGCGACCACCACCAGGTCGATCTCCCCGGGGGCGAGTCCGGCGGCGGCCAGCGCCTTGCCGGCGGCGGAGGCGGCGAGGTCGGTGACGCTCTCCTCCTCGGCGATGCGGCGGGTCACGATGCCGGTGCGCTGCCGGATCCACTCGTCGCTGGTGTCGACCAGCCGGGCGAGGTCGTGGTTGGTCAGGACCTTCGCGGGCTGGTGGTGGCCCAGCGCGACGATGCGGGAACCCGGCATGGCTGCTCCTCGGTGATGGGGCGTCATCACGCCGGACTATAGCGTCCGAACGGTCGGACGCTAAATGGTCCGACGGTCGCTACACTGACGCGGTGAGCCCGAGAAGATCCGCCGCCGACACCCGCCGGACCCGCGTCTCGATCCTGGCCCGGGGGCTGGACCTCGCCTCGGTCGAGGGGCTGGAGGGCCTGACCATCGGCCGGCTCGCCACCGACCTGTCGATGAGCAAGTCCGGCGTCCTGGGCCACTTCGGCACCAAGGAGAGCCTGCAGCTGGCCGTCGTCGACGAGGCGGTCGCGCTGTTCGTGCGCGAGGTGGTGCACCGCTCGGAGGCGACCGGGGCCGCGCCGGGCCTGCCGCTGCTGCTCGCCCAGTGCGAGGCCTGGGTCTCCTACCTGGAGCGCGACCTGCTGCCCGGCGGCTGCTTCTTCACCGCCGTGACCGCCGAGTTCGACGACCGGGAGCCCGGGCCGGTCCGCTCGGCGGTGGCCGCGCGCAACGCGCTCTGGCAGCGGAGGGTGCGCCACCAGGTCGAGCTGGCGGTCGCCGCCGGGCAGCTGCCCGCCGGGACGGAGCCCGAGCAGACCGTCTTCGAGCTGACCGGGCAGGTGCTCGCGCTCAACCACGCCCGGCGGCTGTACGGAGACCGGGGCGCCGCCGACCGCGCCCGGCGCGCGATGCGGCGGCTGCTCGGGCTGCCGGACCCGGGCGCCGGGCAGCCGGCGGCGCTCGCCGAGCTGCCCGCGCCGCCGGAGGCCTGACGCCCGCCGGGGCACGGCCCTGCCGACGGGCCGGCCGGGGCGGCCGGGCCCGTCAGCCGCGGAACAGCGCGTCGACCTCGCCGAAGCCGAGGGCGCCGGCCGGCGCCGTCAGGGTGCCGGGGCCGAGCAGCTCCGCGGCCGCCCGCAGCGCGGCGGTGTAGGCGAGCTGCGCCACCGCGGTGCCCGCGCTGATCCGGCGCACCCCGGCGGCGGCGAGTTCGGCGACGGACGGCCCGCCGGCCACCGCCATCGCGTTGACCGGCAGCGGCGAGCGCGCGCAGAGCGCGGCCAGTGCGTCGAGGTCCAGCAGTCCCGGCACGAAGAGGCCGTCGGCGCCCGCCGCCGCGTACGCCTCGGCGCGGACCAGCACGTCGTCGAGGCCGCCCAGCCCGAACAGGAAGACGTCGGTGCGGGCGTTGACCAGCAGCTCCGGCAGACCCGCCGACCGCGCCGCCGTCCGGGCCGCGCGCAGCCGGGCGGTCTGCTCCTCCACCGCGAACAGCGGGCCGCCGACCGCCGTGGAGTCCTCCAGGTTGACGCCGGCCGCGCCCGCCTCCACCAGCGCCCGGACGGTGTCCGCGACATCGGCGGGCGCGGGTCCGTAGCCGCCCTCGGCGTCCACCGTGACCGGCAGCTCCACGGCGGCCGCCACCCGGCGGGCGGCCTCGACGGCGCTCGCGCGGTCGAGGCGCTGGCCGTCGCCCCGGCCCAGCGACCAGGAGACTCCGCCGCTGGTGGTGGCGATCGCGGCGGCGCCCGCCGAGGCGATCACGGCGGCGCTGCCGGCGTCCCAGGCGTTCGGCAGGACGAGCACGCCGTCCGCGACCAGCGCCCGCAGGCGGGCGGCCTTCGCACGCAGGGCGGCGGACGGGGCGGGGATGGACGGGGCGGCGTCGGAGGGCAAGGCGGGGGTGGAGGGCAGGGCGGGGGTGGACGTGGTCATGAGGGGTCACCGGCTTTCACGGATCGGGGCGGAGCGGAGCGCGGGTGGTGCGACGACGGCATCCTGCGGGCGGCGGGCACCCGCGCTCCAGTGATTAAGCTGAGGCCGAATCACGGCCGGGGCGGGAGGGCGGGGGAGCCGATGCGGACCGAACTCGCTCTCTCGGCCGACGACCTGGCGCGCACCCGCTTCGCCGTCTCCCCGATGTGGGAGGTGGTGACCAGCCTCCGGGTGCTCGCCCAGCCGGCCGTCCCCGCACCGCACCGGCGCTGGGCCGCGCAGGTCCGCCCCCGGCTGGCCGCCGCCGGGCCCGCCGTCCGCCGGCTGGCCGCGATGGTCCCGCCCACCGGCCACCTGCCGGACTTCCTCACCCCCGTCCCCGGCACCGCCGCCCCCGCGCTCGCCGACGAGCTGGCCGCGATCACCGCGACCTCCCCCGGACCGGTCCGCGCCGACCTCGCCGTGCTGGCCGCCGAACGCGGCGGCCGGCTGCCCGCCGTCCTCGAAGCGCTGCACCGCGACCCGGCCGCCCGGCTGCCCCGGCTCGCGGCCGACATCGAGACCTACTGGGAGCTGGCGCTGGCGCCGTACTGGGCCCGGATCCGCGCCCTGCTCGACGCCGACGTGCTGCACCGCGCCCGCCAGGCGGTCGGGCACGGCACCGCCCGGGTCCTCGACGACCTGCACGGGACCGTCCGCTGGGACGGCAGCGGGCACGGGGCGCTGCGGCTGGAACAGCGGCACTGCGCGGTCGAACGGCTGGACGCCGCGGCCGGCCTGGTGCTGGTGCCCTCGGTGTTCGCCTGGCCGCGGGTGCTGACCCGCACGCTGCCGCCGGACCCGCCGCAGCTCGCCTACCCGGCGCGCGGGATCGCCACCCTGTGGGAGCCCCGCCCGGCCGCCGGCGCCCCGGACGCGCTCGCCGCCGTCCTCGGCCGCTCCCGCGCCCGGCTGCTCGCCGAACTCGACGCGCCCGCCTCCACCACCGAGCTGGCCCGGCGCACCGGGCTCTCCGCGGCCGGCGTCTCCCAGCACCTCACAGCCCTGCGCGCGGCCGGGCTGACCAGCGCGCACCGCGCCGGCCACGCCGTGCTGTACGCCCGGACCGCCCTCGCCGACGCCCTGCTCGACCCGGACCGGTCCTGATCGATCCCGACCGGACCTGAAGCGATCCTGAACCGGGCCCGCGCCGGACCCGCACTGGACACGAGCCGGAGGTGAGCCGGAGGTGAGCCGGGAGCGACCGGATCCGACCGGCGCACCGGGCCCCGACAACCGGCTGACCTGCCGGTTCAGGCGGCGCCCCGGACCGCCCCGGCGGTACGAATGGCCCCGCGCAGCACACCTCGGCACACCCCCTCCTCATATGATCGGAGCGACATGCGCCATGCTTGGTGATGCAGAGCACTGTACGAACTTGTGCCGGAGGGCTTGACGGCCGGCCGGCCGAGAAGGAGGAAGCACGTGGACGACGTTCTGCGGCGCGCCGCACTCTTCGCGGCACTCGACGACGAACAGGCCGGCGAGCTGCGCGCTTCCATGACCGAGGTGACGCTCGCCCGCGGCGAGTCGCTGTTCCACGAGGGCGACCCGGGCGACCGGCTGTACGTCGTCGCCGAGGGCAAGGTCAAGCTGCACCGCGCCTCGCCGGACGGCCGCGAGAACATGCTCGCCGTCCTCGGCCCCAGCGAGATGATCGGCGAGCTCTCGCTGTTCGACCCGGGCCCGCGCACCGCCACCGCCAGCGCGCTGACCGAGGTCAAGCTGCTCGGCCTCGGCCACGGCGACCTCCAGCCCTGGCTGCACGCCCGCCCCGAGGTCTCGATCGCGCTGCTGCGCGCCATCGCCCGCCGGCTGCGCCGGACCAACGACGTGATGTCCGACCTGGTCTTCTCCGACGTGCCCGGGCGCGTCGCCAAGGCCCTGCTGGACCTCTCCCGCCGCTTCGGCGTGCAGTCCGAGGAGGGCATCCACGTCGCCCACGACCTCACCCAGGAGGAGCTGGCCCAGCTGGTCGGCGCCTCCCGCGAGACGGTCAACAAGGCGCTCGCCGACTTCGCCGGCCGCGGCTGGCTGAAGCTGGAGGCCCGCGCGGTCGTCCTGCTGGACGTCGAGCGGCTCTCCCGCCGGTCCCGCTGACCGCGCACCGCTCACGGAAGGGCCCGCACGCTCCGGCGTGCGGGCCCTTTCCACGAGCGGTGCCGGCCCGGGCGTCAGTCCGGGATGAGCCCGTGCTCCCGCAGGTACCGCAGCTGGGCCTGCACCGACAGTTCGGCGGCCGGCCACAGCGAGCGGTCCACGTCCGCGTAGACCCGGGCCACCACCTCGGCGGCCGTCCGGCAACCCGCCTCGACCGCCGTCTCCACCTGGGCCAGCCGGCCCGCCCGGTGCGCCAGGTAGTAGTCCACCGCGCCGAGCGCGTCCGCGAGCACCGGGCCGTGCCCGGGCAGCACCGTCCGCACACCGTGCTCGGCCGCCATGGTGTGCAGGTGGCGCAGCGAGTCCAGGTAGTCGCCGAGCCGGCCGTCCGGGTGGGCGACCATCGTGGTGCCGCGGCCCAGCACGGTGTCGCCGGTGAGGACCGCGCCGTCGGCGGGCAGGTGGAAGGTCAGCGAGTCCGAGGTGTGACCGGGCGTGGCGATCACCCGCAGGTCGAGGCCTCCGACGTCCAGGCGCTGGCCGTGCGTGAGGCCCTCGGAGCCGAGCCGGTGCGCCGGGTCCAGCGCGCGGACCTCGGTACCGGTCAGCTCGGCGAACCGGGCCGCGCCCTCGGAGTGGTCCGCGTGGCCGTGGGTCAGCAGGGTGAGCGCCACCCGCGTGCCGCGCTGCTCGGCGGTCTCGATCACCCGGCGCAGATGGCCCTCGTGCAGCGGGCCCGGGTCGATCACCACCGCGAGGTCCGAGCCGGGCTCGGAGAGCAGCCAGGTGTTGGTGCCGTCCAGCGTCATCGGGGACGGGTTCGGCGCCAGCACGCAGAGCGCGCGGGCGGTGGCCTCGCCGCCGATCGCGGCGGCGGGGTCACCGGGCAGCAGTCCGCTCACCGGCCGCCCTCGCCGTCGCGATGCAGCAGGCGCAGGGGCAGCGCGCGGACGAGGGCGCGCTGGGCCACCTCGGTGAAGGGGACCTGGGCGCTGTCACAGGCCGGGGTGCGCGGGGTCAGGCTGCGGGCGGGCATCCGGGGTGCCGTCCGGCGAGCCACGTCGTTGTGGGTCATCGGGCGAAGGTCCTTTCGTCTCGCGGGGTGCGTCGGGGGATGGATGGGTCCGGTGGGAGAACGGGGGCGAGGGCGCGGCGTCAGCCGACGCGTTCCTCGGGGAACTCGGGGAAGGTGCCGTCGATGGTCAGTTCGTCGTACCCCGGCCAGCGGACGGTCAGCCGCTCGCCGTGCACCTCGGCGCGGCCGAGCACCGGCTCCAGCGAGCGCTCGGCCGCCGCGCCCAGCGCCTCGGCGGCGCTGCGCACCGGCAGCAGTTCGCGCAGCACGGTGACGGTCGGCGGCAGCATGCCGAAGCGGCCCTCCTGGTAGCCGCGGACGGCCTCGGCCGGGGTGAGCCAGGCCACCCGGTCGGCCTCGCCGACCTCGCGGGCGGCGTCCTGCCCGGGCGGCAGGGCGGCGACGAAGAACCAGG
The DNA here is from genome assembly GCF_040298605.1 of Kitasatospora sp. NPDC001527. Lineage (NCBI taxonomy): Bacteria > Bacillati > Actinomycetota > Actinomycetes > Kitasatosporales > Streptomycetaceae > Kitasatospora > Kitasatospora sp. NPDC001527. The sequence goes on along the minus strand of NZ_JBEPAM010000001.1, from coordinate 147,392 downwards.
TGTCGTAGCGGCGCTCCTCGAACGCCGGGGTGATCCAGCGCGCCCAGCCGGCCAGCAGGTCGCTGCGCAGCAGCAGGCCGTGGTCACGCAGGAAGTCGGCGAAGGAGAGCTCGTGGGCCTCCAGCGCGGCGCGTTCGGCACTCCAGTCGCGGGGCTCGGCGACGCTGCCGGCGTCCGGGCCGGCCAGCAGGACCCCGGCCTCCTCGAAGGTCTCGCGGACCGCGGCGCAGACCACCGCCTGCGCGGTCGCGGCGTCCACCCCGAGCCGCTCGGCCCAGGCGCGCGGACCGGGGCCGGCCCAGCCGAGCTCCGCCTCGGCGTCCCGCGGGTCGACCCCGCCGCCCGGGTAGGCGTACATGCCGGCGGCGAAGGCCATCGAGGTGCGGCGGCGCAGCAGGTACGCCTCGGGCCCGGCGCCCCCGGCGGTGTCCCGGAGCAGCACCACGGTGGCGGACGGCCTGGGCACGGGCGGGGTCAGCTCGCCGGCGTCGGCCGCCCTGATCCGGGCGGGCCAGCCGGGCGGCATCGGGAGCGTCGTTGCTCGCTGGTCCATGCCCGGATGCTAAGCGCCCGGGGGCGGGGTTGGACAGGGGTGATCCGTTGTCCGACCCCGCCCCCGGCAGGTGCGCGGGCGGCGGGCGTCCGGGTCAGGCTCGGACGCGGACCTGCAGCTCGACCTCGACCGGGGCGTCCAGCGGCAGCACGGTGACGCCGACCGCGCTGCGGGCGTGCACACCCGCCTCGCCGAACACCTGACCGAGCAGCTCGCTGGTGCCGTTGATCACACCGGGCTGGCCGGTGAAGTCGGGGGCGGAGGCGACGAAGCCGACCACCTTGACGACCTGCTCGACCAGGTCGAGGTCGCCGATCACCGACTTGACGGCGGCCAGCGCGTTCAGCGCGCAGATCTGCGCGAGCTCCTTGGCCTCCTCCGGGGTGACCTCGGCGCCGACCTTGCCGGTGTTCGGCAGCTTGCCGCCCACCATCGGCAGCTGGCCGGAGGTGAAGACGAACTCACCGGTGCGCAGCGCGGGCACGTAGGCGGCGACCGGCGCGGCCACCGGCGGCAGGGTCAGACCCAGCTCGGCGAGCTTCTCCTCGACCTTGCTCATGCCTGCTTCTCCCGCTTGAAGTAGGCCACCAGCTGCTCCGGGTTCGGGCCCGGTACGACCTGGACGAGCTCCCAGCCGTCCTCGCCGAAGTTGTCCAGGATCTGCTTCGTGGCGTGCACGAGCAGGGGTGCCGTCATGTATTCCCACTTGGTCATGGCCAGACTCTAGACGCTCCGTCCCGGCGGACCGGCACGGTCCGCGCCCGGGCGCGCTCCGGCGTGTGAAGTGGCCCACAAACCGGGCATGATTCAGGCCCGGCCCCCGGGGTAGTCCCGGCATCCGGCGCGGTCCCTGGTTACCCTCGCGGAAGGGCACCCGTGTGGTGCCGGCCCTCGGAGACGGACGGAGACGGAGCGTGGCACGCACCCCCGGCCAGGCGGCCCGGCGCGATCCCGACTGGGAGGGCGTGCGGTTGCACGTGGTCAGCGGCAAGGGCGGAACCGGGAAGACCACGGTGGCCGCGGCACTGGCGCTGGCGCTCGCCGCGCGGGGCCACCGGACGCTGCTGATCGAGGTGGAGGGGCGGCAGGGCATCGCCGAGCTGTTCGGCATAGCGGCGCTGCCGTACGAGGAGCGCCGGATCGCCTCGGTCACCCCCGCCCAGCTGGGCCTGCCGGCCGAGGACGGCGCCGCCGGCGGCGAGGTGCACGCGCTCGCCATCGACACCGAGCAGGCGCTGCTCGAGTACCTCGACATGTTCTACAAGCTCGGCCGGGCCGGGAAGGCGCTGCAGAAGGTCGGCTTCGTCGACTTCGCCACCACCATCGCCCCCGGCGTGCGGGACGTCCTGCTGACCGGCAAGGCCTGCGAGGCCGCCCGCCGCAAGGGCCCGGACGGGCGGCGCCGGTACGACGCGGTGGTGATGGACGCGCCGCCGACCGGGCGGATCACCCGGTTCCTGAACGTCAACTCCGAGGTGGCCGGCCTGGCCCGGATCGGCCCGATCCACAGCCAGGCGCAGGCCGTGATGCGGGTGCTGAAGTCGCCGGAGACCGCCGTGCACCTGGTCACCCTGCTGGAGGAGATGCCGGTCCAGGAGACCGTCGACGGCTTCGCCGAGCTGCGCGAGGCCGGGCTGCCGGTGGGCGGGGTGCTGGTCAACATGGTCCGCCCGCCGGTGCTGGACGCGGCGGCGGTGGCCGCGGTGGACGGCGACCACCGCGAAGAGGTCGCGCTGGCCCTCGGCGAGGCCGGCCTCGGCGGCCGCTCGCGCAAACCGGAGACCGTCCGGGCGGCGGTCGATCCGCTGCTCGACCCGCTGCTGGAGCAGGCCCGGGAGCACGCCGAGCGGGTGGAGCTGGAGCGCGCGCGGCGCGCCGACCTGCAGCAGCTGAAGCTCCCGACCTACGAACTTCCACTGCTGGGCGAGGGCGTGGACCTCGGCGGGCTCTACCGGCTGGCGGGCGAACTGAAGCGTCAGGGGGCAGCGTGAGCGGGCGGAACAGCGTGCGCGACGGCGCCGGCAGCGGCGGTGCGGGTACCGGCAGCGGCGGTGCGGGCGTCGGCAACGGCGGCGGCCGGCCGCTCGCCGTGGACCGGCTGATCGACGACCCGAAGACCCGGATCATCGTCTGCTGCGGCTCCGGCGGCGTCGGCAAGACCACCACCGCGGCGGCGATCGGCCTGCGGGCCGCCGAACGCGGCCGCAAGGTCGTCGTGCTGACCATCGACCCGGCCCGCCGGCTGGCGCAGTCGATGGGCCTGACCGAGCTCGACAACACCCCGCGGATCGTCAAGGGCGTCAGCGGCGACGGCGAGCTGCAGGCCATGATGCTCGACATGAAGCGGACCTTCGACGAGGTCGTGCTGGCCCACGCCGAGCCCGAGCGGGCCCGCGCGATCATGGAGAACCCCTTCTACCAGTCCCTGTCGGCCGGCTTCGCGGGCACCCAGGAGTACATGGCGATGGAGAAGCTCGGCCAGCTGCGGGCGGCCGAGGAGTGGGACCTCATCGTCGTCGACACCCCGCCGTCGCGCTCGGCGCTGGACTTCCTGGACGCGCCGAACCGGCTGGGGTCCTTCCTCGACGGCAAGGTGATCCGGATCCTGACCGCGCCGGCCAAGGTCGGCGGCCGGTCCGCGATGAAGTTCCTGAACGCCGGGATGGGCCTGTTCACCGGCACCCTGGGCAAGATCTTCGGCGCCCAGCTGCTGACCGACGTGCAGACCTTCGTCAGCGCGATGGACTCGATGTTCGGCGGCTTCCGCGAGCGCGCGGACCGCACGTACCAACTGCTCCAGGCACCGGGCACGGCGTTCCTGGTGGTGGCCGCGCCGGAGCGGGACGCGCTGCGCGAGGCGGCGTACTTCGTGGACCGGCTGGCCGCCGACCGGATGCCGCTGGCCGGCCTGGTGCTCAACCGTGTGCACGGGACGGGCGCGCCCCAGCTGACCGCCGAACGGGCGCTGGCCGCGGCGGAGGCGCTGGAGGAGAACGGTTCGGAGCACGCCTCGCCGGCGGCCGAACTGCTCGCGGCGGGGCTGCTGCGGCTGCACGCCGAGCGGATGCAGGTGATGGTGCGCGAGCGCCGGACCCGCGACCGCTTCGTCTCGGTCTACCCGGACGTGCCGATCGTCGAGGTCGCCGCGCTGCCCGGGGACGTCCATGACCTGGACGGTCTGCGGGCGATCGGCGAACGGCTCAGCGGCACCGTCTGCGCCGACTGAACCCCCGGACACCGGTCCGGCCCGGGCCCCCCAGCCCGGGCTCACCGACCGCGCGCGTCGCGCGCCCCGGGGATCAGCCCGCCTTCGGCCCGTCGTGAGCCCACCTCGAACCCGCCAGGGGCTCAGCCCGCCTGGGCGTAGTCCGTCAGTATCACGCCGGTGGCCAGCGATGCCTCGTACTCGGTGCGCGCGGTCTCCAGCAGCCGGCGCCACGAGATCACGGTCGGCCGACGGCGCAGCAGCGCCCGGCGCTCGCGCTCGGTCATCCCGCCCCAGACCCCGAACTCCACCCGGTTGTCCAGTGCGTCCGCCAGGCACTCCGTGCGCACGGGGCACCCGCTGCACACCGCCTTGGCGCGGTTCTGCGCCGCCCCCTGGACGAACAGTTCGTCCGGATCACTCGTGCGGCAGGCGGCCTGCGCACTCCAGTCGTCTACCCAGCCCATGCCGGCGCCGTCCTCTCCCGAATCGAGGCTCCCCCACGGCGGCAACGGCATATTCACCGTTGCCAGTTGAGGACGTTACGGAAGAACGACAGCTTGCAACAGCCCCTTCGGGCTCAATCTCGAATGACCCAATTGGACTATGGGTGGCGATCAGCTCACTCGTTGGAGTGATCGCAGGTCGCAAGCCTTGCCAGGGTCACGGGCGCCACTCTCGCCACGCAAGCCGTCACGCAGTGCTACCGGACACAGGGGTGCAGTGGGCTACAGCTGCCTCAAAAGCCCACCAAGAGCGGGCAATTCGGGCAATTCTCATCACTCACAAGAGTGATCGATGCTGACGCAGCGAAGCTGTCGCAAGCTTGTGACAAGCCTAGGCGAACACCTGCCCCGGTGTGCGGCATTCGGCAACGTAGGGTTCTCCCCATGGCACCGAAGCTCCCCCAGGCATCCCCGCCCCCCGGCAACACCGGAGCTCCGCGCGGCAAGCGCCGCGGGTCACCGCTCGACTTCGCGGGACACGGAGTGAAGTTCCTGGGGGTCAGCGTCCTCTCCGGCGTCCTGCTCGCCGGTATGGCCCTGCCCGCCGTCGGCGCGCTCGGGCTGACCGCGAAGAACACGGCCGAGGGCTTCTCCAACATCTCGGACGACTTCAAGACCCCGCCGCTCACCCAGGCCACCCAGATCTTCGACGCCAAGGGCGGCCTGATCGCCAAGGTCTACGAGCGCGACCGCACCGTCCTCACCGCCGACCAGATGTCGCCGTACATGCGGCAGGCCCAGGTCGACATCGAGGACGCCCGCTTCTACGAGCACGGCGCCGTCGACCTCAAGGGCGTGCTCCGGGCGATCAGCAAGAACGCCGAGAGCGGCACCGCCTCCCAGGGCGCGTCCACGCTGACCCAGCAGTACGTGAAGAACGTCAACGTCGAGAAGGCCGGCGACGACCAGGCCGCCGTCCTGGAGGCCCAGCGCAAGACCCTGGGCCGCAAGATCCAGGAGCTGAAGGTCGCGATCAAGCTGGAGGAGGATCTGACCAAGGACCAGATCCTCACCAACTACCTCAACATCACCTTCTACGGCCACCAGGCGTACGGGATCGAGGCGGCGTCCCAGCGCTACTTCAGCAAGTCCAACAAGGACCTCACCGTCGCCGAGGCCGCCACCCTGGCCGGCCTGGTGCAGAACCCGTCGCAGTACGACCCGGTGCGATTCCCGGACAACGCGGTGAAGCGGCGCAACGTCGTGATCGACAAGATGGTCGAGAACAAGCACATCACCGCCGACCAGGCCAAGGAGGCCAAGGCCGCCCCGCTGGGCCTGAAGTACAAGGACCCGCAGAACGGCTGCATCACCGCCCAGGCGGGCATGGGCTTCTTCTGCGACTACGTGCGGCACGTGGTCAAGCAGGACCCGGTGTTCGGCAAGAACGCCGCCGAGCGCAAGAAGTTCTGGGACCAGGGCGGCCTGAACATCTACACCACCCTCGACCCGGACAAGCAGGCCGCCGCCCAGGCCGCGGTCACCAGCAAGGTCAAGGTCACCGACCCGGTCTCGGCCGCCACGACCATGATGGAGCCCGGCACCGGCAAGATCCTGGCGATGGCCCAGACCCGTCCGTACGGCCTGGAGCCGGCCAAGAACCAGACCGTGGTCAACCTCAACGTCGACGCGGCGATGGGTGGCGGCAACGGCTTCCAGCCCGGTTCGACGTTCAAGCCGATCATCGCCGCGGCCGCCCTCGAGAACGGCATCTCGCCCACCAAGCCGTACCCGTCGGAGAACCGCATCGAGTGGCCGACGATGAAGACCTGCGAAGGCACCTGGAAGAACACCTACAAGGGCAACGAGCGCTACGTCCCGAACGAGAGCAAGAGCGAGGTCGGCCCCTACGAGCTGAAGCAGGCGATGGCCCTCTCGGTCAACACCTACTTCGTCCAGATGGAGCAGGAGATGGGGCTCTGCCCCGTCAAGCAGATGCTCGACAAGCTCGGCATCACCACCACCGCCTCCGGCGCCAAGCTGGAGGTCGTGCCCTCGATCACCCTGGGCACCAAGGAGATGTCGCCGCTGACCATGTCGAACGTCTACGCGACCTTCGCCGCCCGCGGCAAGTACTGCACGCCGATCGCGATCAACAAGATCACCACGGTCGACGGCAAGGAGGTCAAGGTCCCGCAGACCAGCTGCACCCAGGCCTTCTCCGAGCAGACCGCCGACGCGATGAACACCGTCCTGCTCAACGTGACCGAGAAGGGCACCGGTGCCTCCCTCGGCCTGGAGGACGGCCGCCAGATCGCCGGCAAGACCGGTACCACGGACAAGAAGAAGGCCGCCTGGTTCAGCGGCTACACCCCGCAGCTCGCGACCGCGGTGTGGATCGGCGGCCCGACCGGCGGCGTCGAGATGAAGAACATGAAGATCGGTGACACCTACTACGGCGCCGACGGCGTCTTCGGTGCCACCGGCCCCGGCCCGATCTGGAAGATGGCCATGGACGGCGCGCTGAAGGGCTCCCCCAAGGAGACCCTGCCGACCATCGACATCCCGGACCCGGCGCCCAAGATCGACCCGAACGCCACCGCCCCGGCCACCCCGCCGGCCGACCCGAACGCGGCGGGCAACCCGCCGCCCGCCCAGAACCCCGTCCCCGGCGGCCCCGGTACCAACGCGGGCGGCGTGATCGGCGGCGGCTTCACCTTCCCGCCGGGCGTCATCGGCGGCGGTGACGGGAACGGCAACGGGAACGGGAACGGCAACGGGCGCCACTGAGCGGACGCCCTGGTGAACGACGAGGGGCGCCCCCCGAGCGATCGGCTCGGGGGGCGCCCCTTCGGCGTGCGCGGCCCGTAGGTGGGCCGTTCGTGGGCCGTTCGTGGGCCGCGTGCGTCGCGGCTCAGCCGTGCGCGGTTCAGCCGTGCGCCGTTCAGCCGTTCGCGGCTCAGCCGGCGAGGGCGGACTTCACCGCGGCGGCCACCCGGCCGCCCTCGGCCAGGCCCTCGACCTTCGGCCGCACCAGCTTCATCACGGCGCCCATGCCCTGCGGCCCGCTCGCCCCGCTCTCCGCGACGGCGGCGGCCACGATCGCGGCCAGCTCCTCGTCCGACAGCTGCTTGGGCAGGTACCCGGCCAGCACCTCGCCCTCGGCCCGCTCGCGGGCGGCCTGCTCGCCCCGGCCGGCGGTGTCGAACGCCTCGGCGGCCTCCCGGCGCTTCTTCGCCTCCCGGCCGATGACCTTGAGCACGTCGGAATCGGAGAGCTCGCGCTTGGTCTTGCCCGCCACCTCCTCGCTGGTGACGGCGGACAGCGTGAGCCGGATGGTGGACGAGCGCAGCTCGTCCCGGTCCCTGATGGCAGCCGTGAGGTCCTCCTGCAGCTGCTCCTTGAGCGTGGTCATGGCCCCGAGTCTCCCACCTGCGACGTTCCGCTGCCCACCATTAACCCGCGCCCCCGTCTTCCGCCGGCCCGCCGACACCGATTAAAGTGGTTACATGACCGACGAGCGAACCCCCGGCCTGGTCCTGCACTCTCCCGGCGGTACGCGGTTCCACTTCGACCCCGGCACGCTCTGCCTGGAGCTGCTGCCCACCGGCGGTCCCGGCCCGTACGCCCGCTACGAGGTGCTGCACCGGCCCGCCGACCTCGCCGACTGGGCCGGGAGGTCCCGGCTGGGCCTGCCGCCCGGCGCCGTCCGGATCACCGACGCCCAGCTCACCGCCGTCCGCACCCTGCGGGACGCCCTCTGGCGGCTCACCGCGGCCCGCGCCGCGCACGGCCCCGGCGCCGGGGAGCCCGCCGACCGCGCCGTGCTCAACCGGGCCGCCGCCCGGTCCCCGCTCGCCCCGCAGATCGCCCCCGACGGCACCGCGGCCCCGCCGCTGCCCGGCGACGGCGACCAGCTCGCCTCCACCGTCGCCCGCGACGCCATAGCGCTGTTCACCGGCCCGTCCGCGGACCGGATCCGCGAGTGCGCCGCCGACAACTGCTTCCTGCTCTTCGTCGACACCTCGCGGCCCGGCTGGCGGCGCTGGTGCTCGATGGAGCGGTGCGGCAACCGCCACAAGGTCCGGGCCCTGCGCGCCCGGCGCGAACAGGACGAGGAGTGATCCCGTGCACACCACCACCCCCGGCCGCCCGGTCGGACTCACCAGGGACGCCGGCTGGGAGATCGGCGTCTCCCGCACCCTGCCGCACCCGCCCGAGGCCGTCTGGTCGCTGCTCACCTCCCCCGACGGTCTCGCCCTGTGGCTCGGCCCCGGGGCCCGCCTCGCCGACCGGGTCGGCGGGCCCGTCACCGCCGACGACGGCTCCGCGGGCGAACTGCGCGGCTTGCGCCCCGGCTCGCGGATCCGGCTCACCTGGCGGCCCGCCGGGCGGTCCGCGGCGACCACCGTGCAGGTCACGGTCACCCCGGGCCGGGGCGGCACGCTGCTGCGCTTCCACCAGGAGCGGCTCCACGACGAGGCGGAGCGCATCCGGCGGCGCGCGCACTGGCGCGCCATCCTGGACGCGGTGGCCGCCGAACTCGCCCCGGCCGCCGGCTGAGCCGACCGGGTGCGCCCCCGCGCCGTGTCCCCGTGCGACCACCGGCAGTTCACCTGCTGATCCGCCGTCTGAGAGCATGGAACGATGCGACCGCTGTACTCCGTTCCCCTCGGAATCGCCGCCACCGGCGCCGCCTGCCTCGCCTACTCCGTTGGGTACGAGGTCCGTTCCTTCCGCCTCCGCCGGATCGAGGTCCCGGTCCTCCCCCGGGGCGCCCGCCCCGTCCGGGTACTGCAGGTCTCCGACATCCACATGGTGAGCGACCAGGGCAAGAAGCAGCGCTGGCTGCAGAGCCTCGCGGGCCTGCGCCCCGACCTGGTGGTCAACACCGGCGACAACCTCTCCGACCCGCTCGGCGTCCCGGCCGTCCTGGACGCGCTCGGGCCGCTGATGGAGTTCCCCGGCGTCTACGTCTTCGGGTCCAACGACTACTACGGCCCCGCCCGCAGGAACCCGGCCCGCTACCTCCAGGCCATGCGCAGCGGCGTCCACGGCATGAACAACCCCGACGGCACCGCCGCCCGCGGCATCAGCGGCGCCGTCCACAACCCGTGGGAGAAGCTGCGCGACAGCTTCGACGCGGCCGGCTGGCTCGACCTCACCAACACCCGGGGCCGCCTCACCGTCGCCGGCCTCGACCTGGAGTTCACCGGCCTGGACGACCCACACATCCGGCGCGACCGCTACAGCGAGGTCGCCGGCGGCCCCTCCGCCGACGCCGATCTCTCCCTCGCCGTCGTGCACGCCCCCTACCTGCGCGTCCTCGACGCCTTCACCGCCGACCGCTACCCGCTGATCCTCGCCGGCCACACCCACGGCGGCCAGCTGTGCGTCCCCTTCTACGGCGCCCTGGTCACCAACTGCGATCTCGACGCCAAGCGGGTCAAGGGCCTCTCCACCCACCAGGCCGGCGGCAGCCGCTCCTACCTCCACGTCTCGGCCGGCTGCGGCACCAACCGCTACACCCCCGTCCGCTTCGCCTGCCCGCCCGAAGCCACCCTCCTCACCCTCACCCCGACCCCCCGCTGACCCGCCCACCCCGCTCGCCGAGATACCGGATTTCGTCTCTCGGCGAGCGTCCGGTAGAGTTCTACTCGTCGCGAAGGAGACGGAGCGACAAACAGAAAGACCGGGGTGTGGCGCAGCTTGGTAGCGCGCTTCGTTCGGGACGAAGAGGCCGTGGGTTCAAATCCCGCCACCCCGACCCACTGCAGAGGCCCTGCCGGAGAAATCCGGCAGGGCCTCTGTTGTTGTGCATGCATGCACATCTGAGTGACTACGCCTCAGGGCCTTGAACAATCGCGCCACCGGTTACCGGCCCCATGCCGGCATACCGCGAATCTATGGCGTAGCTCACATGGCGTCTCAGTCGACGCGAGGGAGCGGTAGGGCGGAACCGACGTCTCGTTACATGCGTTTCATCCCGCGAAGATCGCCTACCGAGCAGGAGACTCCAATGGTTCAGGCAAGTCGCACTGATGAGATCTGCGCTGCCATTGATGCGCTGCGGGTCGACCGCTCCTCCGGGCAGCCTGCTCGCCACCAGCCGATCGTGCTGCTGTGGGCAATCGGGCGTGCGGCGTCGGGTAGGTCACGACTCACCGCATGGGAAGAGGTCCACGAGGATCTCGGGCGGGCGCTCGAAGCATACGGGCGGCCTGGCTCCGACCCCTCGCCGGAGTACCCGTTCGTGGCGTTGAGCCGCTCGGGATTGTGGGAGCTGAAGGGCTTCACCGGCGACGTGCCGACGGCTCGCGGGTCAGCGTTGAAGCACTGGGTACAGGAGCAGAACCCGCGGGGTGGACTCAGCCAGCACGTCTACAAGCTCATGGCCACTGACCCCGAGGCGCGACAGCGGGTGATCGACCAGCTGCTGAACCGTTTCTTCGATACGGCGGACGCTGACGAGCCGTTGACCACCGGGCTGGCCAACCTGGTCTTTGATGGCTTCGGGCCGGTACCTGGGGTGGCGATCGGGCAGGTCTTCTCCAGCCGGAGGGAGCTGTACGACGCCAATGTGCACCGACAGCTCCAGGCGGGGATCAGCGGCACCAAGGATCGCGGAGCGGAATCCATCGTCGCGTCCGGTGGCTATGAGGACGATGAGGATCTGGGCAACGTCATCATCTATACGGGCCAGGGAGGTCGCAACGACTCTGGTCAGCAGATCGCGGATCAAGAGCTCACCCTCGGGAACGCAGCCCTGATGACCAGTCGCACCACGGGCATGCCCGTGCGCGTCGTCCGCGGTGTCCGCAAGGCTGGCTCCGCTTCCGCGATGGACTACCGCTACGACGGCCTCTTCCACGTGGAGGACGCCTGGTGTGAGCCCGGGCAGTCCAACTACCTCGTGTGGCGCTTCCGCCTCGTCCAGCTCATGAAGGCGGAAGCGCCCTTCCAGACAGCGCTCCCCCGCCCTCGAATCCCCGCGGGCAACGAGGCCCCCTCACGAGTCGAGTCCATCGCCAAGCGCATCGTCCGGAGCACTCAGGTAGCGAACTTCGTCAAGCAGGTGCACGACTTTCACTGCCAGGTTTGCGGACTGCGCCTCACCTCCCCCACGCGCCCCTATGCAGAGGCGGCTCACATACAAGCGCTCGGCAAGCCGCACAACGGCCCGGATCTCGCCGCCAATGTGCTCTGCCTCTGCCCGAACCACCACACCCTCTTCGACTTCGGCATGCTGCTCATCGATGACGATCTGAAGGTCACTGACCGCTCCTCGGGGACGGTCATCGGACGCCTGCGCGAGGTTCCTGACCACCAGATCGATCGCGCGTATCTCGCGTATCACCGTGACCACCACTCGGGAGCGGGCTGGCACGGTCCCGTCGACGAGTAAGCGGTTCCGCAGGGGGCGTGGGGCCCGCCGGGGTGGGGGCCAGCGGGCCCCTGGGGGCAGGTCTGGGATGAGGGTGGGTCAGGCGGGGGTGAGGGGGGTGGTGGTGACGATGATGGAGCAGGAGGGGGTGTGGGGGCCCTGTTGGAGGGTGACGCCGACGCGGTCGCGGCGGGCGGGGTCGCGGGGGAGCTGGGTGACCTCGACCAGGCAGGGCTCGTCGAGTTCGACGTAGCGGGTGAAGTCGCATTCCATGGCGACGGCCATCACCGGCTCCTGGTGGTGCAGGGCCTGTGCGGCCTGCCGGGCGGCGTCCAGGAGGAGTGAGCCGGGCGCGTGGTCGACCGGGTGGTCGAAGTGGACCGGGTGGTGGGTGTCGACCCGCAGCTGCCAGCGGCGGGCGCGGCCGGTGGCGGAGAGCGCGACCTCGCGGGGCACCGCGCGGCCGGCCCGGGCGGCCGGGATCGGCGCGGGCAGCGGGACGGCGCGGGCCATCATCTCGGCGGCGTCGCCCCTGTCGGCGCGCAGGCGCCGGTAGATCGCCGGGGTCTGGACGGTGAAGCGGGTCTGCGCGGTGGCGATCGGCTCGCCGTCCCGGCTGACCACGTAGGCGAGCGTCAGCGCGGCCACCCGGTTGCCGCGGCGGACCACGTCCTGGCAGACGGCGTCGATCCGCACCTCGTCGTCGGCCCCGCCGGCACGCCGGGCGGGGGCGCTGTCGCCGGCGGCGCGCTGGCGCGGGACCGCGTCCCGGGCGCCAGCCCACAGGCCGCCCGGGATGAGCGCGTAGCCGAAGTGGTCCCAGATCAGCTGGTGGCCGAGCGGAACGCCGAACGCCACGTGCGAGAGCAGCGGGAAGGTCTGACGGATGGTCTCCACCAGGAGCATCGGGTCGTGGTAGCCGTTGCGGACGCCGTAGGCGCGGTGGTCGCGCGGCCACCGGGCGGTGATCCGGTAGGAGTCCTCGGCGAGTTGCTCCCAGGCGGTCAGCAGCACCTCCTCGGCCGCCCGCTTGTGCACGTACTCCTTGGGCACGGTCACCGGCACGCCGGTCATGGCCGCGTCGAGCGAGCTGGTCATGGTGGTGCTGTGGTCTGTGCGAAACATGGATGCACTCCCCCAGAGTGGCCACAGGCAAGGTGAAAGATCGGCGCTCCGGTGTGTACGCGGGGCTCCATGGCGAATAACATAGAGGTCGTTCTTTTTGTTTGTCGAGGCGTTTGGAGTGACTCGTGGCAAGAGCCAAGCAGGAACGAGCCGTACGCACCCGCGAGACCATCCTGCGGGCCGCCGCGCAGATCTTCGACGAGTACGGCTTCAGCGGCTCCAGCGTCAGCAAGATCATCAACCGGGCCGGGACCACCCAGGGGGCGATGTACTTCCACTTCAAGTCGAAGGAGGACCTCGCCAAGGCGGTCATCGACGAGCAGGCCTCCGACCTGGAGCTCCCGGAGCAGCCGGAGGGGCTGCGCCAGCTCATCGGGCTCAACCTCTACCTGGCCGACGAGCTGCAGGGCAACGTGCTGCTGCGCGCCGGCGTCACCCTCGCCGTCGAGCAGGGGCAGCTCGGACTGCGCGACTTCAGCCCGTACGAGATGTGGGCCGAGCAGTTCCGCGCCGAGCTGGAGGCCGCCCGGCGGGCCGGCGAACTGCTCGACGACGTCGTGATCGAGGAGCTCGCCCAGGTGCTGGTCGCGGCCTACACCGGCTCGCAGATCATGTCCCACCTGCGCACCGGGCGCGCGGACCTGCCGGAGCGGATCGTCCAGCTGTGGTGGTTCCTGCTGCCCGGCATGGCACCCGCGCCGGTGGTCGAGGAGCTGCGCGCGGTCCTCCTGGAGCGCCGGGGGCAGTCGGCATGACCGGGGCACGGGGGAACACCAGGGGGCGGCGAACGGGCGCGGACGGGCCCGCCGTCCTGCTGACCGGGGCCGGCGGCTTCATCGGCTCCGCCGTCCTGGCCGAGCTGCGCGCCCGGCCCGGCGTCGGTGAGATCCGGGCGCTCACCCGCTCCTTCGCGCCGGCCGGGACCGTCCCGGTCGCGGCGGACCTCGCCGATCCGGCGACGCTGCGCGGCGCGGCCGACGGCGCCGACGTGCTGATCCACCTGGCCTCGCTGGTCGGCGGCCCGGAGCAGGAGTGCGCCTCCGTCAACGTGCACGGCACCCGGGCACTGCTGGCCGAGGCCGGCCGGGCCGGGGTCGGCCGGATCGCCCACCTCTCCACCTGCGCGGTCTACGGCACCGGCCCGCACCGGGGCATCGGCGTGGACGAGGTGGCGCCCGCGCCCGTCTCGGCGGCCAGCCGCACCCGGCTGACCGGCGAGCGGGCGGCGCTGGACGCCGGGGCGGTGGTGCTGCGGGCGCCGCTGGTGCTCGGCGCCGGCGACCGCTGGGTGGTGCCCTGCCTGGCGGACCTGCTCCGCCGGGTGCCGGCCCGCTGGGACGGCGGCGGGGCGCTGCTCTCGCTGGTCGCGGTGAGCGACCTGGCCCGGCTGGTCGCGGACCTCGCCCTCGCCCCGGAGCCGCCCACGGTCCCGGCCGGGGTGTACCACGCCGGCCATCCCCACCCCGTCACCATCGCGGGGCTGTTGGCGGCGCTCGCGGAGCACGACGTGCTTCCGCCGGTACCCGACGCGGACTGGCCCTGGGAGCGCTGCGCCGCCGAACTCCGCAGGGTCCCGGGGGTGTTCGGCGAGCGACAGCTGGAGCTGATGGCCCGTCACCACTGGTACGCCGCCGGGCCGATCTGGCGGCTGGCCGGCACCGACCCCGGCCCCGGACCGCTGCACCGGCTCGCCGAGGCCGCGCCCTGGTACCGCGCGCACCTCGCCGCAGCCGCGGACGGGAGCCCCGGATTTGCGCCAACCCCCTTGCCTTTTCGGGCATTTACCAAGGAAGTGCCAAAGCCGACGGGGGATCCGGCGGATACCGTGCGTATGCATCACGCCGGAGCGTAACGTCGCCGTGTCACCGGGCCGGTACGCGCCGGCACGCCCCGACCGCGCGAAGGAGCCACGCCGACCATGTGGTTCGTCCACCCCCACCCTCCGACCGCCCCGGCGGCGGACCTCCCCGAACCCGGCCCGGCCGGCGGTGCGCGATGAGACAGGAACGCGCCCAGCAGACCCACCGGACACTGCTGCGCGCCGCGGCCACGGAGTTCGACCGGCACGGCTACGCGGGCACCTCGCTGGCTCGGGTCAGCCAGAGCGCCGGGGTCACCATGGGGGCGCTCACCTTCCACTTCCCGTCCAAGGCCGCCCTGGCGGACGCGGTCCGCGCACAGGCGACGGCGCTCACCCGGGCGGCGGTCGCCCGTACCTCCGGTGCGGACGGGCAACCCGGCGCGGGTGTCGCCGAGTTGCTGGACACCCTCACCCGGCTGCTGGAGGAGGAGCCGAGCGTGCGGGCAGCCGCGCGGCTCACCTGGGAGCAGCCGGAGTCGGCCGGCAACTGGCACGCGGGCTGGAGCCCGGACCTGCGCGACCGGCTGGCCCGCGAGCGCGCTGTCGGGGCCGGTACCGGCACCGGCCCCGACGGCGCCGACCTGGAGGTGCTGGCCCACTGCCTGGTGGTCGGCGCCGAGGCCCTGCGGCGCGGAGTCGTCACCCTCGACGGCGACGATCCGGCCGAACGCGCGGAGGTCCACCAGCGGCTCGGACGGCTCTGGCGCCGCGCGGTGGCCGGCCCGCCGGCCCCCGGCGCACCCCGCTGACCAGCGGCTCCACACCCCGACCGCAGGGTCGGCCCACCGCCCGTACCGGCCGTTCGACGCCGGTGCGGGCGGTGGCGCGTTCTCCGGGCGCCGGGCACCGGGCATCAGGCGCCGGCCGGCGGCCAGCGGCCAGCGGCCACCGGGACTTGCCAAAACCGGACCGGCGCCCGCATGGGAGTCAAAAACAAAGAGATCGTTCGCTATTCTTTTGCTGACGGAACCTCACGGCACCACACGATCCCGGGGAGCTCCCATGGACGCGCAACCCCTGTCACCGGCCGGCGAAGCCGCGGTCTCCCGTTTCGCCGAGCAGGTCTTCGCCCACCTGACCCGGATAGACCAGCGCCGCTGGGCCCGGGCCTACCTGCACGGACTGCTGGCCGCGCCCGGCCGCAAGTCACTGTCGAACATGGCCGCGAGCCTGGCGACCGGACCGACGGCGGCCACCGCCTCGCTCTCGCTCCAGCAGTTCATCAACGGAAGCCCCTGGGACTGGCGCCCGGCCCGCCGCGTGCTGGCCCGCGCCGCCGCCGGCGACCGCCCGGTCCGCGCCTGGACGGCGAGCCTGGCGGTCATCCCCAAGCGCGGCGACCAGGCGGTGGGCGTCCACCGCCGGTTCGTCCCGGACGCCGGCCGCACCCTCAAGTGCCAGGCCGCGCCCGGGCTGTTCGTCGCCACCGACCGGGACGCCGTCCCGGTGGACTGGTCACTGCTGCTCGACCCGAGCTGGACGGACGACCCGCAGCGGCGCGGCCGTGCCCGGATACCCGACGGCCTCGCGCCCTACGCGGCCGGGGAACTGCTGCTCGGGATGGTCGACCGGCTCCGCGCCCTGCTCCCGGTCGCCCCGCTGGTCGCCGACCTCGGCGTGGCGGACGAACCGCTGCGGCTGGCCGGCGCACTCGCCCGGCGCTCCGTCCCGTACCTGCTGGAGGTCCGCGGCGGCCAGGCCGTCCGGCCGGTGCTGCAGGCCACCACCGGACGGCACGGGCGGGTGCGGCAGGACACCACGACGGCCGAGGCCCTGTTCCCGCACCGCCGGCCGCGGACGCCCGGGGCCCCGCAACCGGTGCTGCGCGGCGCGCCCGTCCTGCTGCCCGGCCCGCCGGGTCCGCACGGCACGCCGGTGCACCGGCTCTGGGCGCACGGCGGCGGGCCGGCGGGACCGCGCCGGTACTGGCTCACCGATCTGACCGAGGACGCCCCGGGCGTGCTCGCCCTGCTGAACGCCGCCAGGGCCACCCGGACCACGGTGGACCGGCTCGGCTCGGACTTCGGCCTGCTCGACTTCTCCGGCCGCTCGTTCACCGGCTGGCACCACCACATGACGCTGGTCTCGGCCGCGTACTCGCTGAGCCGCTCGCTCGGCCCCGCGGCGGGCCACTCGCCCGACCGCGGACTGCGGGGCCCCGACCTGCCCGCGAGCGCCCAGGAAATCATCCGGGAAAGCCTCCGGAATTCCGCCTGATAACCGCCCGGACGACTTGCCGAAGACGTCCGAATCGCATTGACCGGAAATCCCCGCCGGACCGATGATTCCAATGCCGGAGAAATCACCGGAACAACCGGCGGAAACCGGCGCAACCGGAGAGGAGGTGAGCACCATGAGCGCGGCGGCCGCCACGGACCCGCTGGTCCAAGCATTCCCGGGAATTCTCGGCGAGCAGCTCTTCGCCTCGTTCGACCGGGCCGACTACCGGATCAAGGCCGAGGAATACCTGCGCGGACTCCTCGGCACGGCCGGCCGGAAATCCATCAGCAACATCGCCCGGACGCTCGGCGACCCGGGGGCGGTCCAGCGGCTGCACCACTTCATCCGCAACTCGCCGTGGGCCTGGGCGCCGGTCCGGGAGGCCCTGGCCGCCCGGCTGGTCGAGGCGTGCACCCCGCGCGCCTGGCTGGTCCGGCCGATGTTCATCCCGAAGTCCGGCACCCGCACGGTCGGCGTCGGCCGCCGGTTCGTCCCCGAACTGGGGCAGCTGGCCGGGGCCCAGCAGGCCGTCGGCCTCTGGTACCTGGCCCCGCGGCTCAACGCGCCGGTCGACTGGCAGCTCCAGCTGACGGACCCGCCCCACCGGGCCCTCCGGCCGGAGCCGCCCGGACCGCACGGACACCGAGGGCAGCACCGGGGGCCGGGCCCGGCCGGGGACTCCCTGGAGCGGCAGGCCGCGCTGCTCGGACCGCTCGCGGACCGGCTGCCGGCCACCGCCGCGGCCACCCTGATCTGGGACGGCTGCCCGGCCGAGCCGGGCGGACTGTTCGCCACCGGCCGGGAGCTCGGCCTGCGGGTGGCCGTCCGGGTGGACCCGACCACCCGGCTCACCCCGGTCACGGCCCCCACCCGTGACCGCGGCCGCGCCCTGCCCGCCTACCAGCTGTTCGCCTCCGCCGGCGCCCGCCGGCTGGCCGCCGCCTCGGGTCCGCCCGGGGTCGAGGCGCACGTGGTCCGGGTCGCCCTGCCGGGCACCCCGGCCGAACTCCTCCTCTACGCGGAGTCCGGGGCGCGTCCCACCGCGTTCTCCGGATTCTGGCTGACCGATTCCGAACCGGACCGGGCCGCCGAATTCCCCCGGCTCTTCCGTATGGCCGGCGGCGTCGAGGAGGACCGCACCGCCCTCGGCGAACGGGTCGGCCTGCGCGATTTCGAAGGGCGCTCCTTCGAGGGCTGGCACCGGCACATGACGCTCGCCTCGGCGGCCTACGCCGCGGTGGCGCTCGGCCGCCACTTCTCCTGCTGATTCCCCCCGAACCGAAACCACCGCACCACGAATTCACCCATGCCTTCACAAGGGAAACCGACATGCTTGTCTTCGACAACCACCCGAGCGGCCTCACCTACAGCCCGTCCTCGAACTCCTGGCGGGTGCGCGCGGTCAAACCGGTCGAGTACGAGGTCCGCGTCTGCGACGGCGTCTTCGACCCGGCCAGTACCGCCCTGATCGAGCAGACCGCCGCCGCCGGGAGCGGCAACCGCCGCTTCGTGGTCATCGACGCCGAGGTCGACCGCCTGCACGGCGAGCGGATCCGCCGCTACTTCGAGCACCACCGCGTCGACTACTTCCTCCAGGTGGTCCGCGCCGACGAGACGCTCAAGGAGTTCGAGACCGCCTCCGACATCGTGGTCGCACTGGACTCCTTCGGCCTCGACCGCCGGCGCGAGCCGATCATCGTGATCGGCGGCGGCGTCCTCATGGACATCGTCTGCCTGGTCGCCAACCTCTACCGCCGCGGCACCCCGGTGGTCCGCGTCCCCACCACGCTGATCGGCCTGGTCGACGCGGGCGTCGGGGTGAAGACCGGCGTCAACTTCAACGGCCACAAGAACCGCCTGGGCACCTACTTCGCCCCGGTGCTCACCCTGCTCGACCGCTCCTTCCTCGCCACCGTCGAGCGCCGGCACATCGCCAACGGCATGGGCGAGATCCTGAAGATGGCGCTGATCAAGGACGCCCGGCTGTTCGACCTGCTGGAGCAGCACGGCCCGGCGCTGATCGAGCGCAAGTTCCAGGACGCCCGCGGCGGCGACCCGGCCGGCGAGGTGCTGCGCCGCGCCATCCACGGCATGCTGGAGGAGCTCCAGCCCAACCTGTGGGAGGCCGAGCTGGAGCGGATCGTCGACTACGGCCACACCTTCTCCCCCACCCTGGAGATGCGCGCCCTGCCCGCCCTGCTGCACGGTGAGGCGGTCGCCGTCGACATGGCGCTCACCACCCTGCTCGCCTGGCGCCGCGGCCTGGTCGACCTGGAGCAGCGCGACCGCGTCCTCGCCGTCCTGCGCGCGCTCGAACTGCCCAGCTGGAACGAGCTGCTGGACGCCGAGCTGCTCGACGCCGCGCTCCAGGACACCGTCCGCCACCGCGACGGACAGCAGCGCCTGCCGCTGCCGGTCGGCATCGGCGACGCGGTCTTCGTCAACGACGTGACCCGCGAGGAGCTCGCCGTCGCCGTCGAGGACCTGCGGGTGCTCAACGCCCGGGAGCTCAGCCGTGTCTGACGCCTCCGCCCCCGCGGGCCTGATCGTCGCGGACACCCGGGACGCCTCCGAGATCCACGGCGTGCACGGCGCCCCCGGCCTCACCTACTGGAAGGCGCTCGCGAGCCGGCAGCACCTGGAGGCCGAGGTCGAGGCGATCGAGGTCGCCCGGATCCCGCCCGGCGGCCTGAGCGGCGAGCACCGCCACACCCGCACCGAGGAGATCTACTTCATCCTCCGCGGCCACGGCGAGTTCCTGGTGAACGGCGAGGTGCGGCCGGCCCGCCCCGGTTCCCTGCTGCTCACCGGGATCGGCACCGTGCACGGCCTGCGCAACACCGGCGCCCCCGCGGGCGTCACCGGCCCCGGCTACGGCAGCGCCCCCGAGGGGCACCTGGAGTGGCTGGTCATCGAGATGCCGGCCCCGGCCACCTCCGAGGTGCTGCACGGGCTGGTCCCCGACGCCCCGACCGTCGAACCGACCGAGAGGAAGACCGAGACGATGCGGCTGCACGACCTGCGGGAGGAGAGGGCGGTCGACCCGGCCGGCGTGTTCACCGGCCCGCTGCGCCTGGTGGAGATCCGGGAGCTGGCGGCCGGCGACAGCGCCGCGTTCGGCGCGCACGCCCGAGAGCACACCGTCTTCGTGCTCACCGGCTCCGGAACCGCCGCGGCCGACGCGACCGTGGTGGAGCTCACGGCCGGGACGGCGGTCACCCTGCCGTTCGGGGCGGACGCGGTGGTCACGGCCGGCGCGGGCGGCCTGGAGTTCTTCCACGCCGAGCTCGCCGTCCCGGAGCGGGTCGCGCGATGATCGTCAGCCGCGCGCTCCGGCCGGTGGACTGCGACCCGGCGGCCACCGGCCCCGACCGGCGGACCTGGTCCTGCCTGGCCCGCCGGGGCATGCTGCACAGCGAGACGGAGACCTTCGACCTGTGGCGGCTGCCGCCCGGCGAGCGCCTGGTCCACGAGGCCCGGGACGGCGTCGAGGAGGCCCTGTTCGTCCTCTCCGGCACCGGCACCGCCGGCCGCGGACCCGACGAACTGCCGCTCACCGAGGGCTCGTTGGTGCTCGCCCCGCACGACTCCGAGGTCACCGTGACGGCCGGCCCCGAGGGCCTGCGCCTGCTCAGCACCCGCGTCCTGCCGCGCGCGCTGAGCACCGCCCTCCCCGCCCGCGTCCCCCGGCTCGACTGACCACCCGGCATCCGAACCCCTGAACCAGGAAGTGGGAAGAGTTCCATGCGCAATCTCAGTCGCCGCACGTTCGTGGCGGGTGCCGGGGCGACCGTCGGCACCGCCACGGCGGGCGGGCTGCTCGTCCCGGCCGCCCGTGCCGCCGCGGAGGACACCACCGACCCGGCGTCCAGAGCGGTCCGGGGCGGGGACCTCATCACCGTCACCCCCGACCAGCCGCGCTACGCCGACCTGACGTCCGGCTTCAACCCGCGCTGGGAGGCCCGCCCGAAGGGCATCCGGCTGCCGCGCACCACCGCCCAGGTGGTGCAGGCCGTCCAGGACGCGGCCGACCGGAACCAGCGCCTCACCATCCGCGGCGGCGGCCACTGCTACGAGGACTTCGTCTACAACGCCGAGGTCGAGATCGTCGTCGACATGAACCTCATGGACGCGGTCGGCTACGACCCGGGCCGCCGGGCGTTCGAGGTCGAGGCCGGCGCCACCCTGCTCAAGGTCTACCAGACCCTGTACGAGGGCTGGGGCGTCACCGTCCCGGGCGGCGTCTGCTACGCGGTCGGCGTCGGCGGGCACGTCACCGGCGGCGGCTACGGCAACCTGTCCCGCAAGCACGGCCTGGTGGTCGACCACCTCCACGCGATCGAGGTGGTCACCCTCGGCGCCGACGGCCGGGCCCGGGCGATCGTCGCCACCCGCGAGCCGAACGACCCGCACCGCGACCTCTGGTGGGCCCACACCGGCGGTGGCGGCGGCAACTTCGGCGTGGTCACCCGGTACTGGTTCCGCTCGCCGGACGCCACCGGCAGCGACCCCTCCGACCAGCTGCCCAAGCCGCCGGCCGAGGTGCTGATCGCCATCCCGAGCTGGTCCTGGGAGAACATCACCCGCACCGGCTTCGCGAACATGATCCGCGCCTACGGCAGCTGGTTCGAGCAGAACAGCGGCCCGGACCCGGTCCACACCGGCCTGACCAGCTGGCTGTTCCTGAACCACAAGGTCTCCGGCAGCCTGGTGCTGCTGCTGCAGGTCAACGGCGACGTGCCGCAGGCCGAGCAGTGCGCCAAGGACTTCGTCCAGGGGCTGAGCGACGCGCTCGGCGTGCCGCACACCGGCGACGTCGTCCGGCTGCCGTGGCTCAAGGCGGTCAAGTACCTCGGCACCATGGACGCCTCGCAGACCAACCCGCAGCTGCGGGCCGGCCACAAGTCGGCGTACATGAAGAAGAGCTTCCCGGAGAACCAGATCGCGGCGATCTGGAAGCACCTGACCCGCACCGACTACACCAACCCGAAGGGCGGCCTGGCCGTGGTCTCCTTCGGCGGGCGGATCAACACCGTCGCCTCCGACGCCACCGCGCTGCCCCAGCGCGACGCGATCTTCAAGCTGCTCTACCAGACCTACTGGACGTCGCCGGCCGACGACGCCCCCAACACGGCCTGGCTGCGGGAGTTCTACCGCGAGGTGTACGCCGACACCGGCGGCGTCCCGGTCTCCAACCGGGTCACCGACGGGTGCTACGTCAACTACGCGGACCGCGACCTCGGCGACCCGCGGCAGAACACCTCGGACGTCCCGTGGACCGCGCTGTACTACAAGGACAACTACCCGAGGCTCCAGCGGGTCAAGCAGGCCTACGACCCGAAGGACTTCTTCCGTCACCGCCAGTCGATCCGGCTGCCCGGGAGCGTCCGGTGAGCGCCCCCCGCCCCTCGGCCGACCTCGCGCGGCTGCCCTCGCTGACGGGCATGCGGTGGATCGCCGCGCTGCTGGTCTTCCTGACCCACGTGTCGGTGGCCAAGCCCTTCGACACCCCCGCGCCGAACGACTTCCTGTCGGACTACCTCAGCCGGGCGGGGTTCCTGGGCGTCGGGTTCTTCTTCGTGCTCAGCGGCTTCGTGCTCACCTGGTCCGCCCGGGAGGGCGACCGCCCGTCGGCCTTCTATCGCCGCCGGCTGTTC
This sequence comes from Kitasatospora sp. NPDC001527, assembly GCF_040298605.1. Lineage (NCBI taxonomy): Bacteria > Bacillati > Actinomycetota > Actinomycetes > Kitasatosporales > Streptomycetaceae > Kitasatospora > Kitasatospora sp. NPDC001527. The sequence continues at coordinate 124,941 of NZ_JBEPAM010000001.1, read as the reverse complement.
AAGCTCTACCCCAACCACGCCGTCACCTGGCTGGTCGGGCTGCTGCTGATGGCCCGGGCCGGCACCGAGCCGACCACCGCCGGGACGGTGCCCTCGCTGCTGCTGGTGCAGAGCTGGATCCCCTCCTTGGAGGTCATCGGCGGTACCAACGGCCCGAGTTGGTCGCTCGCCTGCGAGGTGCTGTTCTACCTGAGCTTCCCGGTGATCCTGCCGCTGGTGCGGCGGATCCGCCCGGAGCGGCTCTGGCTCTGGGTGGGTGTGGTGACGGCGGTGCTGTTCGCGCTGCCGCTGATCGCCCAGCTGCTGCCGGGCAGCCCGAACTCGCCCTGGCAGCCGCTCTCCTTCTGGCGGTACTGGTTCGTCTACTTCCTCCCGGCCGCCCGGCTGCCGGAGTTCGTGCTCGGCATCCTGCTGGCACGGATCGTCCGGACCGGGCGCCGGATGGCCATCGGCTGGCCGGTGGCGGCGCTGCTCACCGCCGCCGGGTACGCGCTGATGATCACGCTGCCGGACGCCTGGGGCATGGCCGCGCCGACCGCGCTGCCGGTCGGGCTGCTGATCGCGGCGGTGGCCGCCAGGGACGCCGCCGGGGTGGGGACGCCGTTCGCCGGCCGGACCATGGTCTGGCTCGGCGAGGTCTCCTTCGCCTTCTACATGGTCCACTTCCTGGTCATCCAGTACGGACCGCTCGGCCTCGCGGCGACCGGATCGGCCGGCGCGAACACCTGGAGCACCCCCGGTGCCCTGGGGGTCATGGGGATCACCCTGGCGCTGAGCATCGGCTTCGGCTGGGCGCTGTACCGCCTGGTCGAGGTGCCGGTGATGCGTCGATGGGGTCGGTCCGCCAAGGCCACCTCCCGTCGGGGCGGGACCGCAGCGGCCGTTCAGGCCGAACCGGCCCCGGTCGCCGGCACCGCCCCGGTCGTGGGCAGCGGAGCGGCACGCTAGACCGGCCGCCTCAGGCCGGCACCAGCACGGCCGTCTCGGCCACCTCGACCACCTCCACCGGCTCGACCACCTCCACCGGCTCGACCGGCTCGGCCACCTCGGCCTCCCGCCGGGCCACCGCGACGATCCCCGCCAACGCGGCCCGGCTCGCCCCGAGTGCCAGCAGCTGCCGGTCGAGCAGGTCGAGCCGCTGCTCCAGCACCTCCAGCATGCAGGGGGCCACCGTGCCGTCGCCGCCCACGCAGGGCAGCACGTCCCGGATGGCGCTGGTGGAGAGCCCCGCCCCCAGCAGGGCCCGGATGTTGCGGACCACCGCCGGTGCGTCCTCGCCGTACCGGCGGTGCCCGCCCTCCGGCCGACGGGCCTCCAGCAGGCCCTGCTCCTCGTAGTACCGCAGCAGGCGGACGCTGACCCCGGTCAGCGCCGCCAGCTCACCGATCCGCATGTGACACCCCTCACATCCCCTTGAATCTCACACGAATGGGAGATTGTACCGTGACCGGCATGACGAACACCGAGATCACCGCCCAGATCGACCGTCAGACCTTCGCCCTCGGCGGCGATCTGACGGTCCGCCGGATCGGCTACGGCACCATGCGCCTGGCCGACACCCCCGACATCAAGCCCACCGAGGCCGTCGTCTGGCACGCCCCCACCCCGCGCTCCGCCGCCCTGGACGTGCTGCGCGCCGCCGTCGAGAACGGCGTCCAGCTCATCGACACCGCCGACTCCTACGCCCTCGGCGGCAGCGAGGAGCTGATCGCCGAGGCGCTGCACCCGTACGCCGAGGACGTCGTGGTCGCCACCAAGGTCGGCATGACCCGCCCGAGCCCCTCCGAGTGGGTCCCGGTCGGCCACCCCGCGTACATCCGCCAGCAGGCCGAGCTGAGCCTGCGCCGGCTGCGGGTCGAGCGGATCGACCTGCTCCAGCTGCACCGGATCGACCCCGAGGTGCCGCTGGCCGACCAGATCGGCGCGCTCAAGCAGCTGCAGGACGAGGGCAAGGTCCGGCACATCGGCCTCTCCGAGGTCACCGTCGAGGAGCTGCGGCAGGCGCTGGAGATCGCCCCGATCGCCACCGTGCAGAACTGGTACAACCTGGCCACCCGCCAGCACGACCCGGTGGTCGACTTCACCGCCGAGCGCGGCATCGCGTTCATGCCGTTCTTCCCGATCGCCATCGGCGGCCACGCGGGCGAGGACAGCCCGGTCACCGAGGTCGCCCGCGAGATCGGCGCCACCCCGGCGCAGACCGCGCTCGCCTGGCTGCTGCACCGCTCGCCCAACATCCTGCCGATCCCGGGCACCACGTCCGAGAAGCACCTGGTGGAGAACCTGGGCGCGCTGGCCGTCGAGCTGAACGACGAGCAGTACGCCCGCCTGGACGGCATCGCCGCCGCCGAGGCCGCCAGGGCCGCCGAGGCCTCCGAGGCCGAGGCCGCGGCGGGCGAGTGACCGGCGCCCCGCCCGGCGGCCTGCTCCGCCGGGCGGGCCGGTCCCCGATCCGGAAAGGGCCCCCTCCCCCGTGGGGGCCCTTTCCCCTGCCGGGCCCCGGCGCCCGCGGCCTCACCGGTCCGTCAGGCCCAGGTCGGTCACGTCGGCGGCCAGTGCCTTGAGCAGCGAGCCGGCCCGCCTGTCGTCCGGACCGAGCGCGATCAGCCGGTTCATGACGTACGAGACGCCGAGGCCGGCCCGGGGCCAGGCCTGGTTCGCCGAGCCGCCGCCACCGTCGTGGCCGAAGGTCTCGCCGTCCGGGCCGGGCCGCTCGGCGGTCCGCAGCCGGTAGCCGCCCCCGCCGTACGCCATCACCACGTCGATCAGCTGGTCGGTCTTGCGGGCGTACACCCCGCGGGCCCCGTCCAGCAGGCGGCGGGAGAGCAGCAGCGGCTCGTCGTCCAGCGGTCGGCGGGCGTCCTCGGCGAGGATCCCGTAGAAGGCCGAGAAGGCCCGGGCGGTGCCGCTGACGTTGATCGCCGGGATCAGCGCGGAGCGGCGCTCCGGCCGGCCCCAGAGGCCCTCGTCGTCCGGGAACGGCTGGGGGTTCTGCCAGATCCGCCGCGTCAGCGGGTCGTCGCTGTGGAAGAAGCCGGTGAACTGGGGCAGGAAGTTGCGGCCGTAGGTGGTGCGGGCGAGCCGGGGCCAGTCGGCCGGGCCGGTGCCGTAGTGGATGTCGAGGTCCAGCGGGACGGCGATCTCCTCGCGGAAGAACCGGTCCAGCGGGCGGCCGTCCACCCGGCGGACCAGCTCCCCGACGATCCAGCCGGCCGACAGCGGCCCGTAGAGGATCCCCTCGGCGCGCGGGTCGCTCTCCAGCGGCTGGGCGGCGATCAGCCGGGCCATCAGCAGCGGGTCGTTGGCGTCGTCCTGGGTGACCGGGGTCCAGGTGCCGGGCAGCCGGCCGGTGAAGGTGACCACCTCGCGGACGGTCACCCCGCCCTTGCCCTCGGCCGCGAACTCCGGCCAGTAGTGGGAGACCGGGCGGTCCAGCTCGATCCCGCCCCGGTCGACCAGCCTGAGCAGGGCGGTCACGGTGATGCCCTTGCTGCCGGAGAAGATCGTTTGCAGGGTGTCCCGCTCCCAGCGGGCACCGGTCAGGTGGTCGGCCGTCCCGCCCCAGAGGTCCACCAGGACCTCCCGGCCGCGGTGGACGGAGAACGCGGCGCCCAGGTCGTCCCGTTCGAGGAGGTTGCGCTCGAACTCCTCGCGGACCCGCTCGAAGCCCGGGGCGGCATGGCCGGCGACGCGCACCGCGGCCGTCGACGTGATCGTCATCTGTACCAACTCCGCTCGAATTCACGACGTGAAGGGAAACCGTTATCGGGCCGACAGCAGAACACAGCCGACCGGAAACCGTGAATACCCGGGGCCCCGGTTCGGCACCTTGACAAAGTCCTCCGCCGTGCGTTGCCACCCGGTGCCACGGCGGCCCATTCTCGGATCGGCCGGCGGAACCCCGCCGGCCCGGGAACGGACGAAAGAGGATTCCCATGGCCAAGATTCCGGGCGCCCGGGCGGTGCACCACATCGCCTACACCGTGCCGGACCTCCGGCAGGCGGTCGACTTCTTCGTCGACGTCATCGGCGCCGAGCTCGCCTACCGGCTCGGCCCGGTCGAGGACCCGGAGGGCGACTGGATGGCGCGCAAGCTCGGCGTGGACCCGCGGGCCTCGGCGAACATCGCCATGCTCCGCCTCGGCCCCAACGCCAACCTGGAGCTCTTCGAGTACACCGCCCCCGCCCAGGACCGCGAGCAGCCGCGCAACAGCGACGTCGGCGGACACCACTTCGCGATCTACGTGGACGACGTCGACAAGGCCGCCGACCACCTGCGCGAGGTCCCCGGCGTGACCGTCCTCGGCGACCCCGAGACCATCGAGGACGGCCCGATCAAGGGCGACCGCTGGGTCTACTTCACCACCCCCTGGGGCATGAGCATGGAGCTCATCAACATGCCCGAGGGAATGCCGTACGAGGACGCCACCGAAACCCGCCTCTACCTCCCCACCGAGCACTGGCCGGAGAGCTGACGACAATGCCGCCCAACCGCCCGCGGAAACGCCCTCGGAATCGATTCGCTGACGAATCGAAGAACCGCCTCGCATTCCTCTCGCTCGCCTTCGTCGCCTTTGTCGTCGGCACCTCGGAATTCGTCGTGGTCGGCGTTCTCGGCCCGATCGCGGACGGTCTGCGGACGGGGCTCGGCACGGTCGGACTGCTCGTCACCGGCTACGCCCTGGGCATCTCCCTCGGCGGACCGGTCCTCACCGCGCTCACCCTCCGGCTGCCGCGCCGCACCCTGCTGCTCGGCGCGCTCGCCGCCTACGTGGCGGCGAGCGCCGGGGCGGCGGCGGCCGGCACGGTCGGCGTCCTGCTGGCCGCCCGCTGCGCGGCCGGGCTCGCCCACGGGGTGACCGTCGGCGCCGCCACCAGCGTGACCGTCGCCCTGGCCGGTCCCGGCCGGCAGGGGCGGGCCATCTCGCTGGTCTTCGGCGGCATCTCGGTCGCCACCGTGCTCGGCGTACCGCTCGGCACACTGGTCGGGCAGTGGCTCGGCTGGCGGGCCGCGCTCGCCGCCGTCGCCGTGCTCGCGGCGCTCGCCCTGGCCGCCGTCCGGCGGACGGTGCCGCCGACCGCCGCGATGGGCGCGCCCGGCCTGGCCGGGCAGCTGCGCGGCGCGCTCTCCCGGCCGGTGCTCGCCGTGCTCGGCACCGCCGTGGTGCTGTTCACCGGGCAGTTCACCGCGTACACCTACCTGGCCGGCTACCTGGAGGACGTCACCGGCGTCGGCGGGGGGCGCGTCGGCGGCTACCTGCTCGCCTTCGGCACCGCCGCCGCCGTCGGCACCTTCCTCGGCGGCCGGTGCGCCGACCGCCGGGCCGCCGGCACGCTCACCGCCGGCTGCGCCGGGCTGACCGCCGCGCTGCTGGCGCTGCACCTGTGCGGGCGCTCCGGGGCGGCGGCGGCCGTCCTGGTCGCCTGCTGGGGCCTGGCCGGCTTCGGGCTGGTCCCGGCGCTGCAGTCCCGGATCGTCGAACTCGCTGGCCCCGGCGGGGATTTCGCCGCCACCCTGGGCGTCTCGGCGGCCAACGCCGGGATCGCCGCCGGCGCCGCGCTGGGCGGCTGGACGGTCGGCGCGCACGGCGTCGGCGCGGTGGTGCCGCTCGGCGCCGCGGTCTGCCTGGCCGCGCTGCTCGCGGTGGCGGCCGGGGCCCGTCTGCGGCCCGCCGCCGCCCGGCACCCCGTGCACCCCCTTCACCTCGATCCGCCGCCCGCTCCTTCCCTCGACCGTGAAAGGACCGTCCGAGCATGATCGGCACCCTGGAGCGCCCACCCGTACGCGCCGCCTCCGCGCTTCCCGTCTGGTACCGGCACACCCCCTCCGGCCCGGTCGGCCGCGACCGGATCCGGGGCCTGGTGAAGGACCGGCGGATCACCTCCGTCGCCCTCACCGGCCCCGCCCCCGAGGACGAACTGCGGTGGCTCTGCGACCTGTTGGCCCCTCTGGGCGAGAGCGGTGACGGCCTGGTGTCGGCCCCCGCGGGCGTTCGCAGCGGTACCGCCTGCGACCAGGTGGCCGCCGCCCGCCGGCTCGTCGGCGCCGTCGGCCGGCCCAACCTGCTGCCTGCCCTGCCCGCCTCCGACGCCGGCCTGTGCGCCCTCACCTCGCTGCTCGGCGAGGGCATCGGCGTCCGGCTCGGCCCGCTGCACTCCGTCGCCCGCTACCAGCAGACCGTCCGGGCCCACCTCGACGGGCTCGAACTCGCCCGCTGGCGCGGCCTCGACCTCACCGGGCTCTGCTCCGTCGCGGCCTTCGGCGTCGGCGGGATCGACGTCGAGATCGACGCCCTGCTCGACCGCGCCGGCAGCCACGAGGCCAAGGCCCTGCGGGGCGCGGCCGGCACCGCCACCGCGCACCTCGCCCGCCGCGTCCACGCCGACGCCCACGACACCGAGACCTCCACCCGCTGGCGCGCCCTCGCCGCGGCCGGTGCCCGCCCGCAGCGGCTGGTCTGGACCCAGCTCTACCACGGCGTGCCCGGCCACCGGACCGCCCGCTACCTGGACGCGCTCGCCACCCCGGGCGCGGCGCTGGAGCTGTGCGCGCCCGCCCTGGAGACCCTCGACGGCACGCCCGAGGTACGGACCCCGCGCAGCACCCGGGCGGAGCGGGACGCGCACGCCTTCACCGAGCGGCTGATCGCCTACCTGCGCTGGTTCGACATCAACCACGAGTCCGTCCTGCGTTCCCTCGACGCCGCCCACGCCCACCAGTGACCACCGCCGCCCCCCTTTCAGGAGCCCGCTCATGGCACCGCAGCTCCACCTGGACCTCGCCCCGTCCCCGTCGGACGCCCTCCCCTCGCCCCCGGTGCGGCGGATGGCCCTCGCCACCGGCGTGGTCGCGCTCGGCGGGCTGCTGTTCGGCTTCGACACCGGCGTCATCTCCGGCGCCCTGCTCTTCCTCAAGGACCAGCTGGCGCTGAACTCCTTCCAGGAGGGCGCGGTGATCTCGGCCCTGCTGCTCGGCGCCGCCGTCGGAGCGCTGGCCGGCGCCCGCCCGGCCGACCGCTTCGGCCGCCGCAAGGCGCTGATCGGCGTCTCGGCCACCTTCACCGTCGGACTGGCGCTGGCCGCCGTGGCACCGGACTTCTGGACGCTGCTGGCCGCCCGGGCCGTGCTCGGCCTGGCGGTCGGCAGCGCGTCCACGATCGTGCCGCTCTACCTCGCCGAGATCGCCCCGCCGCGGCTGCGGGGACGGATGATCACGGTGAACCAGATCCTGCTGACGGTCGGCATCCTGGTCTCCTACCTGGTCAACCTGGCCTTCGCGGGCGGCGGCGACTGGCGCGCCATGTTCGCCGTCGGGCTGATCCCCTCGGTGGCGATGCTGATCGGCACCCTCTTCATCCCGGAGACCCCGGCCTGGCTCGACGGCCGGCCCTCCGCCGCCCGCCCGCCCGCCGGCCGGCCGCGTGCCCTGCTCACCACCCCGGGGACCCGCGCCGCCCTGCTCATCGGCGTGACGCTGGCGGCGGTGCAGCAGTTCGGCGGCATCAACTCGATCATCTACTACGCCCCGAGCATCATGGCCCGCGCCGGCCTGCCCGCCACCAGCTCGATCGGCTACTCGGTCGCCATCGGCACGGTGAACGTGCTACTCACCGTCGCCGCCATCCCGCTGATCGACCGCGTCGGCCGCCGTCCGCTGCTGCTCTGGTCCCTGGCCGGCATGGCCGTCTCGCTCACCGCCCTCGGCCTCGTCCTCGGCCCCGCCCACCCCGGCCCGCTCGGCAACGCCGTCGCCCTGGTCGCGATGACCTCCTACGTCGGCGCCTTCGCCATCGGCCTGGGCCCCGTCTTCTGGATCCTCGCCGCCGAGATCTTCCCGCCCGAGTCCCGCGCCCGCGGCACCGGCCTGTGCGCCCTGGTCAACTGGGCCGCCAACTTCGTCGTCGGCCAGGCCTTCCTCCCGACCGCCGACGCCGTCGGCGAGCGCTGGGTCTTCTGGTTCTTCGCGGCGGTCTCGCTGGGCGCGGTCCTGTTCGTCGCCCGCCGCGTCCCCGAGACCAAGAACCGCTCCCTGGACGAGATCCAGTCCGCCCTGGCCCCCGATGAGGCCCCATCCCCATGACGGAGCAGGACGTCGGCCGGACCGACTTCCTGCTCCGTGGTCGTACGCCTCGGGGCCCGCTCCCCCACGCCCTGCGGCCGATTGACGTCCGGCGACGGGCGCCGCCGATCACGGTGCGGCACCGGGTGTCGGATCGTCAGGAGGTCGGCCGCACACGTGGGGCAAGTGGATCGGGTGCGAGGTGGCGGAGGGGGGCCGGGGGCGGTTCTCCGCCGCCCGCCGGCGGTACGCCGCCGAGCAGTTGCCGGCCCTGCGCGGGCGCGCGGTGCCCGGGGACGACGTGTGCTCGCTGACCGGTCGTCTGCTGCCCCTGGAGCCGGACTGGACCGTGCTGCCGGTCAGGCCGCGATCGTGAGGGCCTCGTTGATCCGGCGGGTGATGTCGGCCATGACGGGGGTGGGCTCGCCCTTGCGGGCCTGCGTGGCGGTGGCCAGGGCCACGTTGACGATGCCGCGGAAGTTGTCGGCCTCGGCCGGGTCCTGGGCGTGGAGCAGGGTCGCGGCGGCGGTCAGGGCCGGGAGGACGTGGTCCGCGAGCTCGGCGACGGTCCTGCCGTCGAGGGCCGTCACCTTGGTGTTCGCGGCGAGCACGTGGCCGACCGGACCGGTGCCGGAGGCCAGGGCGACGGAGCCGTGGGTGGCGATCCGGTGGGGCGAGCCGGTGGCGTCGGCGGCGGAGAGCAGCGAGACGGCGCCGTAGGCGGCGGTGCGCAGGGTGGTCTTGTCCTGGTCGGTCAGGGTGAGGGACATGGTGGTGGGTTCCTTCGCTGTGGGTGGGGTGGGGTCGTCGGCCCGCGGTCAGGCGTCGAGGGCCTGGTAGGCGGTGGTCCAGAAGTCGTGGATCAGCCGGGCCGAGTTCGGGACGGTCATCCCGACCTGGGTGAGCAGGAGGCCGGTGATCCCGGTCTCCGGGTCGGCGTAGGTGGAGGTGCCGCTGCCGCCGTCCCAGCCGAACTGGCCGATCGGCGCGTAGTCGCCGCGGTAGCTGCGCACGGCCATCCCGAAGCCCCAACCCCCGTGCTGCCCCTGGCCGTACGAGAGGTGGACGAGGTCGCGGGCGAGGGCTTCGCGGGTGGCGGTCTGCTCGGCCGTGAGGCGGTTGGTGGTCATCAGCCGGACGGCCGGGCGGGAGAGGACGCGCTCGCCGCCGTGCGTGCCGCCGTTCAGCAGCATCCGGAAGTAGGCGTGGTAGTCGTCGACGGTGGAGACCAGTCCGCCGCCGGCGCCCGGGAACGCCGGGGGCTTGCTCCAGCGCCCGTCCGCCGGCTCGTCCCAGACGTGGAACTCCCCGGTCTGCGGGTCGGGGGCGTAGAGGGGCGGCAGCCGGTCGATCTTCTCGGCGGGCACGTGGAAGCCGGTGTCCTTCATGCCCAGCGGGTCGAGGACGCGCTCGCGGAGGAAGTCCTCGAACGGCTGCCCCGTGACGCGGGCGACGAGCACGCCGAGCAGGTCGCTGGCGATGTGGTACTGCCAGCGCTCGCCGGGCTGGTGCATCAGCGGCAGCGTGCCGAGGCGGCGCAGCCACTCGTCCGGCTCGGGCATGGGCTGGGGGAGGTCGGGCGTCAGACCGTTCTCGATGATCGCGGTCATGATCGGGGCACCCACCGCCGTGATGTCCATGCCGAGGCCGAAGGTGGAGGTCAGCACGTCCCGGACGGTGATCGGCCGGCGGGCGGGGATGGTGTCGTCGAGCGGACCGTCGACCCGCTTCAGCACCCGGCGGTCGGCGAGTTCGGGCAGCCAGGTCTCGACCGGGTCGTCCAGCCGCAGCCGGCACTCGTCGAGCAGGACCATGGCGGCGGCGACGGTGACCGGCTTGGACGTCGAGGCCATCCGGAAGACGGTGTCCCGGCTCATCGGCGCGCCGCCGCCGTGGGACATGGTGCCGACCGCCTCGACGTGGGTCTCGCCATCACGGGCGAGGAGGGCGACGACGCCGGGGACCTTCCCGGACTCGACGTGGCGCTCCAGGATGATGCGGACCTTGCGCAGGCTGTTCCTGTCCATCATGAGTCTCCCCACTCATTGCTGTTCGAGAACCTCTGAACAACGACGAAGCTACATTGCGTTCAGAGATTCGTCAACGCGCAAAGAGGCTCGCAATGCCTCTTCATAGCAAGGGATACTTGGAAGCCATTGCAATGAATATGAAGCTGAACGCAATGATCGATCAGGCCGCCGTTGCAATGAGTTCCGAGTGAATGCATACTCGCACCACGTGTCGACAGACGGAGGACGAGGACCGATGCCCGGAGGCAGGCTCACCAGTGAGGACCGTCAGCGCATAGCCGCAGGGCTGGCCGAGGGGCTGGGCTACGCCGAGATCGGGCGGCGCCTGGAGCGGCCCGCCTCGACGATCATGCGCGAGGTGACCCGCAACGGCGGGCCGGAGGACTACCGGGCGGAACGGGCCGCCGAGGCCACGCAGACGCGGGCGCGGCGGGCGAGGAAGGACCGGCCCGAGGTACCGGCGGTGTCCGACAGCGGGTACGGGCGGGATCCGGAGGCGGTACAGGGCTTCACGGAGGCCTTCACCGCGCTGATCGCGCAGTCGGGGCTTCCCCGGATGGAGGCGAGGGTGCTGGCCGCCGTCTTCACCACCGACGCCGGCGCCCTCACCGCCGCCGACCTGGTCCAGCGCCTGCGCGTCAGCGCCGCGTCCGTCTCCCACGCCGTGGGCTTCCTCGAACAGCAGGGCCTGATCAGGCGCGAACGCCTCCCCGGCGAGCGCCGCGAGCGCTACGTCACCGACGACGAGATCTGGCTCCGGTCCATCCTCGGCGCCGCGGAGATGAACGCGACCCTGGCCGGCATGGCCAGCCAGGGAGCCGACGTCCTCGGGAAGCAGACCCCGGCGGGCGCCCGCTTCGCCTCGTCCGCCGAACTCTTCGTCCTGATCAGCGAGTCCATGCGCGGGCTGCTGGAGCAGTGCCGGCACCACCTGGCCGCCCGGGACGCCGAACGCGAGGAGTGATCCGCCAGGCGGTCCGGCTGCGCGGCCACGGCATCCACCTCCCCTTCCTCCTCCGCGGCGCCCCGCCGAACGGCGGAGGAGGAGACACGCCCGGACCCATCGGCCGGGGACCGCGTTCGTCATCGCCCTGGTGCCCGACGAGGACCCGGACCTGGAGCCGACCGGCCGCCTCCAAAGCCACGACGGACGCGTCGTCCCGTACGAGATCATGCGCTGGTTCATGGAGTACGTGACCGAGGAGGTGGACCATTGCCGCGCCGAACCGGCGCGGGGAGGTGCCGAGTCGGCGGAATGACCGGGGCTCTCGCGGCTCAGAAGAGCGCCACCAGTTCCGTTCGCGAGGTGATCCCCAGCTTCGGGTAGGCCTTGTAGAGGTGGTGGCCCACCGTGCGCGGGCTGAGGAACAGCTGGGCCGCGATGTCCCGGTTGCTGAGCCCCTGCGCGGCCAGCCGGGCGATCTGCAGTTCCTGGGGGGTGAGGACCGTGAGCGCCCCTGCCGGAGCGGTCGGGGCGGCGGTGCCGGTGGCGGTCAGTTCGGTGCGGGCGCGGTCCGCCCACGGCGCGGCGCCGAGCCGTTCGAAGGTCTCCAGGGCGGCGGTGAGGTGCGGCCGGGCGTCCGTACGCCGGCGCTCGCGCCGCAGCCACTCGCCGTACAGCAGCGCCGTCCGTGCCTGCTCGAACGGGCGGTGGGTGCCCTCGTGCAGGTCGAGGGCCGCCCGGTACGCGGACTCGGCCGACTCGTCGGGGCCCAGCAGCGCCCGGCAGCGCAGCCGCAGCGCCTGCGCCCAGGGCGTGCCCGCCGCGGCCGCCCAGCGTGCGAAGCGCTCGTACGGCCCGGCCGCCCGCCGCGGCTCGCCCAGCCGGACGGCCGCCTCGACGAGGTCGGGCACCGCCCGGGTCGCGCCCACGTGGTGCCGGTAGGGCCCGGTGGTGAGCGTGTGCAGCCGGTCGGCGGCGGCGGCCGCGCGGCCCCGGCCGAGGTCCAGCAGGGCGAGTGCCCACTGCGCCCACGGCGCGCCGGCGGCCGGCGCGGACGAACCTGGGGCGAGCGCCTCGGCGGCGAGTTCCGCGCACCGTTCCTCCGCCCCGCCGAGGGCGGCCAAGCAGGCCAGGATGGCCGCGAGTTGGCTGGTCCACTGGTGCTGCCCGGTGTCCCGGGCGAGCGCGAACCCCTCCGTCGCCGTGACCTCGGCGTCCCGGTGCCGTCCGTGGAACAGCTCGGCCTCGGCCAGGAAGAACTGGAGCGTGGGGAGCACCCCGACCGTCCCCTTGGCCCGTGCCTCGGCGGCGAGTTCCGCGGCCAGTTCCAGCGTCTCGTGGTCCCGCCCGAGGACGAGCGCCGCGCCGCACAGCTGCACCAGGTCGACCGGGCTCTCCGCCCCCGCCTTCCGCGCCGCCTCGGCGGTCCTCCGCACGTCGGGCGCGGGCCCGGCGGGACGCCCCAGCGCGGGCAGCACGGCGGCCGGCAGGGCCCGGGCCAGCGGGGCGAGCGGCTCGTCGGGGCCGAGCGGGAGGACGGCCAGCCGGTCGAGCACGGTCGCCACCGGCTCCTCGCCGACGTACCAGGCGGCGTGGAAGGCCTGGAGCAGCATCCGCGCCGCGTGCGCGGGCTCGATGTCGGTGGCGGCAGCGTCCAGCAGCAGCCGGTACGCGGCCGGGTAGGCGCCGCGCCAGAAGTGGGCGACCGCCCGGACCTGGTCGAGCAGGGCGTGCGCGAAGACGTCGTCGGTGCGCGCCCCGGCCCGCTCGGCGAGCGCCTCGGCCTGCGCCAACTTGCCCTCCTCGGTGGCCGCTTCGGCGGCGAGCACCAGTCGGCGGGTGGCGCCGTCGCGGTCCGGGGTGAGCCCGGCGGCGCGCTCGTACGCGGCCGCCGCGCCGCCGTGGGCGCCGCGCGCCTCGGCCCGTTGCGCGGTGCGCTCCAGCGCGTCGGCGAGGCCGGCGTCGGGCGCGGTGGCGGCGAGCGCGAGGTGCCAGGTGCGCCGGTCGCCGTCCTCCAGGGCCTCGCCGATCGCCCGGTGGACGGCCAACCGCTGCTGCAGGGGCGCCCGTTGGAGGAGGGCGGCGCGCAGCAGCGGGTGCCGGAAGGCGAGCCGCCGGTCGGCGCCGACGGCCACCAGCCCGGCCTGTTCGGCGGGCGCCAGCGCCGCCCCGGCGTCCACGCCGAGGGCCGTCGCGGCGGCCAGCACGACGTCCGCCTCGCCGTTCTCCTCGGCGGCGGCGACCAGGAGCAGGGTCTGGGTCGCCGGCGGCAGGCCGGTGACCTGGCCGTGGAAGGCGATCTGCAGCCGGCTGGTCAGGGCGAGTCCGCCGCTCCCGGACTCCGTTTCGGCCAGGGGGAGTTCGACGAGGGCGAGCGGATTTCCGGCCGCCTCGTCGAGCAGCCGCCGGCGGGCCGGTCCGGTGAGCGCCGCGCCCGCGCGGTCGTCGGGCAGGCGGACATCGGGCAGACGGGCATCGGGCAGCCGGACGGCGGGCAGCCGGACGTCGGGCAGGCGGACGCCGAGCGATCGGCCGCCGAGCAGCCGGTCGTCGAGCAGGCGGACGGCGTCCGGCTCGGCGAGCCCGGTCAGCCGAAGCTCCGGGAGTCCCGCGAGCGGCAGCGGCTCCGCGCCGGCGCCCGCGTCCCGGGCGGCGAGCAGCAGGGCGACGCCCTCGGCCTGGAGCCGGCGGGCCGCGATCAGCAGCGCGTCCAGCGAGGAACGGTCGAGCCAGTGGACGTCGTCGACGACGCACAACAGCGGCCGGTCGGAGGCGAGTTCGGCGAGCAGGCCGAGCACGGCCAGTCCGGTGAGCAGCCGGTCCGCGCCACCGGGCGCTTCCCCGAGCCCGAACGCGCCCTCCAGCGACCGCCGTTGCGGCCCGGGCAGCGCGTCCAGCCGGTCCAGACCGGAGGCCAGCAGCAGGCTCAGCCCCGCGAAGGGGAGTTCGGCCTCGTACTCGACCCCGGTCGCCCTGATCACCCGGACGCCGTCCCCGGCCGCCGACACCGCGTACTCCAGCAGCGCCGTCTTGCCGATCCCCGGCTCGCCGCGCAGCACCAGGACGCCGCTGCGACCGTCCCGCGCCCCGTCGAGCAGCGCGTCGACGGCGGCCCGCTCCCGTTCCCGCCCGTACAGCACCCCGGTCTCCCTCCCGCTGCCCCGACCCTACTGGCGGCGACGTACGTACGCCCTACCCATCCGTGACGGATTCGCCCGCCGGCCGCCGTCCGTACCTTTTCGACCAGCGGGAACGACCCGCTCAACCACCCAGCAGGACAAGGGAGAAGACGATGACCGCCACCCAGTCGACCGACCTCCGGCAGCTCGCCGCCCGCTACCTGGCCGCCTGGAACGAGACCGACCCGGCCGCCCGCCGCAAGCTGGTCGACGACGCCTGGGCCGAGGACGGCAGCTACACCGACCCGCTGGCCGCCGTCACCGGCCGCGCGGGCGTCGACGCCCTGATCGGCGCCGCGCAGGCGCAGTTCCCCGGGCTGGTGTTCACCCTCGGCCCGGTCGACGCCCACCACGACATCGCACGTTTCACGTGGAACCTCGGCCCGGCCGGCGAGGAGCCGCTGGTCATCGGCTTCGACGTGCTGGTCGCCGACGCGGCGGGGCGGATCGCCTCGGTGTACGGCTTCCTCGACCGCGTCCCGAGCGCCTGAGCCGTCCTGCCGACCCATCGACCGCCGGGGCGGGCGCCCCACCGCCCGCCCCGTCCCCGACACCCCAGGAGGGAAGAAGCCTTGTCCGGCACGCTCACCGCCCGCCCGACCGCCTCCGCGACCACCGCCGGCGCCACCGCCCCGCGCGGTCTGCTGCCGGTCCTGCTGACCGCGACCTTCATGACCGCCCTCGACGTCTTCGTCGTCAACGTCGCCATACCCTCCCTCCAGACCGATCTGAGAGCCGGGCCCGCCGCCGTCCAGTGGGTGGTCGCCGGCTTCGGCCTCGCCCTCGCCGCCGGGCTGATCACCGCCGGCCGGCTCGGCGACCGCTACGGCCGGCGCCGGACGTTCGGGCTCGGCCTGGCCTTCTTCACCCTGGCCTCGGCGGCCTGCGGCCTGGCCCCGACGGCGGGCACGCTGGTCGTCGCCCGGATCGCCCAGGGGCTGGCGGCGGCGCTGATGGGCCCGCAGGTGCTGGCGATCCTGCGGACGGCGTACAGCGGCGCGGCGCAGGCCCGGGCGTTCGCGATGTACGGGCTGACCATGGGCCTCGGCGCCGTCTTCGGGCAGCTGATCGGCGGGGTCCTGATCCGCGCCGACCTGTTCGGCCTGGACTGGCGCAGCTGCTTCCTGCTCAACCTGCCGGTCGGCCTCGCCGCGCTGGCGCTGGTGCGGCGCTGCCTGCCCGAGTCCCGCGCCCCGCACCGCCCGGGCCTGGACCCGGTGGGCGTCGCACTGGTCACCGTCGCGCTGACCGGGCTGGTGCTGCCGCTGATCCAGGGCCCGGAGGCCGGCTGGCCGCCGTGGACCTGGCTCTGCCTGGGCGGCGCGGCGGCGCTGCTCGTCCTGTTCGCCGTCCACCAGCACCGCGGCGGGCGGGCGGGCGGCTCGCCGCTGGTCGACACCCGGCTGTTCGCCGACCGGGCGTTCACCACCGGCCTGCTCGCCCAGCTGGCCTTCTGGCTCGGCCAGGCCTCGTTCTTCCTGGTGCTCGCCCTCTACCTGCAGCCCGGCCGCGGCCTGGACGCGCTCGGCGCGGGCCTGGTCTTCACCGCGATCGGCCTCGGCTACCTGGTGACCTCCACCACCGCGCACCGCGTCGCCGCCCGGCTGGGCCGGCAGACGATCGCGCTCGGCGGGCTGCTGATGACCGCCGGTCTGGGCCTGCTCGGCCTCGCGGTGCACACCGCCGGTTCCACCGGCAGCGTCTGGTGGCTGGCGCCCGGCCTGTTCGTGGACGGGCTGGGGATGGGCCTGGTGGTCGCCCCGGTGACGTCGGTGGTGCTGGCGGGCGTGGCACCGCGGCTGGCCGGCTCGGCGGCGGGTCTGGTGGCCACCGTGCAGCAGGTGGCCGGGGCGCTCGGGGTCGCGCTGATCGGCATCCTCTACTACGCCGCCGACGACCCGGCCGGCGCGTTCGGGCGCAGCCTCGCGGCGCTGGCGGTGCTGGAGGTGCTGCTGGCGGGCCTGGTCCAGCTGCTGCCCCGCCGGACGGGGTGAGCCCCCGGGCGGGAGGGGAGGGGCGGGGGAGGGGAGGGCCGCGGTGTGTTCCTCCCCTCCCCTTCGGGTTCCGCCCTCCCGTTCCGTTTCCTCCCCCCGATCGGGTTGGATGGGTGGATGAGCGAGGAGAAGAGCGCCGTACCGGCGTGGGAGCAGCGGTTCAGGGCGGCACGGGTCTCCCTGCCGGACTGGGCGGAGGACGCCCCCGACCGGGCGCTGTACGTGTCCAACGCCAGCGGCGCCTACGAGGTCTACGCGTGGGACCGCGCCACCGACACCCACCGGCAGGTCACCGACCGCCCCAACGGCACCACCGACGCCGAGCTGTCCCCCGACGGCGCCTGGATCTGGTGGTTCGACGACAGCGACGGCGACGAGTTCGGCATCTGGCGCCGCCAGCCCTTCACCGGCCGGCCCGAGGGCGCCGAGGGCCCGGACGAGGAGGCCGTCCCCGGACTCGCCCCGTCCTACGAGGCGGGCCTGGCCCTGGGCCGGGACGGCACCGTGGTGGTCGGCCGCTCCACCGACGACGGCGGCACCACCCTGCACCTGCGCCGCCCCGGCGCGGCCGAGGCCGTCGAGATCTACCGGCACGCCGAGTACGGCGGCGTCGGTGACCTCAGCCACGACGGGACGCTGCTGGCCATCGACCACACCGAGCACGGTGACGCCATGCACGGCGCGATCCGCGTCGTGCGGCTGCCAGCGGGCGGTGGCGACGGCACCGGTGGAGACGGCAACGGTGGCGCCGCCGAGGTCGTCACCGTCGCCGAGCTGGACGAGGTCACCGGCAGCGACGAGCCGCGCGGGGTGGCCTGCCTGGGCTTCGCGCCGCTCGACGGCGACACCCGGCTGCTGGTCGCCCACCAGCGCACCGGCCGCTGGGAGCCGATGATCTGGGACGTCGAGACCGGTGAGGAGACCGCGCTGGTGCTCCGCGACGAGCAGGGCCGCGAGCTGCCCGGCGACCTCTCCGCCCAGTGGCGGCCCGACGCCCGCACCCTGCTGATCGAGCACGAGTACGAGGCGCGCAGCGAGCTGTTCTCGTACTCCCTGGACGAGCACGTGCTCACCCGCCTGGACACCCCGCGCGGCACCGTCGGCGGCGCGACCCCGCGGCCGGACGGCACCGTGGAGTTCCTCTGGTCCTCCGCCGCCGAGCCGTCCGCCGTGCGGTCCACCGCCGGCACCGTGGTGCTGCGCGCGCCCGGCGCCGTCCCGCCCGGCTCGGTGCCGGTCGAGGACGTGTGGGTGGACGGGCCCGGCGGGCGGGTGCACGCGCTGGTCCAGCGGCCCGCCGGGGCGGGCGACGGGCCGTTCCCGACCGTGTTCGAGGTCCACGGCGGCCCGACCCACCACGACAGCGACTCCTTCGCCGCCGGACCGGCCGCCTGGCTGGACCACGGCTACGCGGTGGTCCGGGTCAACTACCGCGGCTCCACCGGCTACGGCCAGGCCTGGACGGACGCGCTGCGCGAGCGGGTCGGGCTGATCGAGCTGGAGGACATCGCCGCCGTGCGCGCGTGGGCGGTGGCGAGCGGGCTGGCCGATCCGGAGCGGCTGGTGCTATCCGGCGGCTCCTGGGGCGGCTACCTGACGCTGCTCGGGCTCGGGACGCAGCCGGAGCTGTGGAGCCTCGGCGTCGCCGCCGTGCCCGTCGCGGACTACCTGACGGCGTACGACGACGAGATGGAGGCGCTGAAGGCGATCGACCGCACGCTGTTCGGCGGCACGCCCGAGGAGGTGCCCGAGCGCTGGACGGCGTCCTCGCCGCTGACGTACGTCGAGCGGGTGCGGGTGCCGGTGTACATCAGCGCCGGGGTGAACGACCCGCGGTGCCCGATCCGGCAGATCGACAACTACGTCGAGCGGCTGGAGCGGCTCGGCAAGCCGCACGAGGTGTACCGGTACGACGCCGGACACGGGTCGCTGGTCGTGGACGAGCGGATCAAGCAGCTGCGGCTGGAGATCGACTTCGTCCGCCGGCACCTCGGCGGCGCGGCGGTGGGCGAGAATCAGGCGGACACGGAGTAGTCGAGCAGTCGGTACGGGGGGTACGGGTGAGGCGCCTGTTGACGATCGTGGGGGCCGGGGTGGCCGGGGTGCTGGTGCTCACCGGCTGCTCGGGTCAGGACGACGACGGCGGGGGGAGCGCGGCCTGCCCGCCGGCCTCCTCGCCTTCGGTGACGGCGTCGCCGTCGGTGTCGGTGTCGGTGCCGCCGTCGGTGTCGGTGTCGCCGTCATCGGCGCCGACGGCCACCTCCACGGTGGTGAAGGCGGCGTTCCGCACCACGGTGGCGGACGGCGACGTGGTCGTGCTCGCCAAGTCGGGCGGGGGGTCGAGCGGGTCGAAGGGGTCCTCGGGATCCAAGGGGTCCAAGGGCTCGAAGAGCGGCCGTACGACGCGGCACCACAGCGACACGTACAACTCGGACCGCAACGGCAGCAACGGCAGCAACAGCAGCCGCAGGTGCGACTACCCGCCGCCGACGGTCTCGCCGTCGCCCAGCGCGTCGCTGTCCGGCGCGCCGTCGGCCGGTGCGCCGTCGGGCGGTGCGCCGTCGCCCGCCGTGCCCTCGCCCGCCGTGCCGGCACCGTCCGCGCCGGTCGTCCCGACCAAGCCGACCGTTCCGGCCAAGCCGGCCGTGCCGCCGGTGAAGCCGACCCGCTGATCGGCGGGCCGCCGCCGGTCCGGCGCCGTCAGTCCAGGACCGGGTCCAGCCCGAGGGCCCGGTCCTGCTCCGCCTCCGCCTCGCGGCGCAGCAGGCGGAACCACATGAACACCACGAAGCCGCCGAAGACGAACCACTCCAGCGTGTAGCCGAGGTTCTGGAACGCGCGCAGGGAGAGGCCGTCGCCGCCCTGCGGCTGCACGGTCGGCACGGGGGTGAGGCCGTCCGGCGCGGCGTCGGCGGCGACCCAGCCGTCGTACCAGCCGTCCAGCGCGAGCTTGTTGACGAGGGCGGCCCGGTTGATCGTGCCGAGCTGCCCGTCCGGGAGGCCGCCGGCCACGGCGCCGCCGCTGCCGCTGGTCTCGCCGGCCTGGAGGCGACCGGTCACGGTCACCTCACCGGTCGGCGCGGCCGCCACGGGGCTGCCGGCGGCGGCCCCGCCCGCCGGGGGCGCACCGGCGGCCCAGCCGCGGACGACCGCGGCGGTCCGGCCGTCGGCGGTGCGCAGCGGGGTGAGCACGTAGTAGCCCTGCCTGCCGTCCAGCACGCGGTTGGGGACGAGCAGTTGGTGCTCCTGGTCGAAGCTGCCGGTGATGGTCACGGCACGGCCGACCGTGTCGGTGGTGACCTGCGGGCGATCGGCCGCGAGCAGTTCGTCGAGCGGCCGCGGGGCGCCGCCGTCGGCCACCGCCCGGCTGATCTCCTGGTGCGAGGAGACCCGGTCCTCGAACCGGCCGAGCTGCCAGGAGCCGAGCAAGACGCACACCGCGACGGCCGCCACGGCCAGCGCGGTGCCGCTCAGCCAGCGCGGGGTGAGGAGGAACCGGTACACACCCCCCACGGTAACCACTCTTCACACCCCGCCCGCCCCCAGGGCCCCCGCGCGCCCACCACCGACTCCTCCCGCCCCACGGAATAGGCAGACCGGTCTACCGATTCGGGCCGGGCCGTCGCGGACGCCACTTGGAGTGGGAAGTCGGACCGGCCGACTTCCCACTCCCGGCGCACCCCCCCCCCCGCCGACCCAGCGGACCCAGCCCCGAATATGCAGACCGGTCTGCATAGCCCCCTCCCCCGCACCCAACCACCGGAGTGGAAAGTCGAACCCGCCGACTTCCTACTCCCGCCACGCTCTGGCCCCGCCCTGTCCAGGACTGAATATGTCGACCGGTCTACCTACTAAGCCCACCTTCAGTAGACCGGTCTACATATTCCACCGCCCCGCCCGCCGCCGCCCGCCCCCGCTCCGGAGCAGGAAGTCGGACCCGCCGACTTCCTGTGCGCGAGCACGCCGCGCGGCCCCCGGCCGCAGGTCACCCGGCCGCAGGTCACCCGGCCGAGGACGGGGAGGTGCTGGGGGCGGACGCCGGGGCGTCGGTGGGGAGGAACTGCGGCGTCGTCCGGTAGACCGTGCCCGCACAGGCACCGGGCAGGACGACACTCGCGGCGGCCGGGTTGCCCGGCGCCGGGGTGTACACCACCGTGACGCTCGCCGAGGGCTTGCTCGGGCCCGGCGTCGGGGTGGCCGACGGGCTCGGCGCACCGGTGGGCGCGCCCGTCGTCGTCGTGGTCGGCCGCGGCACCGCCGTCGGCTCCCCGGTGGGCTCGGCTCCCGGGACCGCCCCGGGCACCTCGCCGGTACCGCCCGCCGCCGTCGCCGGGCCACCCGTCTGGGGCCCGCCCGCCGCGCCGCCGCCCGAACCCGCCGAGCCCCCGCCGGAGGTCCCGCCCGTTCCCGAGCCGCTCGCCTCACCATCGGAGCCGGCGCCGGAGCCGGATACGGCACCACCGGTACCGGCACCACCGCCCGCCCCCGGCACCGCGCCCGGACCCGTCCCCGGGCCGCCGCTCGCCGTACCACCGGGACCGGCCGGACCACCGCCCCCCGTCGTACCGCCGCCGGACGTGCCCGGCTGCCCGGTGCCGGCGGACGCGCTGGGCGAGGCCGTCCCGCCGGGGACGGAGCAGCCGGTCGGGTCCGGGATCCAGGCGAAGTCCACCCGGTACCCGGCCCGGGGCGCGAGGACGGCTCCGTCGCTCCCCGCGTCCTTCCCCGTCGCGGGGCCGGACGAGGGTCCGGGTGCGGGCAGGTCGGTCGCCGGATCGCCGGCGGTGTGGAAGGCGATCCGGATCCGTCCGGCGTCCGCCGCCGCGACACCGGTGACGGTGACCGAACCGGGACCGCCCAGCTGGCAGCTGCGCCCGGAGACGTTGGTCACGGTGAAGGAGCCGTAGATCCGCCCCTCGGCGTCCGCGGCACCGATGTGCGCGGTGCCCTGCCCGAGGTCCGAGCGCGTGCACAGCGCCGCCACCGGGGCGTTGGTCCCGCCGGTGGTCGTGGCGGTGGACGGCGCGAAGGTGCCGGGCGCGGGGCGGGTGGTGCTGGGGCCGACGCTCGGCGAGCCGTCGACGGTGCCGGACGGGCTGCCCGGCGCGACCGGCACCCCGGTGACGGCGGCCGCCGGCAGGTCGGGCGAGCCGGTGACGCCCCCGGGAACGGTGCCCGCGACGGTCGCGGAGGCGCTCCCGCTCGCGGTACCGGGCGAACCGGGGCCGCCGGACAGGCCGAGGTGGTCCGCGGTGTGCAGGGCCGGCAGCAGGAAGGTGGCGGCCGCGGCCACGGCGGCGGCCCCCGTCCACGCCCCGCGCCGGACGGCCCGCCGCCGCGGCACCGCGCGCCGGATGTGCTGCAGGCCGCCGGGCGCGGGCCGCACGTCGGCCACGGCCCGCTGCATCAGCTCCCGGACCAGCCGCTCCTCGCGCTCCTGGGGATCCTCCCCCGCACGCGGAGCGCCCTCACCATGCGGAGCACCCCCATCACGCGGAGCGCCCCCGCCACCAGGAGCACCTCCGCCGGCGCCCGTGCGATCGTTCTCAGCCATGCCCGGCCTCCATCTGGACCCGCAGCGCGGCGAGCCCTCGTGAGCCGTACGCCTTCACCGAACCCAGCGAGATGCCCAGCGTCTCCGCCACCTGCGCCTCCGTCATGTCCACGAAGTAGCGCAGCACCAGAACCTCCCGCTGACGGCGTTGCAGACCCCGCAGCGCGACCTTCAACTGGTCGCGCTCCAGCGCATCGTAGGCGCCTTCCTCTGCACTGGCCATGTCAGGCATCGGCTTCTGCAGCAGTCGCAGGCCGAGGATCCTGCGCCGCAGCGTCGAGCGGGACAGGTTGACCACGGTCTGCCGCAGGTAGGCCAGCGTCTTCTCCGGTTCGCGCACCCGCCGCCGGGCGGCGTGCACCCGGATGAAGGCCTCCTGGACGACGTCCTCACAGCTCGACAGGTCGTCGAGGAGCAGGGCTGCCAGCCTCAGCAGGGAGCGGTAGTGCGCCTGATAGGTCTCGGTGAGCAGATCCTCGCTGGTCCCGGCGGCGGTACCGGCGGTACCGGCGCCGGAATCCGCGGCGCCGGGTGCGACTGCCGTCATCTGGTTATCTTCCGGCCTATCCGCAGGCCACTGGACACGCGACGGGAACGTCACCGCGGCTGCCGCCGAGATGCCCGCCCCTGCCCCCACCATCACGTTCGCCACGCCCGTTGGACACTCGATCCCCTGTCATGGTTGCCCAGCCCGGCGGATATTCTCCCGCATCGGCCGAAGGCCCCTCCAGAGGATTCGGCGAGGATTCCTCGCGCAGTCGGCGAACATCCCGCGCAGAGCCGGGCCACCGCCCTCACACCTCGCGCGAAACAGCTCCCCCGGGCCCCGCCCCCACCCTGCGACGCGCCCCGGAAGCGCGAGGCAGCGCACCCCGGAAGGCCCGAGGCAAAGCGCCCCGGGACGGGCCCGGGCACCGGCTCTAGAACACGCCCTCCGCAGCCACCAGCTCCGCGATCCGAAGCGCGTTCAGCGCCGCGCCGCGGCGCAGGTTGTCCCCGCAGAGGAAGAGGTCCAGCGCGTTCGGGTCGTCCAGCGCCCGCCGCACCCGCCCGGCCCACACCGGGTCCGTCCCGACCGCGTCGTTCGGTGTGGGGAACTCCCCCGCCGCCGGGTCGTCGTACAGCAGCACCCCGGGGGCCTCCGCCAGCAGCTCCCGGGCATGCTCCTGGGTGACCTCGCGCTCGAACACCGCGTGCACGGCGAGCGCGTGGGTGCGCACCACCGGGATCCGCACGCAGGTGGCGGAGACCTTCAGCCGGGGCAGGCCGAGGATCTTGCGGGACTCGTCGCGCACCGTGCGCTCCTCGGACGACCAGCCGCCGTCCGTCAGCACGCCGGTCCAGGGCACCGCGTTGAGCGCGAGCGGGGCGGCGAACGGTCCGTGGTCGGCGATCACCGCGCGCAGGTCGCCGGTCTGCTCGCCGACGTCGGTGCCGGCCACCTGGGCGAGCTGCGTGCGCAGCGCGTCCGCGCCGGCCCGGCCGAGCCCGGAGGCGGCCTGGTAGGAGGCGACGACCAGCGATTCCAGCCCGTACTCGGCGTGCAGCGCGCCGATCGCCGCGAGCATGGTCAGCGTGGTGGAGTCGGGGCTGGCCACGATGCCG
This sequence comes from Kitasatospora sp. NPDC001527, assembly GCF_040298605.1. Lineage (NCBI taxonomy): Bacteria > Bacillati > Actinomycetota > Actinomycetes > Kitasatosporales > Streptomycetaceae > Kitasatospora > Kitasatospora sp. NPDC001527. The sequence goes on along the minus strand of NZ_JBEPAM010000001.1, from coordinate 101,577 downwards.
CGCGAGCGCATCCGGGCGGCCGCCGCGTTGACCTCGGGCACCACCAGCGGAACGGCGTCGTCCAGGCGGAACGCGCCGGAGTTGTCGACCACCACGACGCCCTTGGCGGCCGCGATCGGCGCCCAGCGGGCGGCGATCTCCTCGGGAACGTCGAACAGCGCGACGTCGATCCCGTCGAAGACCTCTTCCGTGAGCGGGAGCACCTCGACTGGCTCCCCGCGCACGACCGCCTTGCGGCCGGCCGAGCGCGGGGAGGCGACGAGACGGATCTCGCCCCAGATGTCCTGGCGGAGGGAGAGCAGGCCGAGGAGCACCTCGCCGACCGCGCCGGTGGCGCCGACGACGGCGAGGTTCGGCCGCCGGGTCATCGCCCGGTGCCTCCGTAGACGACGGCCTCGTCCGTCTCGCTGTCCAGCCCGAAGGCGGTGTGGACGGCCTGGACGGCCGCGTTGACATCCTCGGCGCGGGTGACCACCGAGATGCGGATCTCCGAGGTGGAGATCAGCTCGATGTTGACGCCGGCCGCGGAGAGCGCCTCGAAGAACGTCGCGGTGACGCCCGGGTTGGAGCGCATGCCCGCGCCGACCAGCGAGATCTTGCCGATCGCGTCGTCGTAGCGGAGCGACTCGTAGCCGATGCCGTCCCTGACCCGGTCGAGCGCGTCGATGGCCTTCTGGCCCTCGGTCTTCGGCAGGGTGAAGGAGATGTCCGTCAGGCCGGTCGAGGCCGCCGAGACGTTCTGCACGACCATGTCGATGTTGATCTCGGCGTCCGCGATGGCACGGAAGATGCGCGCCGCCTCGCCCGGCTTGTCGGGCACGCCGACGACCGTGACCTTCGCCTCGGACGTGTCATGGGCGACTCCGGAGATGATGGCCTGCTCCATCTCGCCCCCTTCGGGCTGGTTCGGGTTGTCGTTGCTGACGATCGTCCCGGGGAGGCCCGAGAAGGACGAGCGTACGTGAATCGGGATGTTGTAGCGGCGCGCGTACTCCACACAGCGGTCGAGCAGCACCTTGGAACCGGACGAGGCCAGCTCCAGCATGTCCTCGTAGGCGATCCAGTCGATCTTTCGGGCCTTCTTCACCACGCGCGGATCGGCGGTGAAGACGCCGTCCACGTCGGTGTAGATCTCGCAGACCTCCGCCTTGAGGGCGGCGGCGAGGGCGACCGCGGTGGTGTCCGAGCCGCCGCGGCCGAGCGTGGTGATGTCCTTGCTCGACTGCGAGACACCCTGGAAGCCGGCCACGATCGCGATGTTGCCCTCGTCCAGGGCGGTGCGGATGCGGCCGGGCGTCACGTCGATGATGCGCGCCTTGTTGTGGACGGAGTCGGTGATGACACCGGCCTGGCTGCCTGTGAACGACTGCGCCTCGTGGCCCAGGGATTTGATCGCCATGGCCAGCAGCGCCATGGAGATGCGCTCTCCAGCGGTCAGCAGCATGTCGAACTCGCGGCCGGCGGGGAGAGGTGACACCTGCTCCGCGAGTTCGATGAGCTCGTCCGTCGTGTCGCCCATCGCGGACACCACGACGACGACCTCATGGCCGGCCTTCTTGGCATCAACGATTCGACGGGCCACGCGCTTGATGCCCTCGGCATCCGCAACGGATGAGCCGCCGTACTTCTGCACGACAAGGCCCACGTGCGCTCCTCGACTTGTGTCGTCTTCGGGGGCGATCGGCCCCCGCACCCCCGGGTGGCGGGGGTTGTGCGGTCGGCGCCAGTCTACCGAGCGGGGGTCCTACGACCTCCGCTTTCCATATGATGAGACACACGTTTCAGCAGGTGAGCGGGGGTGCGGGCGGTCCCACCGGCAGGTCTGCTGGCGGACCCCCGCCGTTCCGAAGAATCGGCGGACGAACGGATGACAGCCCCGGGGTTTTCCGCTCCGCGCGCGCGGGTGAGGCTTCCGTCACAGTCCGCCGCCCGCCACCGCGCGGGGTCCGGACTCCGCCCGCCCACCATCGCGGAGGGGGGGCACCGGCCGCCGCTCCGGACTACCGGCCCAGGCCCAGCTCCGCCGCCATCAGGTCGCCGGCCTGCTGCTCCAGCTGCTCGTCGGTGAGCCCGTCGTTGTCGGTGTCAGCGCCGTCCGGCGCCGCCCCGATCGGGCTGTCCAGCCGAACGTGCGCGATCAGCGACTGCAGCGCCCGCAGGACGGCCGTGCAGGTGGTGCCCCAGTTCGACAGGTACGAGAACTGCCACCACCAGAGCGCCTCGCTGACCCGGCCCTCGCGGTAGTGGGTGAGCCCGTGCTGCAGCTCGCCCACCACCCCGGCCAGGTCGTCCGAGATCCGGAAGGCGTTCGGCTTCTCCGGCGGCCCGTACGGGTCGAAGACCTCGTGGTAGACGTCGATCGGCGCGAGCAGCTCGGCCAGGCGCTCGCGCAGTTGCTCGCCGTCCGGCTCCGGTCCGGCGTCGGGCTCGAAGCGGTCCTCGGGGACGACGTCCTCGATCGCGCCCAGCCGGCCGCCGGCCAGCAGCAGCTGCGAGACCTCCAGCAGGAGGAGCGAGACGGCGCTGCCGGGCTCGTCACCCTTGGCGACCTCGGTCACCGAGAGCACGAAGCTCTCCACCGAGTCCGCGATCTGCACCGCGAAGTCGTCCGGCTCCGAGCCGTGCCCGTGGGTGTGCGGGGCGTGCCCGGCGTCCTGGGCGGTGCGCCGGTCCTGCTCCGGTCCGGCCTGGTGGGGCGTGTGGGGCTGCTGGTTGGTCGTCCGGTCAGACATCGAGCAGTCGTCTCCCTTCGAAGGCGCGGCCGAGCGTGACCTCGTCCGCGTACTCCAGATCCCCGCCGACGGGCAGGCCGCTCGCCAGGCGGGTCACCTTCAGGCCCATCGGCTTGCAGAGCCGGGCCAGGTAGGTGGCGGTCGCCTCCCCCTCCAGATTGGGGTCGGTGGCCAGGATCAGCTCGGTGACCGTGCCGTCGGCGAGCCGCGCCAGCAGCTCCCGGATCCGCAGGTCGTCCGGGCCGACGCCCTCGATCGGGCTGATCGCGCCGCCCAGCACGTGGTAGCGGCCGCGGAACTCCCGGGTGCGCTCGATGGCGACGACGTCCTTGGGCTCCTCGACGACGCAGATGACCGCGAGGTCACGGCGCGGGTCGAGACAGACCCGGCACTGCTCGGCCTCCGCGACGTTGCCGCAGACGGCGCAGAACCGGACCTTGTCCTTGACCTCCAGCAGCGCGTGCGCCAGCCGGCGGACGTCGACGGGGTCGGCCTGCAGGACGTGGAAGGCGATCCGCTGCGCGCTCTTGGGCCCGACGCCGGGCAGCCTGCCCAGTTCGTCGATCAGGTCCTGAACCACGCCCTCGTACAACGTCGCGCCTTCCCTCGGGTTGGACCGGTGGCACCCGCACGGGGGTGCTCCGGTGCCATCATCCAACGAATCGGACGCCGGGCACACCGCCCGACGCCCGACTCCCGCATAAATCACACAGGTCCATCGGTTGAACTCCGGACCGTCACGGCCCGGCGTCCCCCGGACCGTTCCGCCGTTCTCAGAACGGCAGGCCCGGGATCCCGCCGCCGAGGCCCTGGGTCAGCGGGCCCATCCGCTCGGCCTGCATCTTCTGCGCGGTCTGGTTGGCGTCCCGGACGGCCGCCAGCACCAGGTCCGCCAGCGTCTCGGTGTCCTCCGGGTCCACGGCGGCCGGGGCGATGGTCAGCGCCACCAGTTCCCCGGCACCGGTCACCGTCGCCTCGACGAGGCCGCCGCCCGCCGAACCGGTCACCTTCGCCTCGGCCAGCTCCTGCTGCGCCTGGGCGAGGTCCTGCTGCATCTTCTGCGCCTGCTTGAGCAGCGCCTGCATGTTGGGCTGGCCACCACCGGGAAACACGGCTCACTCCTTGCGTTCGTCCTGCGCCTGCTACGTCCTCTGGTACGTCCTCGACGAGCCTACGTGCCGGTCAGTTCCCACCGTGCCGGATCTCCTCCAGCACCGTGGCGCCCAGCTCGCGGATGATCAGCTCCTGACCGGAGAACGCGTCCTCGTTGAGGTCGGGGTCGTCCTCCTCCGGGATGTCGTCCTCCGGAGCCACGGCCCGCACGGGATGCGCCGGGGCCGCCGGGGGCGGAGCCTGGACGGGCGGGGGCACCGGTGCGACCGGCGCCGCCTGCGGCTGCGGCTGCGGTGCGGGCACGGCCGCGGGCGCCGGAGCGGGGGGCTGCACTGGGGGCGCGGATGCCGCCGGGCGCGCCGGTGGGGCACCCCAGCCGCCCCCGCCACCGCCACCGCCGTAGCCGCCCGCGCTGCCGCCACCGGACCCGCCACCGGCACCGGCACCGGCACCGCCGGACGGGTCCACGATGCACTCGATCCGCCAGTCCACGCCGAGCGCGTCGGCCAGCGCGGAGCGCAGCACGTCGTCGCTGTTGCTGCTGACGAAGCTGTCGCGGGCGCCCGCGTTGATGAACGAGACCTGGAGCACGCTGCCGTCGAACCCGGCCACCTGGCCGTTCTGGCTGAGCAGGATCCAGGTGAACCGGCGCCGGTTCTTCACCGCCTCCAGGATCTGGGGCCACAGCTGCCGCACCTGCGCCGCGCCCTGCTGCGCCGCCGCCGACGGCTGCCCGCCGGGCGCCGCGGCCGGAACGGGCGCGGGGGCGGGTGCGGGGGCAGGGACGGGCGAGGGCGCCGCGACGGGGACCGGCGCCGCCGGGGCGGGCGCGGCCTCGACCGGCTCGCCGGCGGGCGGGAAGCTCCGCTTGATCGGCCAGGCCCCGGGCGCCGGCCCGGCCGGCTGCGCGGGCGCGGGCGCCGGGTGCACGGGAGCCGCCGGCTGCGGCACCTGCTGCTGCACCTGCGGTGCCACCTGCGCCACCGGAGCGGCCGGCATCACCGGCGGAGCCGCTGCCGGAGCGACCGCCGCCATCCCACCAGCAATTCCACCGGCCAGCCCGCCCGCCGCGGCCCTGCGCTCCAGCTTGTCCAGCCGCGCCTGCAGCGACAGCTCGTCGCTGTACGCGCCCGGAAGCATCACCCGGGCGCAGATCAGCTCCAGCTGCAGCCGGGGCGCCGCGTTGCCGCGCATCTCCGTCAGCCCGGTGTTGACGATGTCCGCCGCCCGGCTCAGCTCGGCCGCCCCGAAGGCGTCCGCCTGCGCCTGCATCACCGCGACCCGGTCCGCCGGGGCGTCGATCAGGCCCTTCTCCCCCGCGTCCGGCACTGTGGCGAGGATCACCAGGTCGCGCAGCCGCTCCAGCAGGTCCGTGACGAACCGCCGCGGGTCGTGCCCGCCCTCGACCACCCGGTCGATCACCTGGAACACCGTCGCCCCGTCGTGCGCGGCGAACGCGTCAACCACCTCGTCCAGCAGCGCCGAGTCCGTGTACCCGAGCAGCGCGGTGGCCATCTGGTAGGTGACGCCGCCCTCGCCCGCACCGGCCAGCAGCTGGTCCATCACCGACATCGAGTCACGCACCGAGCCGGCACCGGCCCGCACCACCAGCGGGAACACCGTGTCCTCGACCTGGATCCCCTCCCGGCCGCAGACCTCCGCCAGGTAGTCGCGCAGCGTTCCGGGCGGCACCAGCCGGAACGGGTAGTGGTGCGTCCGGGACCGGATCGTCCCGATCACCTTCTCCGGCTCGGTGGTCGCGAAGATGAACTTGAGGTGCTCCGGCGGCTCCTCCACCACCTTCAGCAGCGCGTTGAAGCCGGCCGAGGTCACCATGTGCGCCTCGTCCAGGATGAAGATCTTGTACCGGCTGTGCACCGGCGCGAAGAACGCCCGCTCCCGCAGCTCGCGCGCGTCGTCCACACCACCGTGCGAGGCCGCGTCGATCTCGATCACGTCGATCGACCCGGGCCCGCCCGTGGCGAGGTCCCGGCAGGACTGGCACTCGCCGCACGGCGTCGGCGTCGGCCCCTGCTCGCAGTTCAGACAGCGGGCCAGGATGCGCGCGCTCGTCGTCTTGCCGCAGCCGCGCGGGCCGCTGAACAGGTACGCGTGGTTGACCCTGTTGTTGCGCAGGGCCTGCTGGAGCGGAGCGGTCACGTGCTCCTGCCCGATGACCTCCGCGAAGGTCTCGGGGCGGTAGCGGCGGTACAGGGCTAGGGACACACCACCGACGATATCGGGACGGACCGACAAACGCGTCGTCCCTCGACCCCAAGCCCCGATCCCCTGCCCCGGGAACGCAAAGACCCCTCGCGCACCCGCCAGAGCCCTCCTACCCTTGCTGCCTTCCGGCCCTGGGGGGGTTCAGAGAGATAACGCCACACGAGGGGCTGCCCCCCACAGTACCGGATCCCGACCCCACCCCTCCACCACCACCCCCACCCCCGCATCCGCAGGCCACCCCCTCCGCCCACCTGCGACATACGTGGTCGCGACCACCCCGAAACATGTACTAAGCTCTCCCTCGGAGGATTCGCCTAGAGGCCTAGGGCGCACGCTTGGAAAGCGTGTTGGGGGCAACCCCTCACGAGTTCGAATCTCGTATCCTCCGCCTCGCCCATCTGGGCAAACGTTGGCCCCGACCGCTTCTGCGGTCGGGGCCAACGTCGTTCCTGGTCTCAGTTGCGATTCTGGGCCCCGCCCCGCCTGCCGGGCGTCCACTCGGGACTCCGAGCCGAGCCCACCAGCAGCAACAGAGCCAGCTGGTGCCGTGCGAATCGGCATCCATGGTGACCGCCCTGTCGCGAGCCACCTCGGCCCGGCCGCCTCCTTCGCACACCGAGCCGCAAAAGCCCGACATGACATGCGGGGGGCTTGGCACAATGCGCAGCGGTCCAACAACGTGCTTGGCCAGTTCAGCAAAGGGGGGAACGGTCATGGACGAGCTGGGTGACGGTCAGCGGATCCTGGCCCAAACCGCAGCGCCCTTCTCTGCGCGGTGCGCCGGCTCGACTTCCACAGACCGACGACGGCTATGTCACAGAGACCAACTGGCACGACTACTTCTGGGCTGCCCGCCGCGCGAGCGGCCCAGGTTCTCTCCTCCAGCACCACCTCCGCCATGCGGGCGGCGAGGCTCCGCCACGGTGTCTCGTCCTGGTGTTCTCCTGGCCCAGCCCCCTTTGACGCGAGGGCCGGCGGCGGGTCGGTGCGGGCGCCGGCCGCGTGCTGGTGGGCGCGCACGACGGTGGAGTCGACCGAGATGTCCCAGTCGATGTCGCCGGCCGCGTCCGCTTCCGCCTGGACCTGCTGGAGCAGGCGCTCCCAGGTCCCGTCGGCTGACCACAGCCGGTGGCGTTCGTAGACCGTCTTCCATGCTCCGAACCGCTCGGGAAGGTCGCGCCACTGCACGCCGGTCCGCACCCGGTGCGGTATCCCGTCGATCACCTGCCGATGGTCCCGCCACCGGCCACAACGCGTCACATGATCGGGCGGGCAAGTCCTAGTTGAGCATGTTGGCCGCCTGGACCTGCTGGAGGTGGATGAGGACGTCGTGGGTCTGGGTGAGGCGGATCTGGGGGGCGTCGGCGATGCCGGGGTAGGTGGCGCCGATGTTCTTGATGGTGTGGGGTTCGGCGAGCCAGGCGCGGGCGGGGGCTGGGGTGTTGCGCAGGTCGACGACGTAGTCGCGGTGGCGGACCTTGTCGAGGGTGTGTTCGGCGGTGCCGGGGGCGGCGGGTGCGGCGGTGAAGCGCTGCGGGGCGCCGTCGTGGTTGAAGGCGTTGAACGTGCCCTGGTTGAAGGTGAGGCCCACGCTCAGGTAGCCGGTGCCCAGTTGCTCGCGCAGGAACTCGCCCTGGACGTGGGGGTGGCTGGCGGGGGCGTAGGTCTTGAGGGCGGTGTGGCTGTTGTGGGCGGAGATCATGATCTTGCTGCCGGTGCGCTGCTGCCACCAGGCGATGTTGTCCGCCATGACGCGGTCGCGGTAGCGCATGGCGCCGGGGACGTCCCGGGGGTCGTCCCAGTCGAAGGCGTAGAGGGTGGTCATCTGGTGGATCGCGCCGGCGTGCTGCACGGCCCAGGCATGGGCGTCGGGGTCGGCACCGGGGTGCTGCTTGAGCAGGTCCACCGCACGGCCGGTCCGCTCGGCGATCGCCTCGCGCTCGGCGAGCGGCTTCGCGAGGTAGTCGTTGACGTAGGTCTCGGCGTTGATGGTGGGCCGCAGTCCTTGGTACAGCTCGGTGATCTGCGCGGCGAGTTCGGGGCTGGACGCGGCCGCGAACGTGTTCACCGTGTCGTACAGCTGCGGGCCGGCGAAGCCGTTGTCGTCGCCGACGAAGCGGACGGGGTCACCGGGGTGCTGGATGTTGTAGGAGCGCGCCCACTGGAGCAGGTCGCGGTACTCGGCGTTGTTCCACCACCGGTAGGTGCCCTGGAACTCCTCGTCCATGATCTGCTTCAGATCGCCCTCGCCCCGGGTGAGGTAGGCGTCGATCCGCAGTCCGCTGCTCCAGGCGGCTTCGAGGGCGAAGGTGCGGAAACCCTTCTCCTCGACCAGGTACCGCAGCATCCGGTGCTTGAGGGTGACGAACTCGTGCGAGCTGTGGGTGGCCTCGCCCACGCCCACCACGGTGGCGCCGCCGACCATCGTGCCGAACGGGCGCAGATCGGCGACGTTGCCGCGGGGTTCGGTGGTGCGCAGTGGGTGTGCCACCCGGTCGAGGGCGGCTTCGGGGGAGCGGAACGCGACGGCGTCGGGTGAGGCCGACGCCGCGGACGCGGCGGTCGGAGCGGCGGCGGAGGCGGCCGGAGCGACAGCCAGGGTGGCACCGAGCGGGACAAGCAGAGCGGCGAGCAGGAGCTTGCGTGTGATCATGGCCCCAACCCTCGCCGCCCGGGAGTTCCTCGCACCATCCGCTGCACCCCCCGATCGGCCCGGGGGTTTGCCTCACCCGCCGACGGGCGGGGTGGTAGGATCCCGCTCCTGGTCGTGAACGGGCCTCAAGCAGGTCGCTTGGCTGGAGTCGAGCGGCTACCGGCGACTGGTGGGCCCCCGTCGGCCGCCGTACCCGGCCGGCTTCTCCCTGAAGTCACCCGTAGCTCCGCAATCGCCTGTCTCCGAGAGGTACCGCGGTTTGGGGAACGGCGGCAGAGTCGGCCCTGGCGCACAGCCCGGAGGCCGGGTGCTACTGCGCTCGCGCTGGGGCGCTGGCCTCACGGCGGCCTTCCCCGGGATCGAGCAGGAGGCTCGGGACCAGTGCCAGCGGGAACGGGGCTGGACTGCGAGCCGGTGGTGGGAGAAGAGGGATGGGCGGTGTTCGAGCGGCTCCGGGACCGCGCGGCCGTACGCGGCGCAGAAGGGCCCTTGGTGCAGCAGCCTGCAAGGGCGGCCCGGCCGATAGGCCTTCATCCGCCAGTGGTGCGTCGAGACGCCGATACAGCGTGTCTGGTCGGTCGTCAGCTCTTCGCTTCGGTGGCCGCCTCATGGACCGGCAGGGCCGTCCTCGGCCGCCACGGTCGGACGGTGGGCGCGGCCCGTGGTCGGGCCGAGCGCGTTCAAGAGGACCGGGTTCGCTGCTGTCGCCGCCGGCGGACTGGGCCCGGCTGCCAACCTGCCGCGTCTCCTTCTTTGCCCCGCACCAGCCTGCGTCAGAAGGCTCTTTGCGGGTCGTGCAGCGGTCGGCGGCCGCTTCGCCACCACGTTCGCGGCGAAGCGGACGCCGACCGCGACCGCCGGCAGCCGTGGACGGTCCGGCTTCGCGTACCCGTCCTCGCCAAGCGCCGGACCTCCCACCTGCGGTTTCCCGCCGCCGGGGAATGGGGGGATAACCCCACCTCCGTTCCGCCGGTGGCCTGCATGGTCCGCGCGGTCCGTGCTTCCTAGGTTTGAGGACGTTGACAACGAGCGCCGCAGAACCGAAGGAAGACCCCTGCATGGCACGCCACCGAGACCACAGGACCGACGGGCCCGGAACGGCCCCGTTCACCGCAGCCCCGTTCACCGCGCACCCGTACGGCTCGGCCCCGCGCCTCGGGGCCCCGGCCGCGGAGCCCGCGATCGAACTGCGGGGTGTGCGCCGGGTTTACGGAAGCGGCGCGGCGACGGTGCACGCGCTGCGCGGGATCGACCTGGCGCTCGCCCGCGGCAGCTTCACCGCCGTCATGGGCCCTTCCGGCTCCGGCAAGTCCACCTTCCTGCAGTGCGCGGCGGGCCTGGACCGCCCGGACGAGGGACAGGTCCGGCTCGGCGGCGAGGACATCACCACCCTGGGCGAGGACCGGCTCACCAAGCTGCGCCGCTCCCGCATCGGCTTCGTCTTCCAGTCCTTCAACCTGCTGCCCTCGCTGAGCGTCGAGCAGAACGTGCTGCTCCCGCAGCGCCTCGCCGGGAAGCGCCAGGACCGGGCCAGGGCGCGGGAACTGCTCACGCGGGTGGGCCTGGGCGAGCACGCGTCGCGCCGCCCGGGACAGCTGTCCGGCGGCCAGCAGCAGCGGGTGGCGATCGCCCGCGCGCTGATCACTCACCCGGACGTGGTGTTCGCCGACGAGCCGACCGGCGCGCTGGACACCACCACCGCGCACGAGGTACTGGGCCTGCTGCGGCAGGCCGTGGACTCGCTCGGCGCGACCGTGGTCATGGTGACCCACGACCCGGTGGCCGCCTCCTTCGCCGACCGGGTGCTGTTCCTGGCCGGCGGAGCGATCGCGGACGACCTGCCGTACCCGACCCCGCAGACCGTCGCGGACCGGATGATCGCGCTGACCGCCCACCCGGTGGGAGCGGCGGCATGACGAACGGACTCGCCCGCGCCTCGGTGCGCTTCCGGCCCGGGTCCTTCGTGGGAACCCTGGTCGCCCTGCTGCTGGGCGCCGCCGTGGTGGTGGCCTGCGGGACGCTGCTGCAGACCGGCCTGACCGCGAGCCTGAAGCCCGAACGGTACGCTGCCGCCCCCGTGGTGGTCACAGCCGACCAGGCGGTCAAGATCGAGCGCAAGACCGGTGGGGAGACCGAGACCCAGGAGCAGGCCACCCCGGAACGGGCCCGCACTGACGCCGCGTTGGTCGGCCGGCTGACCGCCCTGCCCGCGGTCGCGGCGGCCCGCCCCGACACGGCCTTCCCGCTGCCCGCTGGGGAGAGGACACCGGCCATGACCGGCCGGGGCTTCGCCGCACTCGGGATCGCCGGACCCGGCGACAAGCTGGTCGAGGGCCGCGCACCCGGCGCGAACGAGATAGTGCTGGACACCGACACGGCGCGTGCCGCCCATCTCGCACCCGGCGCGAGCCTCGCGCTCACCGCGCCCGGCGGCACCGCGCACTACCGGATCTCCGGTCTGGCCGCCGCCCAGCGGAGCGGCCCCACCGCCTGGTTCGCCGACACCACCGCCGACCGCCTTTCCGGCCATCCCGGCCGCATCGACGCCATCGCCGTGCAACCCCGCGAAGGCGTTCCCACCACCGAACTGGCGGCCCAGGTCCGCCGGGCCCTCGGCGGCGACGCCAGGACCTTCACCGGGGACGACCGGGGCACCGTCGAACGCCCCGCCCTCAGCAGTGCCCGCAGCATGCTGACGGCCCTCGGCGGCACCTTCGGCGGCTACGCCACCATGACCGCCGTGTTCGTGGTGATGAGCACCATCGCCCTCGCCACGGGCCAGCGCGCCCGCGAATTCGCGCTGCTGCGCGCCATCGGCGCCACCCCACGCCAGATCCGCCGCACCATCGCCACCGAGGCGATGCTGGTAGCGCCCCTCGCCGCCGCGCTCGGCATCCTGCCCGGACTGGCCCTCGCCCGCTGGTGGTTCGGCCAGCTGGCCGACCGCGGCGCCGTACCCGCGGACGTCCGTCTCGACATCGGCCCGCTGCCGATGCTCGCCGCCGTGCTCCTGTGCACCCTCGCCGCGCTGACCGCCGGCTTCCTGGCCGCCCGCCGCCCCTCCCGGATGCGGGCCGCCCAGGCACTCGGCGACGCCGCCGTCGAAGCACCCCGCCCCGGCAAGGTGCGCACCGTCCTCGGCGTGCTCTTCGCCGCCGGCGGCTGCACGGCCGCCGTCGTCGCCAACGCCCTGGACGGCGAGAAGGCCGCCCAGACCGCGCTCGGTGTGGTCATGTGCTTCATGGTGACCGTCGCCCTGCTCGGTCCCCGGCTCGCCGCCGCAGCCGCCGCGCTGCTCGGCGCCCCGCTGCGGGCCGGCGGCGCGCCCGGCTCGCTCGCCGCCGACAACGCCCGCGCCAACGCCCGCAGACTGGCCTCCGCGATCACCCCCATCGTTCTGGTCACCGCCTTCTGCGGCACCCTGCTGATCCTCCAGAGCACCGTGCGCCACACCACCGGCGAGAACGTCAAGGCCGGCGTCACCGCCGACCACGTGATCACCACCACCGGCCCCGGCCTGCCCGCCGCAACCGCGGAGACGGCCGCCCGGGTGCCCGGTGTGGACACCGCCATCGGCCTGCTGCGCACCGGTGTGGTCTACGAGAGCGGCGACATGCTGAGCTCCGCCCCCGCCCTCGGCGTGGGCGGCGACCCGGCCCGGCTGCCGAAGGTGCTCGACCTCGACGTGCGCACAGGTGCCCTCGCCGACCTCGGCCGCGCCCCTGACACGATCGCGCTGAGCACAACCCTGTCCGGCGCACTCGGCGCGAAGGTCGGCGACCGGGTGCCGCTGTGGCTCGGCGACGGCACCGCGGTCCGGCCCGCGGTGGTCGCGGTGTACGAGCGAGGGCTGGGCGTCGGCCAGGCGCTGCTGCCCCGGGCCGCGGTCGCCTCGCACGTCACCGCCGCCTACGACAGCCAGGTGCTGGTCGCCGCCGCGCCGGGCGCCGACCGCCCGGCCCTGGCCGCCAGTCTGGGCGCGCTGCCCGGGACGGCCGTGACCGACCGGGCCGGGTTCGTCGCCCAGGCCGACAAGGACCTGGAACTCAGCGGCTGGGCCAACACCGTGATGGCGGCCGTGCTCGGCGGGTTCGCCGCCGTCAGCGCCGCCAACACCCTGGTCATGACGGTGATCGACCGGCGCCGCGAGGTCGCGCTGCTCCGGCTGGCCGGCACCACCCGGCGCCAGGTACGCCACATGATGCGCTGGGAGGCGCTGCTGGTGGCCGTGACCGGGCTCGCGGTCGGCGCGTCGATCGCCGGGCTCACGCTGGTACCCGTCACCCGGGGCGTGGCCGGCTCCGCCCCCCACGTGCCGCCGATGCTCGCCCTGCCACTGGCCGTCGGTACCGTGCTGCTCTGCCTCGGCTCGACGGGCCTGCCGGTGCGCGCACTGCTACGGACCCGGCCGGCAACGTTGGGAACGGCACGCCAGTAGCAGGGTGCGGAAGTCGCCGGAGGGGCCTACCCGGGGGAACCCCGGGTAGGCCCCTCCGATGTCCGCGTTCACCTGCCGGACCCGCCGCATGATCACCTCCTCCCGGCTATCCGAGAGACGCACCCCGGCGTCCCGCCACCGCCATCTCAGCGGGCGCCTCCGGCTCCCCGCCCCATGCCCGGACCAACGAGCACGGCGGGTGATAGTCACATGATCGACCGGACAAGTCCTAACCATGCAGCGCTGTCCTCGTCGGCTGCTCATCCTGGTGGGATCCGCCGCCGGCGCCCTGAGCGGTGTGCTGGCGCTGCATCGGTAGGCGAGCAATCAACGCAGGCTGAACAACAGCTCTGGTCTCAGTTTTGGTCTCATTCACCCCCGTCCAACCGGGTCCAGCCACCGTCCAGCGGTTCGTTCTGCCGCAGGTCAAGACGGGTGCGAACCCCGGCAGACGCCGTTCGGGAGAATTGGAAAGCGTGTTGGGGGCAACCCCTCACGAGTTCGAATCTCGTATCCTCCGCCGGCAGAAGGCCCGGACCGCATCGCGGTCCGGGCCTTCGTCGTTCACAGTCTCATCCGCAGTCTCAACGGCCAACTCTCATGCCTTGGAGCGGAGGAGGCGCCACTGGCAGTGGCGCCCCACCGGCCCGAGCGTCGTGGATGATCGGCGCCGCAGCACCTACAGGCCGCGGTACACGTCGCGGCGGTTTCCGGCAGCCATTACCCACACGATCAGCTGGCCGTCCTCAATCGTGTACACGACGCGGTAGTCGCCGACCCTGAGACGCCACCGCGAGCTGTGCCCCTGAAGAGCCTTGATGTCGAAGGCCGCTGTGTCGCCCACGTCCAAGCCCTTCTGGAGTTCGCTCAGGCGATGGAGGATCCGCAGAGCGTCGGGGCGCGGGATCTTGAGCATGTCCCGTTGCGCGTGCGGGGTGAACCGCGTCACGTAGCCCATGGAGATCAGGCGTGGTGGGCACGGAGCAGGGCGGCCATCTCTTCGAGCGAGACCGAACCTTCGGCGCCTTCGGATTCCGCCTCGTCGGCCAACTGGTTCAGCCAGGACTCCTCGGCCTGCTCAGCCAGCCGGCTCAGACGCCGGTACTCAAGGATGTCGATCACGACGGCTTCCTGCTTGCCGCGCCGAGTAATGATCGTCGGGGTCTCGTCCCGACGGGCCCGGTCGAGGACGTCCGCCAAGTGACTGCGAACCTCGGCCATGGATGCGATCACCGGTTCACTCATGTCACAAATGTAGCAGATGTACATGTACCCTCGAAGCTTCTACCCACCCGCCTCCGAGCTCCGCCCTTCGGAGCCCGGTTCGACACGTGGCACCCACTGCTTCGGTTGCAGTTCTGGTTGCATTCGCCTCCGTTCAGCGTCGTCCTCAGCTCAGCGGCTGGACCACTCCGCCCCAGGTCAGAACACCTACGTTCACTCCCGAACGGCCGGACGAACATTTGGAAAGCGTGTTGGGGGCAACCCCTCACGAGTTCGAATCTCGTATCCTCCGCCTCTGCCAGCCATGGCAGCACGAAGGCCCCGACCGCCCAGCGGTCGGGGCCTTCGTCGTCTCATTCTGTGCCCGGCCGGTTCCTTGGGCCTTGGCGCGGCTCACCGGGCCGGGGGAGGTCGCTTCTCTCCGTGGCTGCCGCCGGACCGTTTCAGCCGCCGCCCCCGTCGCCGGGCGAAGCTCCGGTGACGGCCCGCATCTCGCGGCCGGTGATCTCCTGCAGCGGCAGGCCGTCGCAGTTGCCGAGGACGACGCCGACCCAGCCGGTGTGCGGGTAGATGTTCCAATTGGCGCTGACACCGGGGTTGCCACCGCCGCGGCCGAACACCCACTGGCCGTTGACGATACGGACCGGCATGTCGTAGGCCCCGAACGACGAGCCGCTGTGGGGGATCTTGGCCCCGGTGAGCAACTCGGCCCAGGGCCGGTGGAGCACCGTGCCGTCGCCCAGCGCGTGCGCGAACCGGACCAGATCCGGCGCGGTGGCGAAGCCGCCGTCCCCGGGGGCGTCGATGAAGGCGCGGCCCGGGTTCTTGCCGAGTACGTCCGGGGACGGGCTGCCCTTGTCCAGATGGCGGACCGCGTCCACCTGGCTTCCGTCGGCCAGCGTCATGTACGGGTGCGCGATGTGCTCGTCGGTGAGCCACTCCTGCCTGGTGCGGAACGCCGAGCCGGTCATGCCGCAGCGCCCGAAGATGTTCTCCTGCACGTAGTCCCAGTACGTCTTGCCGCTCACGGCCTCCACGATCGACGCGGGGATGCCGACATCGGCGCCGGAGTGGCTGATGCGAGTGCCGGGGGCAGCCACCAGCGTGGACTGCCGGACCCACCGCTCGTAGTACTCGTGCACCTCCTCCCGGCTCTGGAAGATGCGTTGCACGTCCTCATCCGGGGTGCTCAGCCCCGAGGTTCCGGAGAGCAGGTGGTGGATGGTCACCTGCTCGGCGATGTCCTTGGCGTAGCCCTTCAGGTGGGTGCCCACCGTGTCCGACAGGCTCAGCTTGCCCTGCTGTGCCAGCTGCAGGACGGCCGCCGCGCCGAACGGCTTGCCCGCCGAGCTGAGGCTGAACGCGATGCCTTCGTGATTGCGGATCCCCTTCTCCCTGTCGGCCATGCCGTAGCTGCGGGACAGCACCGTCCGGCCCCGGTGCGACAGCAGCACCACGCCGGAGAACCTCCCCTCGGCGGCCAGCTTCGCCACGTACTGGTCGTAGGCTCCGCCGGGACGGGTGGCCGGCGGGATCTCGGAGTCGGCTGAGGCCTGGTCGGCGTGGCCGGGCCGGGCGCCCGCCGGCGGCGCGCCGGCCGCCACCGCGCCGCCAGCCGCCACCGCGCCGGCGGCCGCCAGCCCTCCCCACCCGAGCAGTCGCCGCCGATTGATACCACCTACGGAATCCGGGTCCATGGTCACGGCCCTTTCCTGATCGACACATCGACCGGTGGAGGTCTGCCGGCGGCCACTGTCGGCAACCGGTCACCCACCCATGCGGTCCTCGTACCTCCACTGAAGACGGAGGACCGTTGCGGTGGCGTATGCGACTTTCCATACGCCCGCGATACGCCGATTCCCCGGCATCAGGAGCCGGAGCAGGCCGCCAGTGCGCTGGTCCTGCCGCTCCGCCGGTGATCGCGACAGCCCGGTTGCGGCAGGTGCCGAACGACTCGCCGGTGAACAACCGCGGCGGCGGCACGCGCATCCACCGGAAGGTCTAGGAGCTGCTCGGGGACGATGCCTGCGGCGTGCCGGGAAGTCGAATCGTGACGAGGAGGCCGCCGGTGGGGCGGGGTTCGAGGTCGATGGTCCCGTCGTGTGCTCGGACGATGCTGTGCACGATGGCCAGCCCGAGGCCGACCCCGACGTGTTCGTCGCTGCGCGTGCGTTCTGTTCCGCGTCGGAAGGGTTCGGTGAGGGTCGGTACCAGTTCCGGCAGGAGCGGAGGGCCGGTGTTCTCGACCCGCAGCACGCTCGCGTCGTGCTGCGATTCGGTGTGGACCGCTACCGTGCCGCCGGAGGGGAGGTTGTGGACGACGGCGTTCTGGACGAGGTTGGTCACCATCCGCAGAATGAGCGCCGCGGAGCCGTGGGTCTGCGCCTTCTCGCCGGTGACGTCGAGCGTGATCCGGCGCTTCTCGGCGAGGGGAAGCAGCGTTTCGGTGGCTTCTTCGGCGACGAGGGACAGGTCGACGGGCTCGCGGGTGAAGCTCTTGCGGTCGGCGCGGCTGAGCAGCAGGAGAGCCTCGGTGAGGTCGATCGCCCGCGTGTTGACGGTGTGGAGGCGCTCGATGAGTTCGCCCTGGTCCCGCGTGGGGTCGTTGCGGGCGAGGTCGAGGAGCGTCTTCGAGATCGCCAGCGGGGTGCGCAGTTCGTGGGAGGCGTTCGCGGCGAAGCGTTGCTGCTCGGTGACGTGGGATTCGAGTTGTTCCAGCATGAGGTCGAACACGTCGGCGAGTTCGCGGAATTCGTCCCGGGGACCTCGCATGCGGACCCGGTGGGACAGTGATCCGTTCGCGGCCGTCCGTGCCGCGGCCGCGATCCGTGTGAGTGGTGCGAGCATCCGGCCGGCGAGGATCCATCCTCCCAGGAGGCCGAACGCCAGCAGGAAGGCCAGTGCCATGGCCGCGGCGGGGGCGAACCTGCGCACGAGGAGGTAGCGGTTGGGTGCGACGCCGAGAAGGCCCCGGGGGCTGTCGGGTACGTAGCGCAGCAGGAACACCCACACCACGGCCAGCAGGAGAGTGCCGGCGATGAGGAGGAATCCGGCGTAGCTGATGGTGAGTTTCAGGCGGGCGCTGAGCCCTGGGCGCCTGTTCACGAGTGCTGCGGGGGGTGAGGGGTGTCCGTGCCGGTGTCGATTCGGTAGCCGACGCCGGGCACCGTGGCGACGAGCCATGGTTCGCCGAGTCGTTTGCGCAGGCCGGAGACGGTGATGCGGACGGCGTTGGTGAAGGGGTCGGCGTTGGCGTCCCAGGCCCGCTCCAGGAGTTCTTCGGCGCTGACGACACCGCCTTCGGCGGCGACGAGGACTTCGAGCACGGCGAACTGTTTCCGTGTGAGCGCGACGTAGCCTCCGTCGCGGAAGACCTGCCGGCGGAAGGGGTCCAGCCGCAGGCCCGCGATCTCGCTGACCGGGGGTCGGGCGTGCGCGCGTCTGCGGTCCAGCGCCCGCAGCCGCATGACGAGTTCCCGGAGCTCGAACGGTTTGGTGAGGTAGTCATCGGCGCCGAGCGCGAACCCGGACGCCTTGTCGTCGATCCGGTCGGCAGCGGTGAGCATGAGGATCGGGATGCCGCTGCCGGAGGCGACGATTCGTCGGGCGATCTCGTCGCCGGAGGGACCGGGGACGTCGCGGTCCAGGACGGCGAGGTCGTAGGAGTTGACGCCGAGCAGTTCCAGAGCGGAGTCGCCGTCGCCGGCGATGTCGGCGGCGATCGCTTCCAGCCGGAGACCGTCCCGGACGGCTTCGGCCAGGTAGGGCTCGTCCTCCACGATCAACACGCGCATCCCTGGAGCCTAAGCAGCACGGCATATCGCCGGCATATGCTTCTTCACCCGGCGCGGGCTCAGCCCCGCCGTCGCCCGCCGGCCTGTCCCGCACCCCGGCCGTGGCTGGTTTCATCCCGGCGGCGAAGGCCTGGGGCTCCGACAGGACGCCCGGCGTCATAGCGCCGGTGGTCAGCGCGGTTTCGGCGGACAGGACCCGTCACCGGCCGAAGGCCTTGCCGTGTCCGTCCACGCATGAGTCAACTCCCCGGGAACTGCCGGATCTTCGTCCGGGTCGCCCGGGCCCGGCGAGCCGGGCCCGGGGGGTGGCGTGCCTCAGCCGCACAGGGCCCTGTCCACGGCGTCCTTCACGTGCTGCGCGGCCGCCTCGTCCGTCGGGATGGTGGTGACCGCGACGTTGGCGGCGCGGCCGTCGTCGGTGACACCGCCCCGGGTCTCGTACCCCGCGATGTCGCCGCCGTGGCCCCAGTAGACGCCGCCGCACGACAGCGGCCTGCTCGTGAGCCCCAGCCCGTAGCGGAGGCCCGAGGTCCCGGCGGGGACGGTCGTGCGCATCTCGGCGAGCTGGTCCGCCGGGAGGAGGTGACCGGCGAGGAGCGCGGTGAAGAAGCGGTTGAGGTCGGAGTTGGTGGAGATCAACTGGCCTGCGGCCCAGCCTGCGGAGGGATCCATCTCCGTGAAGTCGCGCAGCGGTCCGTCCGCCGGGTTGCGGTGGTAGCCCTGGGGGTGCGGCTCCCGGATGGTCATCTCGCCGGGGGCGGGGAAGTAGGTGTGGCGCAGCCCGATGCGCTTGATGATGCGCCGGTCCATCTCCTCGGCGAGGGGGCGGCCGGTGACCTTCTGGACTATCAGGCCGGCCAGGACGTAGTTGGTGTTGCTGTACCCCCAGGTCGTCCCCGGCTCCGCGTCGGCCTTGTACCGGAGGGCGATGTCGAGCAGCTCGCGGGGCTCGAAGTACCGGTTCCTGATCTCGTCGTCGTCGACGTGGATGCCGTACTCGGGGAGTCCGCTGGTGTGCTGGAGGAGCTGGCGGACGGTGATGCGGCGCCCGTCGATCCCCTCGCCGCGGACGAGGCCGGGCAGGTAGGTGTCGACGGTGGCGTCGAGGCCGATCTTCCCTTCGCCGACCAGTTGCAGGACCACGACCGCCGTGAACGCCTTGGTGTTGCTGCCGATCCGTACCTGGCCGTCCCTGGGCACCTTCGAGCCGGTGGTCAGGTCGCCGACTCCTGCGGTGTAGGTGCGGGTGCGGCCGTTCCGGTCCTGGACGCTCGCCAGCGCGGCGGGCATCCCGTCGTCGCGCACCAGCGTGTTCAGGGCCTGCTGGACGGCGTCCGGCCTGGCGGCGGCGGCAGCAGTGGAGGCGGCCGCGGAACGGGAGGCGGCCGCGGAACCGAAGGCGGAGGCGGCGGGCGGGGCGAGGGCGCCCAGCGTCATGACGCCGATGGCCACCCCGGCGGCGGCCGACACGGCTCGCCGCCGCCTGCCGCCCTGCTGCCGGGTCGAGGAACGAGAGCCCTGCCGGATCTGAGCACGCATCAGTCAACTCCTGGGAATCGTTTGGTCTGGGCACGATCCTGGCTTCCGGGGCCCGCTGACCGCATCGCGGGAAGGCGGGAGAAGTCGCTCCCCCGATCGGGGGAGGCTGCCGGTGGGCCACCCGGCGATACTGGCGACCATGATCAGGGGAATCCGGCCGCTGCTGCGCGGCTCCACGTATTCGGGCGTGCTGTTCGCCTATTGCGGCGCGCTGGCGAGCCTTCCGCTGCTGCCTCTCGCCCTGTTGCCGGCGCTGTCGTGGCGCTCCGCTCCGGAGAGCGTGCAGATCGTCCTGGTCCTGCTGATCTGGGCGGTGCTGGTCGGCGTGGTCGGACTGGCGCGCCCCGTACGGCGCGCGCTGGTGGTGTCCGCCCGCCGGCTGCTGCGGGTGCCGCTGCCGAACCCGGTGGCCGGTCGCCGGACCTCTGGCGCACTCGGCCTCGACCGCTGGCGGACCCCGGTCTGGCTGGTGCTGCACGTGGCCGTCGGGTGGACGGGAGCGCTGGCGAGCGCGGTGCTGTTCATCATGGGCCTCTCCCTGCCCGGGAACTGGCTCGGCGGCGAGGCGCGGGCGAGTCTGTTCGGCACGTCGGTCCGGGTGTCGGGCGGGTGGAGCTGGGTGATGGCGGCCGTGTGCATCCTGCTGGCGGTGGCCGTCTGCGTACTGGTGACGAAGGCCCTGCGGTGGTCGGCGCCGCGGCTGCTGGGCCCGTCGGCGGCCGAGCGGCTCGCGCTGGCGGCCGAGCGGGAGCTGCTGCTGGCCGAACGCAACCGGATCGCTCACGAGTTGCACGACTCGATCGGGCACACGCTGACGGCGGCCACCATCCAGGCGGCGGTGGCGGGCGAGATGCTCTCCGCCGACCCGGTGGCGGCGCGGGCCGCCATGCGCAGCATCGAGGAGTCGGCCCGGGCCGCGCTGGAGGACCTGGACTACGTGCTCGGAGTGCTGCGCGAGGAGCAGTCGGGAACGGCGCCGGCCCGGACCCTGGCCGACCTCCCCGAGCTGTTGGACCGGCTGCGGCACGCGGGGGCGACGGTGGAACCGGTCCTGTCGGGCGAGCTGGCGCAGGTGCAGGGGACGCTCTCCCGGGCGGCGTACCGGATCCTCCAGGAGGGGCTGACGAACGCGCTGCGCCACGGGGCGGGCGGCCCGATCGAAGTCCGGGTGGCGGCCGGGCCGGACGGACTGGATCTCACGGTGGTCAACCGGACCGGGGCACGGACGGGGCCGGGCGCCTTCCCGACCTCCGGCCACGGTCTGCCCGGACTGGCCGAGCGCGTCCGGCTGCTGCACGGTGAGTTCCAGGCCGGCCCGGACGGGACGCAGCACTGGCGGCTGGCCGTCCGGCTGCCGGTACGGGTCTCGGCGTGAGTGGATCCGACGCGGGCGAAGGCATGGCCGTCCCCGCCGTCACCGACCCCGCCGTCACCGACTCCGGCGTCACCCTCCTGATCGCGGACGACGACGAGGTGACCCGCAGCGGCCTGCGCATGCTGCTCGCCGCACAGCCGGGGATCACGGTGGTCGGCGAGGCCGCCGACGGCGTCGAGGCGGTCGAACGGGCGCAGAGCCTGCGGCCGGACGTGGTCCTGATGGACGTCCGGATGCCGCGTCGCAACGGGATCGAGGCCACCCGCCAACTGCTGGCCGAAGCGGCCGACTCGCCGAAGGTCGTGGTGATCACCACCTTCGAGAACGACGGCTACGTCACCGCCGCCCTCAGCGCGGGCGCCAGCGGCTTCGTCCTCAAGCGCCTCCCGGTCCGCCAGATCGCCGAGGCGGTCCGGGTGGTGGCGGCGGGCGAAGCGGTCCTCTTCCCGGCCGCGTTGGGCCGCATGGTCGCCGCCCGCCCGCTGGGCTCCGCCGAGGCCCTGCCGCGGGCCGCCCTGACCGGCCGGGAGGAGGAGGTGCTGCGCCTGATGGCCACCGGGCTCTCCAATCCGGAGATCGCGGAGTCCCTCACGGTGAGCCTGGAGACGGTCAAGACCCACGTCGGGAACGTGCTGACCAAGCTCGGCGCGCAGAACCGGACCCATGCCGTGGTGATCGCGTACGAGTCCGGCCTGGTGGTCCCGGGCTTCGCCGGCTGACCGTTCCGCACAGCACCCGACCGAGACGGCTGCAACGCGATCCCGGCTACGACCTGGTCGCCGTTCCGGTTGCCTTCACTCCCGTCCAGCACCGCTCGGAGCCCCTCCGACGAACCGCTGCGCCGCAGTTCTCCTCACATCCTCCGCCGGCAGAAGGCCCGGACCGCACGACGCGGTCCGGGCCTTCGTCGTTCGTCGTCCCCCGGTCTCGGGCCGCGGGGCGCGGGTGGAGGGCGGCTGGGCGGCTGGGCGGCTGGGCGGCTGGGCGGCCGACGGGACATCGACCAGTGCCGAGGGGGTTGCGGTGATCTGACGATCATTCTGTGACCATGATCCCGTCCCATGGGTGGGCCCGGACCGATAGCGTCGGCTCCGGATCCGGGAGGCGGGGAGGGCCGCGCCGGGCGGTGAGGGGAGCGGGCCATGGAGCCGCTGGCGGCGGACGATCCGCGACAGGTGGGCGAGTACCGGTTGCTGCGGCGGCTCGGGGCGGGCGGGATGGGCCGGGTCTACCTCGGCCGGACGGGGGGCGGGCGGACCGTCGCCGTCAAGGTGGTCCGTCGTGAGCTGGCCGAGAACCCCGAGTTCCGGGCGCGGTTCCGGCACGAGGTGGCGGCCGCCCGGCGGGTCGGCGGTGCCTGGACGGCGCCGGTCCTGGACGCGGACACCGAGGGCGGGGACCTCTGGGTGGCCACCGGCTACATCGCCGGGCCCGCGCTCACCGACGCGGTGCGGGAGTTCGGGCCGCTGCCCGAGCCGGCCGTGCGCACCCTCGGGGCCGGGCTCGCCGAGGCGCTCGCCCATGTGCACGGCCTCGGGCTGGTGCACCGGGACGTCAAGCCGTCCAACGTGCTGCTGACCCTGGACGGGCCGCGGCTGATCGACTTCGGCATCGCCCGCGCGCTGGACGCCACCACCGTGCTCACCCGGTCCGGGCACGTGTTCGGCTCGCCGGGCTTCATGTCGCCGGAGCAGGCGAACGGGCTGCCCGCCGGGCCGGCCAGCGACGTCTTCTCGGTCGGCGCGGTGCTCGCGTACGCGGCGACGGGCAGGATGCCGTTCGGCTCCGGGGTGAGCGCGCCCGTCCTGCTCTACCGGGTGCTGCACGAGGAGCCCGACCTCTCCGGGCTGGCCGGCCCACTGCACTCCCTCGTCCGCGACTGCCTGGCCAAGGACCCAACCGCCCGTCCGACGCCCGGCCGGCTGCGGGAACGGCTGGACGGTGACGGCGCGGACGGTGACGGCGCGGACGCCGCCCGACTGGGGCGCGGGGACTGGCTGCCGGCGGCGCTCGCGGCGGCGGTCGGGCGCGGCGCCGTGCGGCTGCTGGACCTGGAGGGCGAGCGGGAGGCCCGGGAGGGGACGACGGTCGCCGAAGCCGCGAGGGCGGCGCGAGCGGCCGAAGCGGCGACGGGCGTGCCGAGCGTGCCGGGTGTGCCGGGCGCCGCCGCGTCCTGGACACCCACGACGTACGGGGCCCCCGGCGCGCCCGGGTTCGGGCCGCCCCCGCCGGGTTACGGCCCGCCGACCACGGTCCCCGGCCACGGGCCGCACCCGCAGCCGCCGCGCAGGCGGCGGAGGTACGGCGTGGCGGCGGCCGTCCTGGTCGCCGTCCTGCTCCTGGGCGGCGGCGGATACCTGGTGAACGGGTGGCTGCGGGCGGATCGGGGCATCGTCCCCGCGAAGTACCTCGGGACGTGGACCGGCGAGATCAAGGCCGACAACGGGAACGTCACCACCGTCATCCTCACCATCGTCCAGTCGAAGAAGAGCGAGGAGAAGAGCACGATCCGCGCCGATACATTGGCCACCGGCATCTGGTGCGAGGGCAAGTGGACGCTCAGCGAGGCCAGCGAGGAGCGGGCCTCCTACGCGTCCCGCGAGGTCGCCTCCTCACCCGGTGCCGAATGCACCGCCAACCGGTCGATCTACCGCCTGATCACGGTGCAGCCGGACGGCACGCTCCACTACAGCAAGGACCTGGGCAAGCCGGAGGAGTACATCGTGCTGCGGAAGAAGGGCTGAGCCACCGCCCGCCGGCGGGGAACCGCGCACCCCGTCCACCCGTCCTCGCCAGCGAACCGACACCATCTCATCACCGCTTTCCCTCTTCACCTCCCAGGTCCGAGGAGAACCATGGCCGACACCGTCAACTCGCTGATCGCCCGCTTGCACGAACTGCTGGTGACGCAGCTGACCAACGGCGCCACCGACGTCGCCGCGGGCTTCCAGGACGTCGTCGCGCGCGCCGCGGCGCTCGGCCCCGACGGCACCTGGCTCGCCGCCGCGGGCCACGCGGGCCTCGCCGACCTGGCCGTCACCCGCGGGCAGGCGGACCTGGCGATCCTCCACCTCGAGGCCGCCGTGGCGGCCGGCTTCAACGACTGCGTGGCACTCCACGTCGCCCCCGTGCGGCCGCTGCACCAGGCTCCCCGCTTCCAGGCCCTGTACCAGCGCATGCGCGTCACCCAGGCGGACCTCGACGAGTTCTTCTGGCTGCACCGGGAGATGCACACCATGGTGCGGGAGGCCCAGGACGCGACCGTCGACAACATCGGCCGCCTCGACACCGGGGTGTCCCCGCTCCCGCAGGCCCCGATGCCGACCCGCGAACCGCACACCCCCGGCGTCCTGATCACCCGGATCGATCTCGCCGCGGTCCAGACCGCGCTCCAGCAGACCGCCCTGAGGGCCGAGTTCCAGCGCAGCGCCGGCAACACCAGCCTCGACCTCATCGACGGCACCTGGGACCACCCCCGCGCCATGCGCGACGCCTGGTACGCCGACGAGCTGGACACCCGCCGCCAACGGGCCGCCGAGGCCCGGGCCTTCGTCGAACGCCCCGGAGCCGGGGGCACGCTCGCCCCCTGCCCGCCGCTGGGCACGATCGTCTACCCGGCCTGAGGGGTAGCGGCCTGGGGGATACCGGCCCGGGGCGGACCGGCCCGGACGGCACCCGGGGCCGTGGGTGCTCAGGCCGGGGCCGGTCAGGCCGGGTGGCGGCGGATACGGCGGAGGGCGGTGGCGGCCAGGGTGGCCGTCAGGGCGGTGTAGAGGGCCGTTTCCAGGGACTGGAAGGTCCAGTAGCGGTCGGCGGGGTGCTCGGCGATCTCGACGTGGATGTCGCGCGCGGCCAGGCAGGCGGGCAGCTCGGCGAGCGGGCTGTGGTCCATGCAGTCCTGGAACCAGGCGGTGCGGCCGACCTCCTGGCCCGCGGTGTCGAGGATCGGGCTGGTCTCGACGACCCAGGGGCCGCCGGGGACGCGCAGGCCGCCGATGTCGCCGTAGGTGCCGATCTTCGTCAGCCGGCCGATGAGATCGGCGGTGAGCGGCACCGAGGTGCGGGTCGGCGCCTCGTAGTGCGGGCGGACCAGGGCGGGGACGGCGATCTGGAGCGCGGCGAAGACCACCAGCGTGGCGGCCATCGCGGGCACGGCGCGGCGCAGGAACAGGCCCAGGGTCGCGCCCAGCACGAAGGCGAAGGCGGCGTAGCCGAGCGGGGCGAGGTTGCGGGAGGCGAAGACGGCCGGCTCGAAGCGGTTGTCGAGGATGTCGGTGACCGGCCCGGCCGCCCAGGTGAGCAGCAGGCTGTACAGCCCGGTGGCGGCCACGCTCAGCAGCCCGACCAGTCCGAGCTTGGCCGCGAGCCACCGGCCCCGGGTCACGCTCTGGTTCCACACCAGGCGGTGGGTGCCGGCCTCCAGCTCCCGGGCGACCAGGGGCGCGCCCCAGAACACGCCGACGGCGCCGGGCACGGCGAGCAGCAGGTAGCCGAGCAGGTCCACCTGGAGGCCGTAGCGGTCGGCGAAGGCGCCGAGCGGTCCCGTGCAGGCCTCGCGCGCGGCGCAGTGGGCGAGGGTGTCGGCGTACGCGCCGTGGATCCGCAGGCCGAGCACGAGCAGCCAGCCGGCCACGAGGACGAGTGCGCCGAGGCCCACGAGGGCCTGCGCCCGGAACTGGCGCCAGGTCATCCAGATCATCGGTGCGCCTCCGCCGGGGTCGGGGTGGTGGAGCCGGCCGGGGTGGTGGAGCCGGCCGCCCTGCCGAGGTGGGCGAGGACCACCTCCTCAAGGCCGATGTCCGCGGTGGTCCAGGGGCCGTCGGACGGCAGCGCGCGGTCGGTGCGGACGACGGCGGTTCCTTCGTCGGGAGCGCCGCCGCCGGGAGCACCGCCGGGAGCACCGCCGGAAGCACCGCCGGAAGCACCGTCGGTGTACCGGACGATCTCGGCGCCGCCGGGCAGCCGCGCCAGGTCCGCGTGCCGGGCGGTCACCCGGACGTGGCCCGCGAGCAGGTCCGTGACGTCACCGGCCACCAGGACGCGGGAGCCGGCCAGCACGATCACGTGGTCGCACACCCGCCGCACGTCCGAGAGGGCGTGGGAGGAGAGGACGGCGGCGGCGCCGAGTTCGGCGACGGACTCCGTCAGGTGCTCCAGGAACGCCTGCCGGGCCAGCGGATCCAGGGCCGCGGCGGGCTCGTCGAGGATCAGCAGCTCGGGCCGTTTGGCCGCCGCGAGGGTCAGGGCGAGCTGGGCGCGCTGGCCGCCGGACAGCCGGCCGGCCTTCTGCCGGGGGTCGAGGTCGCTCCGGGCGAGCCGGCGCCGGGCGAGCGCCTGGTCCCAGCGGGGGTTGAGCCGGGCGCCCATCCGCAGGTGGTCGGCGACGGACAGGTCGGCGTAGACGGGCGTGTCCTGGGCGACGAAGCCGACCCTGGCCAGGTGGGCGGGGCCCGCGGCGGGTGCCGCTCCCAGCACGCGGATGGTGCCCGAGCTGGGTGCGATCAGCCCGCAGGCCAGTTGCAGCAGGGTGGACTTGCCGGCGCCGTTCGGTCCGACCAGTCCGATCACCCGGCCGGGCGGGACGTTCAGGTCGACGTCGGTGAGCGCGTGGTGGCGGCCGTACCGCTTGCCCAGCTTCACGGCTTCTAGTACCGGTGTCATGACGCTCCCCCGGTCAGCCGCGCCGGGTGGCGCGCTTCGCGCGCGACGACCGGACGACGCGGTACACGCCGTAGCCGACCGCGATCAGGACGGCCAGGTTCAGCGCCCACCAGGCGTAGAGCAGCGGGCTCCGCTCGGTCCGCTCGGCCTGCGCCGCCGCGGCGGCGAGCAGCGTGGGTGCGGAGACGAGGTCAACGGGGACGAGGTCAACGGGGACGAGATCAACGGGGATGAGATCGACCATGGGCCCCAGCCTGCGGCTCCGCGCCGGCCGCCCGCAGCGGCCGAAGGTACGGTCCGCGCGGCCCCGAGTCGTACTTTCGGCTGGTCCGGGGCCGGCGGTGATCGCCTAGCGTGGGCCGGGTGAGTTCGGTGAAACGTCCGGCGGTGCTGGTCAACACGGTGCTGGGGCTGCTGTTCGCCCTGGTCCTGGTCGTCATGGCGGCCCAGTACGCGGCCCAGGGCCGGGTCTGGGCCTTCGACGCGGTGGTCGGCGCCGTCGTGTGCGCGATCGCGCTCGGCCGCGAACGGAACCGGGGCCGGGCGGCTGCCCTCGGGCTGCTGGTGGCGGGCGCGGCGGCGGTGGTCGCCCGGGTCGCCCAGCTGCCCGGCGAGCCCGGGGCCGCCGCGGTCCTGGGGCTGCTCGTCCTCGGTGGCTCCGCCGTCCGGACGCTCGCCCGGCGACGGGCGGCGGCCGTCGCGCTGGCGGGCCTCGCGCTGATGACGGCCGGCCTGCTGACCGTCGAGGCGCCGGGCACCCCGTTCCGGGTGGGGATCGAGGTCTGGGTCGTCGCGCTCGGTGCCGGGCTCGGCCTGCGCCTCCTGGACCACCGCCGCCGGCTGGCCGCCGAGGCGGTCCGCCGGGAGGAACGTCTAACGCTGGCAAGGGAGTTGCACGACATGGTCGCTCACCACGTCACCGGCATGGTCGTCCAGACGCAGGCCGCCCGGATCGTCGCCCGGCGCCGACCGGGGAGCCCGGACGCCGCGGAGAGCCCGGACGCCGCGGAGAGCCTGGACGCCACCCTCGCCGGCATCGAGGACGCCGGCGGCGAGGCGCTGGCCGCGATGCGCCGGGTGGTCGGCCTGCTGCGCGACACCGAGGACGCCGCCGGCACGGCCGCCATGGCGCCCGGCCCGGATCAACTGGCCGAGCTGGTGCGGAGGTTCGATGGCCACGGCCCGGTGGTGAGCCTGCGGTTGCCCGCCGATCCCGCGCCCTGGCCGCCCGAGGTGGCCACCACCGTGCACCGGATCGTCCAGGAGGCGCTGACCAACATCGCCCGCCACGCCGCGCACGCCCGCACCGCCGCCGTCGACGTCGTCCACGGGCCGGGCGCGCTCACCGTCACGGTCACCGACGACGCCCCGGCCGGCCCCGCGCCACGGGAGCACCGCGGCTTCGGCCTGATCGGCATGCGCGAGCGGGTCGAGGTGCTCGGCGGGCACCTGTCCGCCGGCCCCGGCCGGGACACCGGGTGGTCGGTCTGCGCCACCCTGCCCGTCCCGGGAAGGGCGGCCCGTTGACCATCCGCGTCCTGCTCGCCGACGACCAGGCGATGATCCGCAGCGGTCTGCGGCTCATCCTGGAGGACCAGGACGACATCACCGTGGTCGGCGAGGCCGCCGACGGCGCCGAGGCGGTCCAACTGGCGCGCAGGCTAAGGCCGGACGTGTGCCTGGTCGACATCCGGATGCCCGGCCTGGACGGCATCGACGTCACCCGCGCGCTGTCCGGTCCCGCCGTGGCCGAGCCGCTGCGGGTGGTCGTCGTCACCACCTTCGACCTGGACGAGTACGTCCACGGCGCGCTGCGCGCCGGGGCGGTCGGCTTCGTCCTCAAGGGCGCCGCCCCCGCGCTGCTCGTCGAGGCCGTCCGCGCCGCACACGCCGGGGACGCGCTGATCTCCCCGGCGATCACCCTGCGCCTGCTCCGCGGCCTCGCCCCCACCCGTCCGGCGACCGCCGCCCGGCCCGCCCAGCCGCTCTCGGCCCGAGAGACGGAGGTGATCCGGTCCATCGCGCGGGGCCGCACCAACCAGGAGATCGCCGCCGCCCTCTTCATCACGGTGAGCACCGTCAAGAGCCATCTGACGGCCATCCAGAACAAGCTCGGTGTGCGCAACCGCGTCGAGATCGCCGCCTGGGCCTGGGAGAGCCGGCTGATGGACTCCGCCGTGGGCGGCGCCTGACCGACCCGGCAGAAGGCCCGGGCTGCGGTTGTTCCCCGCGGTGTGGCACGCGGGGCGTCCTCGATGCGCGATGCTTGAGGCCCGGCCGTTTCGGGTGTGGAGCGGCGTCCGCTCCGGGTGGCGAGGTGGTTCCCATCGGCAAGACGAGCGGCTCGGCTCTCGCCGCATGGCTGCGTGGTGTCGACACGCCCCAGTTGGTGCGGGTCCTGGCGGCGCGGCCGGATGCCGCGGTGGATCCGGAGCCGCAGTCGGTCGGCGAGTTGGCGGACCGGCTTCAGCGCCCCGGGTCGGTCGCGCCGGTCCTCCCGCTGCTCACCTTGCCCGAGGTCCAGGTGGCGGAGGCGGTCGCCGCGCTGGCGCCCACCACCCGGGACGTCCTGGCCGGTGTCCTCGGCGCGACGGACGGGGACCGTGCGCGCCGGTTCGACGCGGTGCTGCGGGCGTTGGCCGATCACGCGCTGGTCTGGCCGGTCACCGAGAAGCCCGACGGCTCGGTCCGCGTCGAGCGGGTCCGGCGGCACCGGGCGAAGCACCCGGTCCCGTCCCCGCGCCGCCCCGAAGCCCGACGGCCTCCCCAGGGCGCCCCCACCGATCTGACCGCTCTCGCCACCCGGTTGCTGGCAGCCCCGTCCGAAGCCCTGGAGCCCGACCCCGGGGACGGCCGCCCCTGCGCCAGCGACACCGAGGAGGTCATCGCCCGCGCCGCGCGCAACCTGACCTTCACCGACGTCCGCCAACTGGCCCACGCCGTCGACACCGGACAGCCGATCACCGTCGAGTACGTCGCCGCCACGGGCAACGAGACCGTCCGCACCCTCAGCCGCCTGGAACTGGACACCCCCCACCTCCGCGCCTGGTGCCACCTGCGCGACGACGAACGCGTGTTCACCCTCTCCCGCATCCACGGGGTGATGCCCGCGTAGCCACCCCTCCTCCGGACCCCGGGCGTCGGCAGTGGGTCCGACAACCACCGCCGAGGCCGGAAGGCCCGGCCCTCGGGGTGGGGGCCGGGCCTTCCGTGGGCGCCCTGGGCAGGCGGGCGCCGGTCTGGGGGCGGGGTGGTCGGGGGCTCAGGGGATGAGGACGCGGGGCCGGTGCGGGTCCGGGTCCGGAGTCGGGGCGGGGGCGGGGGCGGGGCGCAGCGGCCACCAGAGGGCGCGGCCGAGGAGGGTGGCCAGGGCCGGGACCACGGCGAGCGAGAGGACGCCGGCGGAGAGCAGGATGCCGAGCGTCAGGGAGAAGGCGATCTGCTCGCTGCCGGGGGTGGTGGCGAGGCTGGCGAAGGAGCCGGCCAGGACCAGGCCCGCGGTGGCGACGGCGGGCGTGGTGTGGCGGACGGCGCGGGCCACGGCGGCGCGGGCCGGGCCGGGCCGGTGCATCTCCTCGCGGATCCGGTCGGTGATGAGGATGTTGTAGTCGGTGCCCAGCGCGACGACGAACAGGAACAGCACCAGCGGCAGGGTGAAGCTGACGCCGGGCTCGTCCAGCACGTGCTGGAACAGCAGGGTGGCGGCGCCGAGGGTGGCGGCGAAGCCGAGCCCGACGGAGAGCATCAGGACCACCGGGGCGAGCACGCTGCGCAGCAGGAGCAGCAGGATCAGGGCGATGAGGACGGCGGCGACCGGGAAGACGATCGTCAGGTCGTGGTCGACGGCGGCCGAGACGTCGGCGAAGACCGCCGCCGTGCCGCCGACGTGGGCGCTCGTCCCGGCGGGCGTGTGGGCGGCGACGGCGGCTCGCACCGGGCCGGACGCCAGCTCGCGCGCCCGTGCGCTCTGCGGGTCGGCGGTGAGGAAGAGGTCGATCCGGGCGGCGCGGCGGTCCTGGTTCAGGACGGTGCCGGCCACCTGGCCGACGCCCTCCACCTCGGCGAGGGCGCGGGAGAGGCCGTCGAGCCGGGCGGTGTCGAGGGTGCCGCCGCCGTCGGCCGTGACGTAGACGGTGGTCGGGTCGGACACGCCGGCCGGCAGGGCCCGGGAGATCTCCGCGGCGGTGGCGGAGGCCGCCGTCCCGGAGTCACCGCCCTGGCCGTAGTCCATCCGGACCCCGGTCATCCCGGCGGCCAGGGCGCCGAGCAGCGCGACGGAGCCGAGCAGCAGGGCCAGCGGGCGGCGGGCGACGAACGCGCCGTAGCGGGCGGCCACGCCCCCGCGCGGTTCCCGGCGCAGGCTGCGGGAGGGCCAGAACATCTTGCGGCCGCAGGCGGCGAGCAGGGCCGGCATCAGGGTGAGGCTGCCCAGCAGCATGACCAGGACGGCGACGGCGATCGCCGGGCCGAGCGAGCGGAACTGGCCGAAGGTCGCCACGCCCAGGGTGGCGAAGGCGGCCACGATGGTCAGCGCGGCGGAGGTGATCGCGGTGCCGACCCGGCCGGACACCTCGGCGGCCGCCTCGCGGGCGGGCTGGTCGGGGCGGGCGCGCAGGTGCTCGCGGAACCGGAAGAGCAGGAACAGCAGGTAGTCGACGCCGATGCCGAGCAGCACCACGGAGATCAGGCCCGGGGTGGAGACGTCCAGCCGGAGACCGGTGAGCTCCGCGGCGCCGGCCACCGCTCCGGTGGCCACGCCGCCGATCAGGGCGACCGCGAGCAGCGGCAGCACGGCCGCGAGCACGCTGCGGAACACCAGCACGTTGAGCAGGACGATCAGCCCGGTGACCAGACTGCTGCCGACGACGGCGGCGGTCCGGTTGTCGTCCGCGCTGTCGGCGGCCTCGGCCAGGCCGCCGGTGAACCCGGTGCGCATCCCGGCGCCGGCGAACTGCGCGCGGGCGGAGTCCCGGAAGGTCCGGTAGACCTCCTGGACGCCCTCGTCCACGGCGCTGCCGGTCAGTTCGACGGAGAGCAGCTCGAAGCTCCGGTCGGGCGCCGTCATCGCGGGGGCCACCCGAGGGGTCTGCGAGCGGTCGGGCTTGAGGAAGGCCGGCTCGTCGTCCTTCCTGGGCATGACGACCCGGCGCTTGCCGAGCTCCGCCGCCTCGGCCTCGATCCGCTGCTGGTCGGCGGCGCTCAGCGCCTTGCCGTCGGTGCGGGCGACCAGCACGGTGACCGTGGTGGCGTCGGGCTTCACCCCGAACCGCTCCTCGGCGATCCGCAGCGCGGCGGCCGAGTCGTAGCTCTTCGGCAGGAAGTCGCCGGTCTGGGCCTCGGTGACCCGGCCCAGCAGCATCGGGCTCAGCCCGGCCAGTGCCAGGCCCAGCACCGCCCAGAGGGCGATGACCTTCCACGCGTGTCTGGTGGAGAATCCGGTCAGTGCGCGGATCACGGTGCCCTCCGGCGGATGGTCGCGAGCTTCGGCCTTGTCGCCGGGGGTTCCCGGCCGGTCTCCAGACCATCAGGTGGAGGGGGTGCCGGGCGTCCGGGCAGCGGACGATCCGCGCCGGGGCCCCCGGTCCCCCCGGTGGGCCGCGACCGGGACCCTGCTCCTGGTCCGCCCGCCCGGCCTCGGCCGGAGGGAGCATCCGGGGCGGGCCGGGCCGGTGCCAGAATGAGGGCATCAGCGCTGGTCGGCCGGGAGGACAGGGATGGACGGGCGTCAGCGCCCCGGGGAAGCCGTGGACGACGCGCCACGGAACGACGTGGCCGATACGCCGCGGAGCACCGCGGCCGGCGGCACGGGCGGCCCGCCGTGGACCCAGGCCGACGCGCTGGTGGCCGTCGGCGCCGGCACCCTCGACCTGGTCGCCTACCTGCTGTTCAACGAGGTGAACGGCACCCGCGCCGTGAACGTGCCGGGCTTCGTCCTCGTCGTGCTCTCGGGCCTGCCGCTGCTCGCCCGGCGCCACCGTCCGGTGTGGGCGCTCGCCGCCGTCCTGGTGTTCGAGGGCGCGATCGACCTGCTGGCCCCGATGGGCACCCACTTCGGCGCCGTCCTGATGGTGGCCGTGTACTCGGTCGCCCGGCACCGCAGCCCCCTGGTGACGGCGGCCGCCACCCTGGCGACGGCGGTGGCGACGGCGCTGAGCCAGAGCCACTTCCGGGTTCCGACCTGGGAGGGGATCATCGCCGCGCCCTTCTCCGCGGCGCTGGTGGCCGGTGCAGGCCTCGCGGTCGCCCGCTGGCAGCGCGAGGTGGCCGCCAACCGCAAGCTGCTGGCCGACCGCGCGGTGGCCGAGGAACGCCGCCGCATCGCACGGGAGTTGCACGACATCGTGGCCCACCACATCACCACCATGCAGCTGATGGCCGGCGGCGCCCGCGCCAACCTCGCGAACCCCGAGGTGGTCCGCGACGCCCTGGTCACCCTGGAGTCCTCCGGGCGGCTGGCGCTGCGCGAGATGCGCCAGCTGCTGAACGTGCTGCGCGCCGGTGACGAACCGGACGCCGGCCCGACCCCGCCCCAGCCCGGGGCGGAGGACCTCGACCGGCTGGTCGACGAGTCCTGCCGGGCCGGGCTGCCGACCGGTCTCGACGTCCACGGGGCCCGGCGCCCGCTGCCGCCGACCGTCGGCCTGACCGTGTTCCGGATCGTCCAGGAGGCCCTGACCAACGCCCGCAAGTACGCGGGCCCGGCCCGGGCGACCGTCCGGCTGACGTACCGCCCGGACGGGGTCACCGTCGAGGTGCGGGACGACGGCGCGGGCGTCGTCCCCTCCCAGGGCACCGGGCCCGCGGCCGGGGACCGGGGCGGGTACGGCCTGGTCGGCATGCGCGAGCGGGTCGCCCTGCACGGCGGCACCCTGGAGACCGGGCCGGGGCCGCAGGGCGGCTTCGCCGTGCGGGCCGAACTGCCGCTGGCCCCGGAGGAGGACGCCGAGGCGGCCGTCCAGCGCGGGGAGGCGTACCGATGAGCGCCGAAGCCCCGGTGATCCGGATCCTCGTCGTGGACGACCAGCCGCTGGTGCGGCGCGGCCTGTCGCTGATCCTCTCGCCGGACCCGTCCTTCGAGGTGGTGGGCGAGGCCGAGGACGGCGAGCAGGCCGTCGCGCTCGCCCACCGGCTGCGCCCGGACGTCGTGGTGATGGACATCCGGATGCCGGTCCTGGACGGGGTCGCCGCGACCGAGCAGCTGGCCCGCACCCTGCCCGGGTGCAGGGTCCTCGCGCTCAGCACCTTCGACATGGACGAGTACGTGGTGGCCGCGCTGCGCGCCGGCGCGTACGGGTTCCTCCCCAAGGACGTCTCGCCGGAGGACCTGGGCGCGGCGATCCGTACCGTCCACACCGGGGAGGCGGTGGTCGCCCCGCGCCTGCTCACCCGGCTGATCTCCGCCTACGTCCGGGCGCCGCTCGGGGCCGCGCAGCCGCCGCCCGCCGTCACGGCGGGGGATCTCACGCCCCGGGAGGTGGAGGTGTGGCGGCTGATGGCCACCGGCCTCGACAACGCCGGGATCGCCCGGGCCATGGACATCAGCCAGTCCACGGTGAAGAACCACATCACCGGCCTGTTCGGGAAGCTCGACGTCCGCGACCGGGCGCAGGCGGTCATCGCGGCCTACGAGACCGGCCTGGTCACCGCCCGTACGGGGGGCGGCGACCAGGCCGGCGGGAGGGGTTAGGGCCCGGTCACCGCTTCGCGCAGAGGGTCTCGTCGAACAACGCCTGGGCGTGCTCGAACCCCTGCGGGGAGGGCGCCAGGTTCGCGGTGACGGCGATGGTGACGGCGCGGCCGTCCTCGGTCACCCCCGGGAGGGTGTGGAAGCCCGGCGTGGCGCCGCCGTGCCCCCAGGCGACCTTGCCGCAGCTCAGCGGCCGGAGGATGAGCCCGAGCCCGTACTCCTCGCCCTTCGACACGCCGGGGCCCTCCGGGATCTTCACCGTGGTGCGCATCTCGGCGAGCTGGGCGGGCTTGAGCAGCTTGCCGCCCATCAGGGCGGAGAAGAAGCGGTTCAGGTCGCCCGGCGTGGAGATCAGCTGCCCGGCGGCCCAGGCCCAGGAGGGGTCCAGCTCGGTGACGTCGGCGAGCGACCCGTCCGGCCCGGCCGCGTACCCGTGGGGGTGGGGCTCGCGGATGCTCTCGTCGCCCACTCCGGGGAAGTAGGTGTGCCGCAGCCCGATGCGGTCGATCACCCGCTTGGTCAGCTGCTCGGCGAGCGGGCGACCGGTGACCTTCTCGACCAGCAGACCGGCCAGGACGTAGTTGGTGTTGCTGTAGGACCAGTCGGTGCCGGGCGCGAAGAGCGCCTTGTGGGAGAGCGCCATGTCGAGCAGCTCGCGGGGCTGGTAGTAGCGGTGGCGTCCCTCGCCGAAGACGGCGTCGAATATGTCGTCGGTGAAGTTGGGCAGCCCGCTGGTGTGCTGGAGCAGCTGGCGCACCGTGATGACCCGGCCGTCGATGCCCTCGCCGCGGACCAGGCCGGGCAGGTAGCGGTCGATCGGGGCGTCGAGTTCGACCTTGCCCTCGCCGACCAGCTGCAGGACGACCACGGCGGCGAAGGTCTTGGTGTTGCTGCCCGCCCGCACCTGACCGTCCACCGGCACCTTCGCCCCGGTGCGCAGGTCGGCGACGCCGGCGGTGTAGCCGCGGGTGCGCCCGTCGGATCCCGTGACCGCGGCCATCGCGGCCGGGTAGCGGTCCTCCTCCACCAGCCGCTCGAGTCCGGCCCGCACACCGTCCTTCGGGCCGGCGGACGGCGCCGCCGCGGCGGGGACCGTGCCGGCCACGCCGAGCGCGGCGGCCGTCGCGAGCAGCAGGGCGAGGGCGCGCCGCGGCGGCATGCCCGTGACGGCGGCGGCACGGCCGCCCAGGGGGTGGCGGGAGGGGCGAGCGGACATGCGGAAACTCCTTGGGTACGGCGCGACGAGGGCGCGGAAGGGGGAGGAAGCGTGAGGTGACGGCGGTGCCCGCCGGGCGGGCGGACCGCCGTGATCACGCTCCTGACCCTAGGGAGCGGGCCCCCTGCCCGGCATCGCCCGACGGCAGGAGGACCCGGCTCCCGCCGCGTCCCGGCCCCGGTACCCCGCTCCCTGCCCCGGCCCGCCTCCCTCCCTCCGGCCGCTCCCCCGGCGGTCCTACAGGTTGAGCAGGGTGCGACGGGCGAAGCCCGCGTCCCGCAGCGGCTTGAGGGCGAGCCTCAGCAGCGGCACCGGATTGTCGTCGCCGGCGATCCGATTGGTGCTCAACTCACCGCAGGACAGGCACTGGTGGACGATCAGCCACTCGCCGTCCGCGCGGACGGACATGCCCAGGGCCTCCATCCGGCCGCGGCAGTCGGCGGCCCGGTCGCCGGGGATCCGGCGGTCGACGTGAAGGCTGGCCAGGCAGTTCGGGCAGTGGTTGCGGTGCGCCGTCCCGGGGGCGTCCACGGGGACGTC
Source organism: Kitasatospora sp. NPDC001527 (assembly GCF_040298605.1). Classification (NCBI taxonomy): domain Bacteria; kingdom Bacillati; phylum Actinomycetota; class Actinomycetes; order Kitasatosporales; family Streptomycetaceae; genus Kitasatospora; species Kitasatospora sp. NPDC001527. Next base: position 65,379 of record NZ_JBEPAM010000001.1, on the reverse strand, counting down.
CAACCGGCAGCCGACGCACCGGAAGTCGTTCGCCCGGTGCCCGCCCCGGGCGTGCAGCACGTCCTTGGGCCGCTGCCGGCGCCGGCGGTGGTCATCGCGTTTCTTCTGTCGTGGCACGGTTCGCCCTCCTCTCCCACCGGGCGGTTCAGAGCGAACCGAACGCTTCGAGCGGGAACGGCGGCTGGGCCAGCGGCCGGACGGCGATGCGCATCAGGATGAGCTGGTTGTCGTCCGCGCAGACCGGATTGGACGTCAACTCGTCGCACCGTACGCAGCGGTGGACGACCATCCAGTCTCCGGTGCGCAGCACGGCGATGGCGATCGGCGACATCCGCCCGTGGCACCCGCTCGGCCCGCCCTCGACGTGGTCGGTGACGTGCCGCGAGTGCAGACAGGACGGACAGTGGTTGCGCCGCGCACCGTCGACGGCGAACGCGGACACGGTCAGACCGCACCACGCGCAGGCGAACGTGGCGGTCTTCAGGGTGTTGCTGGTGGTGTTGGTGCTGGACACCCGGGGTGCTCCTTGCTGGAGGTCAACGATGACAGCAAGAGCAGGCCGAGCGGCCCCGACGACGATCCGTCAGACAGTGTGGCGAGGCGCACTCGGCGCGGTCCGGGACATCAAGACACCCTCTCGGCGGGCACGAACGGCCCACAGCAGACGCGAACAAACGGAGCGGCGAGCGTAACCAACCCCACCACCGGCCTGCCACCGAATTTCCCCGGGCCGGGAACGCCGGTCAGGCGGGGGCGGTGAGGGCGACCGGGTCGTGGGCGAGGTCGGCCAGGAGGGCGTCCAGCTTGGCGCGGTCGACGGAGGGCATCAGGAAGACGTGGGCGTAGCCGCGCAGGGTCGTCGGGTCGCCGGGGGTGGTGAGGACGTTCTCGCAGGACAGTGACCACTTGGCGACCAGCGCTTCACCGGGCTTGCGGAAGCGCACGGTGATCGCGCCGGGCGTGCGGGCGGGCCGGAGGGCGGCGCCGGTCTCCTCCTCCAGTTCGTGGAGCCGGCGGTCCAGGTAGCCGGCCAGCTCCTGGGAGCGGCGGATCCGGTCGACCTGGTCCCGGTAGGAGTGCCGGGACAGGTGGTCCCAGAGGACCAGCGGGGAGAAGCCGTTGCGGGATCCGGCGAAGGTGCTGTCCGGCGCGCCGATGTACTCGGGCTGGGTCGGCGGTTCGAGCTGGTACTTGGCCTTCGTCATGAAGACGCCGCACGGCCACGGCACGCCGGCCCACTTGTGGCCGCTCATCGCGATCGAGGCGACGGGGTCGACGTCCCCGGACGCCCGGCTCGGCAGGGTGAGGCCGAAGTCGAACTCCGCGGGGACGGCGCCGGGTTCCGGTGCCCAGCCGTACGCCGCCGGGTCGTCGGCGGCCATCCGCAGGAACGGCGCGTAACCGGCGCCGAGCGCCCCGTCCACGTGGATCCAGAAGCCCCGGCGCTCGGCGCTCCCGGCGGACGGCAGCAGCCCGTGCCGTTCGAAGACCGGCAGCAGCCGCTCGCAGGCGCCGCGGACGTCGTCGTGGGCGCCCTTGAAGGTGCTGCCGAGGTTGAAGTTGACGAAGACCGGGTGGCCCTTGGCCGCGAAGAACTCCACCAGCACCGCCAGCGCGTCCACGTCGACGGCGCCGGGGCCGTCCCAGGAGTGGCCGGACGGCCCGGGCAGCGAGGGCACCTCGGCGGGCCAGTCGCCGCCGAGCGGGCACTCGCCGGGGTAGTCCGCCGTGCCCACCGCGTGGAAGGTGTCGACGCCCAGCACCCGCACGGCCTTGGCGAAGGAGTAGTGGGTGTCCTCCGAGTAGAACGCCACCGGGCGGGGCGCACCGGGGCGGGTCAGGTAGTCGCGGGCGTTCCAGAGGGCGTACATGTTGCCCTCGGTCGAGCCCATCGAGAGCATGTAGCCCCAGTAGGACTCGGGGTCGGCCGGGTCGTACGGGCGCCCGGCGTGCCACAGGCGCGCGTAGTAGTCGAGCACGGCGCGCTCGACGGTCTTGGTGTTGGGCTTGTAGCCGCCGCTCTGGAACGGGTCGCCGAGGTTGTTGATGTTGCTCAGCATGAAGCGGGCGAGGTCGAGGGCGCTGCCCGCGAGTTCCTGGGTGGCCTGGTAGCCGACCAGGTGCCGGCGCTTGCGCGTCAGGTAGCCGTCCATCCGGTCGAGCGCGCGCAGCCGCTCGCCGTCGGTGAGCCCCTCGGCGGGTATCGCGAAGTCCCCGTGCTCCGGCTCCGCGTCGACGTCGACGTGGGCGCGGCCGTGAGCGGCTCGGACGGTGGTGGGGCTCATGGGGGCGGCGCTCCGGATTCGCTGGGCGGGGTCGGCTGGGACGGGTCGGCCCGGGGCCGCTCGCCCGCCAGCATGGAACTTTCCACCGCCCGGGCGAAAGTCTTCCGCAGAAGATTCGGATTCACCCGCTCCCGCCTTGCGGATCTGCGGCACGGTCCGGGACCCTGGCCGGTGTGCCGAATTTTCCGCAGGCCCACCGGGCGCCCATCGACGACACCGACCGCGCGATCCTGCGGGTCCTCGCCGAGAACGCCCGCACGCCGAACAACGCGCTCGCCGAGGCCGTGGGCATCGCCCCCTCGACCTGTCTGGCCCGGGTGCGCGCGCTGCGCGAACGCGGCATCATCCGCGCCTTCCGCACCGAGATAGACCCGGCCGCGATCGGGCTGCCGCTGCAGGCGATGATCTCGGTCCGGCTCCGGGCGCACACCCGCGAGCAGAACGAGAGCTTCCGGAGCAGCGCGCCCGACCTGCCGGGCGTCCTCGCCGTGTTCCACATGGCCGGGTCGGACGACTACCTGCTGCACGTCGGTGTGGCCGGCCCGGAGGAACTGCGCGACTTCGTGGTGGACCACCTCACCACCCACCCGGCGGTGGCGCAGACCAGGACCAACCTGATCTTCGAGCAGATCCCCGGCCGCCGCTACCTGACGAACGGCTGACGCCGGCGCCCCGTCCCGGTCCGCGCCCGGCTCCCGCTCACCCCCTGGCTCCCCCGCTCACCGCCCGTCGGCGTACAGCGCCCGGACGGTGGCGTACCCGGGGGTGCCGGTGGAAGCCGCCGGCGCCGGGCTGCCCGAGCGGACGGCGAGGGCCGTGGAGACGGCGGCGGCGAGCGCGGTGCGGTAGAGGTAGGAGCCGAGGCTGACCCGGGCGACGCCCAGCGCCGCGAGGTCGGGCAGGGCAGGGCCGGTCGGGCTGTACAGGATGTTCAGCGGGAGGTCCAGGCCCGCGCAGAGCCGCGCGATGGCGGCCGGGTCGCTCAGGCCGGGGACGAACAGGCCGTCCGCACCCGCCCGCCGGTAGGCGGCGAGGCGGCGGTCGGTCTCCTCCGCGGGATCGGGCAGGGCGAGCCAGTGGGTGTCCGTGCGGGCGTTGACGAACAGGTCCGGGGCGGCGGCCTTGACCGCGCCGATCTTGGCGGCGTGCACGGCGGCCGGGGTGAGCGTGCCGTCCGGGCGGCCGTCCTCCAGGTTGATGCCGGCGACCCCCGCGCTCGCCAGCTCGACGGCGAACGCCGCGACTTCGTCCGGGTCGTCGCTGAAGCCGTTCTCCACGTCGACGGAGAGCAGGCAGCGCCCGGAGCGGCCGAGGCGGCGGGCCAGCCGGAGCGTCTCCTCGCGGGTGGCGGCGGCGCCGTCGGGCAGCCCGGCCGCCGCCGCGACGCCGAGGCTGGTGGTGCCGACGGCGGCGAATCCCTGCTCGGCGAGGACGGCGGCGGAGGCGTGGTCCCAGGCGTTGGGGAGCAGCAGCGGCTCGGGGCGGCGGTGCAGGGCGGCGAACGGCGTGTCGAGCGGGGAACGGTCGATCGGGCTCATCGGGCTCATCGGGCGGTGGTCCTCCCGTGCGGACGGAGGTCGCCGACGGCATCCGCGTAGTACGCGGACTCGGCTACGTGGAAGGCGAGTTGGCGGAACGACCAGGCGGTGTCGGGCGTGCGGTCCAGCTGGTCCGGGGTGAGTGCGGCGAGGCGGACGGACCAGATCCGGGCCAGCCGGGTGAGCCGGCTGCGGGCCTCGTCCAGGTCGGCCGCGGTGAACGGCGCCAGGTCGGCGGGGGTGGTGGCGGCGGAGGCGTGCCAGTGGTCGGGCTGGGTCGGCTCGCCGGCCAGACGCGCCTCCAACTCCGCCAGGTGGTCGAGGAGATGGTCGGTGACCCGGCGGATCGCCTTGTGCGGGGTGTACGTGCGGCCGTCGGTGGTGGCCGGGCGGCCGTCCCACCCGGTCCACGTCGCGGCGAGGGCGAGGACGTGCTCGACCATGGCGGGGACCAGCCCGGCGGGGTCCCGGTCGTCGGTGACCGGCACGTCCTCGACCGGCGCGTCCTCGACCGGTCCGGATCCGGCGGGCCCGGCCCCGGCCTCCCGCACGACGGGCGAGGCCCCGTGCAGGATGCCCGCCGCGATGGCGAGCGCGTGCGTCCGGCCGGGGCAGAGCCTCGGCGCGGCGCCGAAGGTCAGCGGCGGCAGGTCGGGCCGTCCGGCCTGGGCGGCGGCCACGTCGAGCAGCACGTCCGCCCCGGCCGGGACGGCCACCCCGCCCACCGCGGTCGCCCGGACGGCGCGGCGGCGCATCACCCGCACCGGCGGGTCGTGCCGCAGCGCACCGGCCACCGGGTCCGCCCCGCCCGCCCGGCGCGCGTGCTCCACCAGGGTGGCGGTGGCGTCGCAGGCCTGGACGAGCAGGCCGATCCGGCCGGCGGCGCGTTCCAGGTCCCCCGCATCCCCCGCGTCCGCCGCCCCCTCGCTCCCCGGCAGCATCCGGGGCAGCAGCCAGGCCACCGCCGCGTCGGCCTCCGGGTCCTCGGGCCGCTCCACGAAGTACGCCCGGGCGACCACCCCGACCGCCCGCGCCACCTCCTCCGGCTCCGCGAGCCCGAGCGCCTGCGCGAGGACGCGCACCGCCCGCACCCGCACGTCCGCCTCGAACCCGGCCGCCGCCGCGAGCCGCAGCGCGTGCGGATCGAGCCCGGCGAGGTCCGCCTCGACGAACGCCCGCCGGGCGGCGTGGCGCTCGCCCGCGCTGAACCGGGCCACGGTGGCGCGCAGCCAGGCCACGCCGCCGACCGGCCCGGACCCGGCGGGCGGCGGCACCAGCGCCGGATCGGCGAGCGCGGCGGTGACGTCCTCGTGCCGGGTGAAGGAGAGACCGGCGGTGACGGTGGGAGTGGTGGGATCGGCCATGGGCCCCACGCTAGGAGCCGGACGTTTCGGCGCCCGCCGAACCGTGTCCGCGGCACCATGGACGCATGTCACTCACCCACCTCGCCGGTCTGCTCGCCGACCCGACCCGCGCCGCGTTCTGCACGGCCCTGCTCGACGGCCGCGCCTGGACCGCCGGTGAGCTGGCCCGCCACGCGCGGGTGGCGCCGTCCACGGCGAGCGAGCAGCTCTCCCGGCTGATCGCCGCAGGCCTGCTGGCCGAGGAGCGCCAGGGCCGCCACCGGTACGTCCGGCTGGCCGGCCCGGAGGTCGCCACCCTGATCGAGGACCTGGCGTCCTTCCCGGTCCCGGCCGAGTCCGCCGGCCGCTCCTCCCCCGCCCCCGGCTCGCTGCGCGAGGCCACCCGGATGAGCGCCGAGGCCCGCGCCCGCACCTGCTACGACCACCTGGCCGGGCGCCTGGGCGTGGCCGTCCGCGACGCCGCCCTCGCCCGCGGCCTGGTGGCGGACGAGGACGGCCCGGCCCTCACCGGGCGCGGCCGGTCCTGGCTGGCCGAGCTGGGCGCGGAACTTCCGGCGCGGGCCGGACGCCCGGGCGGGCGCCCGGTGGTCCGCACCTGCCTGGACTGGACGGAGCGGCGCAGCCACCTGGGCGGCGCGTTCGGCGCGGTGCTCTTCCGGACGGCGCTGGACCGCTCCTGGGTCGAGCGGATCGGCACCGGCCGCGCCCTGCGGGTGACGCCGGACGGCGAACGCGCCCTGCGCGACCTCCTCGGCGTCACACTCTGAGGCCCCGCCCCCTCGGCAGCCCCCCGGGTCCCGCACCCGCACCCGCTCACCCCATCGTCTTCGCCCCGTCCAGCGCCTCCCGGATGATGTCGGCGTGCCCGGCGTGCTGCGCCGTCTCGGCGATGACGTGCAGCAGCACCCGCCGCACCGACCAGGCCGCGCCGGGCTCGAACCAGGGCGCCGACGGCAGCGCGTGCTCCTGGTCGAGGTCCGGCAGGCTCGCCACCAGCGCGTCCGTCTCGGCGGCCACCCGCTCGTAGGCGGCGAGCAGCCCGGCCAGCGTCTCGCCGTCGGTCATCCGGAACTGCGCCTGCCACTCGGCCGGTCCGCCCGGCCCGGCGGCCTCCATCGCGGCCGCGCCGCCGACGGCGAACCGCATCCAGCGCGCCTCCACCCCGCTGACGTGCTTGATCAGCCCGCCGAGGCACAGCTCGCTGGGTGTGGTGCGCCGGGCGGCCTGCTCGTCGCTGAGGCCGCGGACGGTGTACCGCAGGAAGCCGCGGTGCTTGTCCAGCGTCTGCAGCAGATCCGCCCGTTCGCCGTGGAGCACGGCGCCGCCGGAGCTCACTCCGCCGCCAGGGCCGGCATCTCGCCGGCCGTCTTCCCGAGGTCGATCACGCCGAACGCGGCCCCCTGCGGGTCGCCGACCGCCGCGAACCGGCCGAACGGGCTGTCCATCGGGCCGAAGTAGAGCTTCCCGCCCCGCTCGGTGATCCTGGCGATCGTCGCGTCGCAGTCGTCCACCGCGAAGTACACGCTGACGTAGTTGGGCGCCTGGGGCGGCAGGTCGCCCGGGCCCGCCTGCATCCGGCCGAGCACCGGCTGCTCCCGGACGTCGAAGATCTTGTAGTCGACCTCCCCGGAGTCCATCCGCTTCACCGTGTACGGGAAGACGGCGGGGAAGAAGGCATCCGCGGCGGCCCCGTCGCGGGTGACGATCTCGGCCCAGGTGTACGCGCCGGACGCGCCCTGCTTCTCGAAGCCCTCGTGGGTGCCGGCCTGCCAGACGCCGAAGACGACGCCCGCCGGGTCCTTGGCGATCACCATCGAGCCGAACTCGCCGACCGTCATCGGGCCCATCAGCACCTCGCCGCCGTTGCCGCGGATCTTCTCGGCGGTGGCGGCGGCGTCGGGCGAGGCGAGGTAGAGGCACCAGGCGGAGGTCACCTCGCCCTCCTGGTTCGGCATCGGCGGGACGATCGCGGCGACCGCCTTCCCGTCGGAGTACGCCTGGGTGTAGTTGCCGTACTCGGTGGAGGACTCGCCGAAGGTCCAGCCGAGCACCTCGCCGTAGAACGCCTTCGCGCCCTCCAGGTCGGCGAACATCGCGTCGGCCCAGCAGGGGGTTCCCTCGGGTAGCACAGCCATGACGAAGCCCTCTCGTGTGACGTTTTGTCCCGGTTCGCCACCCTAGCCAGTCCCCCACCCGTCCGCGCGCGCAGAGAGGGCGGTCCGTCGGGGCCGGAACCCCCGACGGACCGCCGCCGCCCTTGCCCGCCCGCTAGCCGGCTACGCCCGTCACCGCACCCGCCGGCGTGGCCGCCGACGTCCCCAGCCCGGTCGGCCGCACCAGCAGCGCGCCCAGCACCCCGCCGCCCGGCTCGACCGCCTCCCGCGCGACGGTCTCCGGCACCCCGGCCGCCTCCCGCCCGAAGTGCCGCAGCAGGTCCTCCTCCCGGTACCGCCGGCAGCCCTCGTGCCAGATCAGGATCCCCGCGAGCCAGTTCTCCAGCTCCCTGACGTACCCGGCGAGCACCGCCCGGGCCGGCCCGTCCAGCCCGAAGTCCTCGAACATCACCGGGAACTCCTCGGCCACCACGTGCCGGAACTGGTCGAGCCGCGCGTGCATCAGGTCGTCGACGATCCGCACCGCCGCCGGGTAGTCGCAGCCGAAGAAGTTCTGCACCACCAGGGCGGCGTTGTGCACCTCGCCCTCGAACTCGACCTCCTTCTGGTACGAGAACAGGTCGTTCATCAGGCAGGCGAAGTCGGCGGCCGCGTTCTCCAGCGATCGCATCGGCCCGCTCGCGTAGACCTCCGGCGGCACGGCGTTCCCGTGCGCCAGCCGGGAGAGGCTCATGGTGAGGTCGGAGCCGAAGGTGGCGCGGCGCATCTCCAGGTAGTCGACCGGATCCGGGATCCGGTTCTGCACCTGGTTGTGCAGCTCCCAGATCCAGCTCAGCGTCATCGTCTCGACGGCCTCGCGCAGCTTCCCGCGCGCCTCGGCGGTCATCGGTCCGGCGGTCCGCTCCCACAGGTCGGCCAGCCCGCGCTCCAGTGCGGTGAGCGGCTCCGCGGCCGGCTCGCCGTCGACCGGCATGAGCAGCCCGAAGCGCGCGTTCTGCGCCTTGGCGCCGGCCAGGTCGCCGGTCCGGCCGAACGCCACCGGGAAGTAGTCGTCCGCGTACGTGCCCCAGGCCAACCAGTCGGTGGTGAGGTCGAGTTGGTCGGCGGAGGCGTCCGGGTGGATGCCGGCCGCGCAGAGCGCGAGGTCGTAGTCCGCCATGCTCTCGGCGGTCCACACCCCCGCGGTCGGGTCGTCCGGCCGGGCCGTCAGCAGACCCGTCCGTTCCGCCCAGGCGAGGGTGTGCAGCCGGGAGGCCTCCAGGCAGGGGTTCAGCTCGACCGTGAACGGCAGCCGGAACCGCGGCAGCCGGGACGGACCGACGGCCTGGAACGGCACGTGCGCGTGCGAGCGCGCCCGCCGCACCCCGGGGTCGACGTCCCCGCGCGAACCGCCGATCAGGCCCGTCCCGGGCGACTCCAGCGACGCACCCGACCCCGGCGTCCCCGCCCGCAGCGCCTCCAGCAGCCCGGCCACCGGCGACTGCCCGACCGTCGGCGACCAGGCCCGCGTCACCGGCCCGGAGCGGCTCAACGAGCCCAGCTCGCCGGCGAGGCCGTCCAGCGCCCCGCCCGGCTTCAGCACGTCCAGCGCCGACGTTCCCACCCCGCCGATCGCGAACGGGTCCCACCAGGTGGCCGTGCCCGCCGCCGCCCCGCCGCCGTTCATGTACCGGCTGGACCGCATGTGCCACTCGTGCCCGCCGGCCTGCCAGTCCTGCATGCCCTTGACGTAGGCCAGCACCCGGGCGCAGCCCTCCGCGTCCAGCCCGGTGTCCGCGAACAGCTGCGGCAGCTCGGTGAACACGGTGCTCTCGAACTGCTGGAGGCGCGAGGTGAGCAGGTCGTTGACGGCGTCCGCCGCCTCCTGCGTGGTGCACTCCAGGAACTTCTCCAGCACCAGGACGCCGTTGCTGAGTTCGCCCTCGTCCTCGACCTCGCGCTGGTACGAGAACAGGTCGTTGCGCAGGTGGACGCCGTCCGAGAAGGCGTCCATCAGCACCCGCAGCGGCCGCGCACCCGACACCGCCGCCGGCACCTCGGCCCCGGCCGCGTACTCGATCAGCCCGGCCGACCACGGCGCGCCGCCCACCTTGCGGCGCATCTCGATGTACTCGACGGGGTTGGCGATCCGCCCCGCGTTGATGTTGGCGAGCTCCCAGAGCGACTCGTTGAGCAGGTTGCGGGTGCTCTCCGCGAACCGCACCCGCCAGTCCTCGCCCATCGACGGCACCGTGCGCCGCCACAGGTCCGCGAGCCCGGCCTCGACCGGATTGGTGGGCTCGGGCACCGCCGCCGCCGGGTCGGCCGGCATGAAGAGCGGCAGCCGGTCCAGGTACGCCTTGCCGCCCTCCCGGTCGTTGGTCCGCTTGAAGACCTCCAGGAAGTGGTCGTCGAAGAAGAACACCCAGACGTACCAGTCGGTGACCAGCGACAGCGCCTCCGCGGACGCGTCCGGGTGCGTGTACGCGCAGAGCAGCCCGTAGTCGTGGGCGTCCAGGTCCGCCTGCGTCCAGACCCCCGACCCCTCCAGCATGCCCATCTCCCGGGCCCACCCGGAGGAATGGACCCGGGCCTCTTCGAGGTGCGGGTTGAGGCGCGCCGGGTGCGGCACGTAGAAGGACGGCAGTTCGAACGGCTGGGACACCGGGCGAGCCTTTCTGGACGCGTCGACAAGGCCGACTCAGCATTACCCGACTTCAACGATCTCAGCCGGGGAATCGGAACAGTCATATGAGATAGACCAGTCCACTCGAACACCTGCCCAACCCACCGCCCCCGACTAGCTCATCAGTACGACTGATCGGCCCCACCCCACCCTTCTCCACCCGCACATGACGGAGACTCGATTACGCTCGCGGTTCATGGAGTACACCGAGGTCGAGCAGAAGTTCCGGCTCCTCAGCCCCGCCGCCGAGCTGAGGGAGCGGCTCACCGCCCTCGGCGCCGCGCCGGGCCGGCCGACCCGGCAGGTCGACACGTACTACAACGCGCCGCACCGGGACTTCCTCGACAACGAGGTGGTCTCCGAGTGGCTGCGGGTGCGGGTCGAGGACGGGGCGGCGTCGCTCAACTTCAAGCGGTTCCACCCGATCGCGGCGCCGGTCAAGACCCACTGCGACGAGTACGAGAGCGCCGTCACCGATGCCGAGGCGGTCCGGCGGCTGCTCGGCTCGCTCGACTTCGCCGAGCTGACCGTCGTCGACAAGACGCGCGAGGAGTGGCACGCCGACGGCATCGCGGTCGCCTTCGACACCGTGGCCGGCCTGGGCGACTTCGTCGAGTTCGAGTACAAGGGCGACGCGCCGACGGTCACTCAGGCCACCGTCCGCCTGGAGGCGTTCATCGCCGCCCTCGGCGTCGAACTCGGCGACCGCGTCCACCTCGGCTACCCCCACATGACCCTCGGCCTGGAGTAGCCGCTCCGGACCCGCGCACGCTCCGCCGACGAACCACCCGCTGGTTCCATGGAATCACCCGGTCATGGCGTGTTGACGCGGCCGCCCCACCGCCCGTCCAGCAGACTGGGCGCGACCCGAGTCCACGCTCCGAGGAGGTCGTCCCATGAACGTCACCGTGCGGCTCGCGCAGCAGCCCGAGGCCGACGAACTGCTCGGGCGGAGCCCGCTCGCCGCGCTCGTCGGGATGCTGCTGGACCAGCAGGTGCCCATGGAGTGGGCGTTCACCGGGCCGCTCACCATCGCGCAGCGGCTGGGGCACGAGGACCTCGACGCGCACGAGATCGCCACCTACAACCCGGAGAAGTTCGTCGCGCTGCTCTGCGAGAAGCCGGCCGTCCACCGGTACCCGGCGGCGATGGCCAAACGGGTGCAGCAGCTCTGCCAGTTCCTGGTGGCGCAGTACGACGGGGACGCCGGCGCGCTGTGGAAGGACGTGGCGACCGGCCGCGAGCTGCTCAGCCGGCTCAACGCCCTTCCGGGGTTCGGGAAGCAGAAGTCGCAGATCTTCCTCGCCCTCCTCGGCAAGCAGTACGGCGTGCGGCCGCAGGGCTGGCGCGAGGCGGCCGGGCTGTACGGCGAGGAGGGGGCGTTCCGCTCGGTCGCGGACATCACCGGGCCGGAGTCACTGGAGCGGGTGCGCGCCACCAAGCAGGAGGTGAAGCGCGCCGCCAAGGAGGAGAAGGCCGCGAAGGAGGCCCAGGCCAGGACCAAGGTCCGCGCCTGAGCCCGCCCCCTCGCCCCCCCGGGGGGGGTAGCCCCACCACGCGCGGACCTGCTGCCGGGAGCCCGGGTCCACCTGGTACCCCCGTGGCCCGCGTGATCTTCGCCGACCAGGCTGAACACATCCGAATCTTCCCGGCAAAAAGGAACTCCCCGTGTTCAGCCTGAAGCCCTCCCGTCGCCGTACGGCCCGCGCCGCCGCCGTCGGCGCCCTCGCCGCCGCCGCCTGCGCCACGCTCATGGCGGGCAGCGCCGGGGCGATCGTCAACGGTGACGATCCCACCGCGAGCTACCCGTTCATGGCGGTGATCCCGGAGTCGGCCCCCACCCTCGGTCTGGTCGACGGCAACTGCGGCGCGTCCCTGATCGACCGTCAGTGGGTCCTGACCGCGGCGCACTGCGTCACCGGCGAGGGCCTCGAACTGGAGGGCACCGTCCGGGTCGGCGGCGACCGGCGCAAGACCGGGGGCACCGTCCGCGGGATCGACCGGACCTTCGTCCACCCCGGCTACGTCAACGGCGAGGGCAAGGGCGCCAACAAGGACGACATCGCACTGGTCCGCCTCGACCGGCCGGTCACCGAGCAGCCCATCAGGATCGCGCAGGAGGCGGGGCGGCCCGGCACCACGACCCGGCTGCTCGGCTTCGGCAGCACCGTCGACGGCGCGTTCACCTTCTCGGAGCGGCTCCGCGAGCTGGACACCCGCCTGGGCGCCGAGTCCGAGTGCGCGCCCGGCTGGGCGGACCCGACCAGGCTGTGCACGATCACCACCAAGCCCAGGGCCATGGCGTGCTTCGGCGACTCCGGCGGCCCGCAGCTCCAGAAGGGCCGGGGCGACCAGTGGGAGCTGGTCGGGGTCACCTCGGGGCCCGGCGCCCCGAAGGTGCCGTGCTCGGAGGGGCCGGGGCTGTACACCAGCGCCCCCGCCTACGCGAACTGGATCGAGGACACCATGAAGGCCAACGGCGCCCAGGCACCCGCGGAAGGCGGCGCCGCCCTCGCCGAGACCGGGACGAACGACCGCACCGCGGTGCTCGTCGGCGCGGCCTCGGCCCTGCTGGTCGCCGGCGGCGCCACCACCGTCGCGCTGCGCCGCCGCAAGGCCCGCCGCCCCGCCTGACGCCCCACCCGACGCCCCGCGGGGCCGGCGGGCGTCCGGCACCGAAAACCCGTTGCCGGGCGCCCGCCCCGCGCGCGACGCTCGGAGCATGACCGCCCCCGCCGCCCCCGCCGTGTCCGCGCTGTTCGCCCCCGACGGCCGGCTGATCGCCGTGCCCCGCCGCGCCGCCCGCCGCGAGCAGTTGCTCGACCACCTCGCCCGGACGCTCTTCGAGCCCGACCGCTCCTACACCGAGGGCGAGGTCAACGACGCGCTGCGGACGGTCCACGACGACTTCCCGGCCCTGCGCCGCTCCCTCGTCGAGGGGCACCGCCTCACCCGCGCCAAGGACGGCAGCAGCTACCGCCTCGCGACGGCCTGAGGCGCTCCGCCCCGCTCCCTCACCGCAGCCGCCGCCAGTCGTACCGGTCGCGGATCTCCCGGACGAAGTACCGCCCGAGGCTCTCCGTCGCCATCAGCCCGCGGTGCACCCGCCGCGGCACGGCCAGGTACGCGTAGACGCCCCCACCCGTGAACTCCAGCTCCAGGACGCGCCGCGCCGCGTCGTACCCGACCGAGCGCAGCGCCGAGGAGTCCACCGGCGTACGGTCCATGGCCCTCCAGTGTGCGCACACGGGCCCCGGCCGCGCACGCCGCGCGACCGGGGCCCGTGCCCATCCGCCCATGTGCCCGGGAGCACCCTGGGCGGCTACACCAGCACCGGCTCCCGCTCGGCCTCCTCGGCCACGCCCCCGGCCCCGGCGACCGCCGCCTTCCGCCGCCCGGGCAGCGCGAACATCAGCAGGAACACCACGCCCAGCACCCCGAGCACCCACCACATCGCGTGCCGGAACGCCCCGACGAACGGCTCCCCGGCCACCGTCCCGGCCGGCACCGCGTCGAAGAACGCCACCGACACCAGCCCCAGGCCGAGCGCCAGGCCCACCTGGTTCACCGTGTTGATCAGCCCGGACGCCGAGCCGGCGTGCTCCCGCGGGACCTCCGCCAGCACCGCGTCCGTGATCGGCGCGACGATCAGGCCCATCCCGAGGCCCATCACCACCAGCGGCAGCGCCATCTGCCAGGGCGCGATGCCGGTGCCGTACCGGTGCGCCTCGCCGATGTAGACGAGCACACCGGCCGCCATCACCAGCGCACCCGTCTGGAGCACCTTGCGCCCGAACCGGGGGACGAGCTGCTGCACGGAGACACCGGCCGCCGCCGAGACGGCGATCGAGAACGGGATGCCGGTCGCGCCGGCCTTCAGCGGGCTCCAGCCGAGGCCGAGCTGCATGTAGAGGGTCCAGACCAGGAAGAAGATCCCGGAGACGATGCCGAAGGTCAGCTGGACGCCGATGCCCGCCGCGAACGACTTCACCCGGAACAGCGACAGCTCCACCAGCGGCGAGCCGTCCCGCCGGGTCTTCACCCGCTCGTAGGCGACGAACAGCGCGAACACGGGCAGGCTGCCGGCCATCACCAGGTGGCCCCAGAGCGGCCAGCCGGCCTCCCGGCCGTGGGTCAGCGGGTAGATCAGCATCAGCAGTCCGGCGCTGGCCAGCAGCACGCCCGGCAGGTCCAGCTTCAGCGCCCGCTCGGCCCTGGACTCGCCGATGAAGACCCGGCCGAGCAGCAGGCCGGCGACGCCGACCGGCAGGTTGATCAGGAAGATCGGACGCCAGCCGAGGCCGAACACGTCCCACTCGGTCAGCACCGCGCCGATCAGCGGACCACTGACCGCGCCGAGCCCGACCACCGCGCCGAACAGGCCGAACACCTTGCCGCGCTCCTCCGCAGGGAAGGTCGCGTGCACGATCGACAGCACCTGCGGCACCATCAGCGCCGCCGTCCCGCCCTGCAGGATCCGCATCGCGACCAGCATCTCGGAGCCGCCCGCGAACCCGCACAGCGCCGAAGCGATCGTGAAGCCGGCTATTCCGATCAGGAACAGCCGCTTCCGGCCGTAGATGTCACCCAACCGGCCACCGGTGATCAGGCCGATCGCGAAGGCCAGCGCGTACCCGCCGGTCACCCACTGCACGGCGGAGAACGACGCGCCCGTGGACTCCTGGATGCTCGGGATCGCGATGTTCACGATCGTGACGTCCACCAGGTCCATGAACGAAGCCGTCATCACGATCGCCAGCGCGATCCACCTCCGCCGGTCCGACACCGGTTCCGCCACCGGGTCTGCCGCCCGCTCCGGCACCCGCTCCGGCACCCGCTCCGGCACCCGCTCCGCCACCTTGCCCACCACGCGCTCCTCGTCGCCGTTCTTCCTCAGCACGCCGACGAAACTAGGGGGCATCTAGGTCAGATCCTGACCGCCACTTCCGGCAGGCTGGTTCCCATGACGGACACCCCGGCACGACTCCTCAGCCTGCTCTCCCTCCTCCAGACCCCGCGCGAGTGGCCCGGCAGCGAGCTCGCCGAACGGCTCCAGGTCAGCCCGCGCACCATCCGCCGCGACATCGACCGGCTCCGCGACCTCGGCTACCCGGTCGAGGCCACCATGGGACCGGTCGGCGGCTACCGGCTGGTCGCGGGCACCGCGATGCCGCCGCTGCTGCTCGACGACGAGGAGGCCGTGGCCATCGCGGTCGGCCTGCGGGCGGCCGCCGGGCACGCCGTGGTCGGCATCGAGGAGGCCTCGGTGCGCGCCCTCGGCAAGCTGCTCCAGGTGCTGCCCGCCCGGCTGCGCCACCGGGTCGCCACCCTCGACCGGGCCACCCTCCCGCTGCTGGGCGGGGACGGTCCGACCGTCGACCCGGAGGACCTCACGGTGCTGGCGGGCGCGGTCGCCAACCACGAGCGCCTGCGCTTCGGGTACCGGGCCGGCGACGGCGCCCGCACCCGGCGCCAGGTCGAGCCGGACCGCCTGGTCTCGGCCGGCCGCCGCTGGTACCTGGTCGGCTTCGACCTCGACCGGGACGACTGGCGGCTGTTCCGGGTGGACCGGATCAGCGAGCCCTTCGCCACCGGCGCCCGCTTCACCCCCCGCCCGCTGCCCGCCGAGGACGCCGCCGCGTACGTCGCGAGCAAGCTCCGCCGGCAGTCCCCCACCCCCACCCTGGACGCCACCCTCCAGCTGCCGGCCGACGAGGCCCGCCACCGGCTGGGCGGCCACGGCGACGCCGACGAGATCGAGCCGGTCGACGAGCACAGCTGCCGCCTCCGCTCGCACACCGACTCCCTCGAATGGCTGGCCGTGCGCCTGCTCATGCTCGGCTGCGAGGTCGAGGTGCACTCGCCTCCCGAGATGCGCGCCCACCTCCGCGCCCTCGCCGCCCGCGCCACCCGCGCCGCCGGCCCGGCCTGAGCGAACGGCCTGAGCGAACGGGCCGGGCGAACGGCCTGAGCGAACGGCCCTGGCGAGCGGCCCGAAACGACGACGCTGCCGCCCGTGGCACCACGGACGGCAGCGGAACGTCAGGGCTCTCAGACGCCGTACTCGGCGGTGACCACGGCGCGGGCCAGGGTGTGGAAGGTGATGTTGAAGCCGACCTGGGCCGGCGGGGTGTCGGCGTCGACGTCCAGCGCGTCCACGTCCAGGGCGTGGACGGCGAAGGCGTAGCGGTGGGCCGGCCCGGGCGGCGGGGCGGCGCCGTCGTACTTGTTGCCCGGGAAGTCGTTGCGGCCGTGGAAGGACCGCTCGCCCGGCAGGTCGGCGTCGGAGGCGCCGGCGCCGCGCGCCA
The DNA here is from genome assembly GCF_040298605.1 of Kitasatospora sp. NPDC001527. Taxonomy (NCBI): domain Bacteria; kingdom Bacillati; phylum Actinomycetota; class Actinomycetes; order Kitasatosporales; family Streptomycetaceae; genus Kitasatospora; species Kitasatospora sp. NPDC001527. The sequence goes on along the minus strand of NZ_JBEPAM010000001.1, from coordinate 49,105 downwards.
GGCCGGTGGTGTCGGCCGGCAGGTTGAGGGCGAGCCAGTGCCACCAGCCCGAGCCGGTCGGGGCGTCCGGGTCGTAGCAGGTGACGGCGATCGAGCGGGTGCCCTCCGGCAGGCCGGACCAGGCCAGCTGCGGCGAGAGGTTGCCCCCGCCGTGGATGAACTCCTCGGCCAGCTTCCCGCCGTCGGTGATGTCCTCACTGGTCAGCGGGAAGGACGGCACCTGCGGCAGGAACTCGTACGGCAGCGGCGGACGCACACTCATGGAGGGTCACCTCTCGGCACGGTGGGAAGGGGTTGCCCCGGCCCGGGTCAGGGCCGTCGGACATGGTCGGACGGGGTTCACCTTAGTGGGGTGACCAACCGGCCGCTCCGGCCCTACAGTCGGGTCATGTCCCCGCGATTCGCCCGTCTGCTCCGCGATTCCCGCGCCGCGCTGTTCACGATGCTCGGCGCCCTGGCCGTCATCTGGGCCGTCCAGGTGGCGAACTGGCTCGACGACTACCGGCTCTCCTACGAGTACGGGATCAGCTCCGGACAGCTGGGCGAGCTGCCGGACATCCTCACCAGTACGCTGCTGCACTTCGGTTGGGACCACATCCAGGCCAACTCCTGGCCGCTGTTCGCGTTCGGCTTCCTGGCCGCCTACCGGGGCATGAAGCGGTTCCTGCTGGCGACGCTGCTGATCGTGGTGTCCAGCGGTCTGACGGTCTGGCTCTTCGAGCGGCCCGACGCCGTGACGGCGGGCGCCAGCGGGGTGGTCTACGGGTACTTCGGCTACGTGGTGCTGCGCGGGGTCTTCGACCGCAACCTGGTGGACACCGCGATCGGCGTGGTCGTCGCCGCCGTGTACTCGTACCTGCTGCTCGGCGTGCTGCCGAGCGCGCAGGGCGTCAGCTGGCTGGGACACCTGGGCGGGCTGGTCGGCGGCCTGGCCGGCGCCTGGCTGCTGCGCGACCGGCGCAGCCGGGACGACCGGGACGACCGGGGCGACCGGGGCGACCGGGGCGACCGGGGCGACCGGACCCCGAAGAGCACCCCGGGGACGGCCGAGTCCCCGGCGAGCCCGGGCGCCGCGCTGCTCAAGGAACTCGACGACCTGGGCATCTGAGCCCGGCACCTCCGCCAGGTATAGACCATTCCCGCCCCCGGGGTTAGCGTGGGCGGGCACCCGCCCCCTGCTCCGGAGCCGCACCGTGGAGTCGTCCGTCCTCGCCTTCGCCACCGACCTCCTCGACGAGGGCGCCGGCACCTTCTTCGGCAACCTCACCGACCGGGCCGGGGTCGGCGGCGTCACCCTCGCCTCCGTCTACCACGAGGCCCGCGACGTCTTCCCGCACAACCCGCACCGGGTGATCCGCTACCTGGAGCCGGGCGCCGCCTACTTCCGCCCCGACCCGGCCCGCTGGGAGGGACGGCGGCTGCGGCCCGTGCCGTCCACCGCGATCGGCGAGCGCGACCCGTTCGCCGAGGCCGCCGAGGAGGCCCGCCGGCGCGGTCTGAAGCTGCACGCCTGGACGGTGTTCTGCCACAACGACCGGCTCGGCTTCGAGCACCCGGACTGCGCGCCCGCCAACGCCTTCGGCGACCGCCACCTCACCGAGCTGTGCCCGGCCCACCCGGAGGTCCGGGAGTACGCCCGGACCCTGGTGGCGGAGCTGGCCCGGTACGGGGTGGACGCGATCCGGGCGGAGTCGCTGCACTTCCACGGGCTGCGCCACGGCTACCACCACGAGCGCTACTTCGAGGAGCTGGGCCCGGCCGCCGAGGCGCTGCTCGGCCTCTGCTTCTGCCCGCACTGCCGGGCGGCGGCCACCCGCGCGGGCGTGCCGGCCGACGAGGTGGCCGCGGCGGTCCGCACCGAGCTGCGCCGCCGGCTGGCCGACGACGCGGCCGCCGCCGAGCCGGCCGCGCTGGACGAACTGGCGGACGGCGCCGTCGCCGCCTACGTGGACGCCTCGGCGGTCACGGTGACCTCGCTGGCCGCCGAGCTGGCCGAGGAGGCGGCCCGTCACGGCATGCGGCTGACCTTCATGGACGGCGGCGGGCCCGGCACCGGCTGGCTGTCCGGGATCGACCTGCCGGGGCTGGCGAAGGCCGCCCACCAGATCGAGACGCTCGGCTACGCGCGCACCCCGGAGGAGGTCCGCGAGAAGGTCGCCGCCTTCGCCCTGCACGGGGTGCGCCCGCAGGACATGGCGGTGATCCTGCGTCCGATGGCGTCGGACTGCGACGGCCCGGCGAACCTCGCGGCGAAGATCGCCGTGCTGCGCGGACTGGGCGTGCCGGAGGTGGAGTTCTACAACTACGGCCTCATGCGCCTCTCCTCCCTCGACCGGATCGGGGCCGCGCTCGGCTGAGCACCGCTCCCCGCCCGCTCGAACCCGGTCGAACCCGGTTGGCCATTTGGCCGGATCCGATCGATCAGCTGCGCGAAATGATCCTGACCATGCCAACACGTGGCCCCTAAGCTCCCCCTCAGTCGTGATCATCCGACGAGGGGGAGCACTCCATGTCCACACCACGGATCACCCGCCGCGGCCTGCTCGCCGGCGCCGCCGGAACCGCCGGCGCCGCCGCCCTGGCCACCGTCACGGGAGCCGGTGAGGCCTCCGCCGCCACCATCCCGGCCGCCGCCCCGTACGCCCCCAAGCTGCCGCACCAGATCGAGGCCGAGGCCCTGATCGACAACCTGCGCCTGCGCCCCTGGGAGCACCTCGCCAACCGCTACAAGCGGGCCGGCGTGTTCGACGACGTCCCCACCAGCGTCCGCTGGGGCGCCCCGGGGCACCCGGAGGAGTTCTCCAACCTCTCCCAGTGCTCCTCGTTCGTCACCCTGGCGCTCCAGCGCGCCTACGGCACCGCGCCCACCGTGCCCGCCGGCACCCCGATGCCCTGGGGCGACTACAGCTACGGCTGGGCGACCCGGGAGTACTTCCAGCAGTACTTCATCAAGGACCCGGCCAACACCAACCCGTACCCGACGGCCGAGAAGTACCAGCAGGCCTTCCTGGACACGGCCTCGCTCCCGCACTTCACCCGCGTCACCAAGCCGGTGAACCTGCGCCCCGGCGACCTGGTGGCCCTCGACTACCACCCGGACGAGGACGACACCAAGCCGTACACCGGGCACGTCGTCATGATCCGGGAGCGCAAGGGCACCTGGTCCGACGCGGTGGTGGACGCCAAGATCGGCCGCCCGGTCGTGCCGTACGTCTTCGAGGTCATCGACTGCACCAGCGACCCGCACGGCAACCCGGCGCTCGGTGGCACCGCCACCGAGCTCTACCGGGCCTTCCCGGACTCCCGGATCGAGGAGGTCCCGGGCACCGGCGGCTCCACCTGGAAGGAGCACGACGGCGTCGGCTACGGCCACATGGTGTTCTACGCGGACGCCGACACCAAGCTCTTCGCCGGCTACCGCTGGAGCCTGAACACCACCGTGCCGCGCACCGTCGCCGAGCGCCCGATCTCGGCCGGGCGGGTCTGGCTCACCGACAGCGTCTGATCCGCGTAGGGCCCTTCGCTCACCTGCGCCGCCGGGACGTCCCGAACAGGCTCCGGGAGATCTCCCGCCCGAGCTGCGTCCCGGCGGAGCGGGCGAAGGACTTCAGCGCCGGGTTGCTCAGCAGCGACCCGAGCAGCCCGGCGTCCTCCTTCTCCCGCCGCCCCTCCGGCTCCCGCCGCGGCTCACCGGACGGCACCGGCTCCGCCTGCGGCCGGGCGGCCCGCGCCGCCAGCTTCTCGTACGCCGACTCCCGGTCGACCGCGTCCCGGTACGCGCCCACCAGCGCCGACCCGTCCACCGCCGCCCGCAGCGCCGCCGGCTCCAGCGGGCCCATCAGCGACTGCGGCGCCCGCAGCCTGGTCGCCGCGACCGGCGTCGGCGCGCCCTTCTCGGACAGCACCGTGACCACCGCCTCGCCCGTGCCCAGCGAGGTCAGCACCTCCCCCAGGTCGTACACGGGCGACTTCGGGAAGGTCGAGACGGTCGCCTTCAGCGCCTTGGCGTCGTCCGGGGTGAACGCCCGCAGCGCGTGCTGCACCCGGTTGCCCAGCTGCGCCAGCACGTCCCCCGGCACGTCCTTCGGCGTCTGGGTGACGAAGAAGATCCCCACCCCCTTCGAGCGGATCAGCCGCACCGTCTGGGTGATCGCCTCCAGGAAGGCCTTGGAGGCGCCCTTGAACAGCAGGTGCGCCTCGTCGAAGAAGAAGACCAGCTTGGGCCGGTCGAGGTCGCCGACCTCGGGCAGCTCCTGGTAGATGTCGGCGAGCAGCCACATCAGGAAGGTCGAGAAGAGCCGCGGCCGGTCCTGCACCGCGGGCAGCTCCAGCACCGAGACCACGCCCCGGCCGTCCTCCGTGCGCCGCAGCAGCTCGGCGGTGTCGAACTCCGGCTCGCCGAAGAACGCCCCGGCGCCCTCGTTCTCCAGCAGGGTGAGCGAGCGCAGGATCACCCCAGCGGTGGCGGCGGAGAGCCCGCCGATGCCCTTCAGCTCCTCCTTGCCCTCGGGCGAGGCGAGGAAGGTGATGACCGCCGTGAGGTCCTTGAGGTCGTAGAGCTCCAGGCCCTGCCGGTCGGCGTAGTGGAAGACCAGGCCGAGCGAGGACTCCTGGGTCTCGTTCAGGTCCAGCACCTTGGCCAGCAGCAGCGGCCCGAAGCTGGTCACCGTCGCCCGCAGCGGGATGCCGGTGCCCTGGCCGCCGAGCGCGAAGAACTCGGCGGGGCAGCCCCGGGCCTGCCAGTCCTGGCCGACCTCGGCGGCCCGGGCGGCGGTCCGCTCCCCCGGCTCGCCGGGCGCGGCCACCCCGGAGACGTCGCCCTTGATGTCGGCCAGGAACACCGGCACGCCCTGGGCGGAGAGCTGTTCGGCGATCAGCTGGAGGGTCTTGGTCTTCCCGGTGCCGGTGGCGCCCGCCACCAGCCCGTGCCGGTTGAGCACCCCGAGCGGCACCCGCACCGGCGCCCCGGCGTACGCGGTGCCGTCCAGCAGCACGGCGCCGAGGTCCAGCGCGGGCCCGGTGAAGGCGTACCCGTCGGCGATCTCCCGGACGGCGGACGGAACGGCAGCGGACATCGGACACCCTCCAGAGCGGGACGGCGGACCGGGCGAGCGGACGGCAGCCGCGGGACCTACACGACATTTCCCATGAAACAGCCGCAATCCCCCGCCCGCAGCCCGTACCCGTGCGCGTGGCGGCGTCGCGGCTGCTGCGCCATCCGCCGCCCAAACGGTAGGCTTTCCGTGTGATCTTCAAGCGCATCGGCAATGGGCGGCCGTACCCGGATCACGGCCGTACCAGCACCCGCCAGTGGGCGGACGTCGCCCCGCGCCCGGTGCGACTCGACCAGCTGGTGACCACCAAGGGACAACTGGATCTGGAAACCCTCCTGGCGGAGGACTCCACCTTCTACGGGGACCTCTTCGCGCACGTCGTGAAGTGGCACGGTGACCTGTACCTGGAGGACGGACTGCACCGGGCGGTCCGCGCCGCGCTCCAGCAGCGCCAGGTGCTGCACGCCCGCGTCCTCGAAATGGAATGACCCGGGGGCCGGCCGACCGGCCCCGTACGCGTGCGGACCGCCCTCCGGCCAGCCCGGCAGGGCGGTCCGTTCGTACCCGGGTGCGGTCGCGGTGCCGCCATTCGGGTACCGGCGTACTCCTGATGATGATCGTTTAGTACCTTCACCGCTGTACGGCACTAATCTGCTGACTACGGCCACGACGGCGTGCGCGTGACACCGCGTCCGCCTGGCACCGCGCCCGGCCCACCGTCACCCGATCCCCGCCCCGGCACGAGGGGGAGACAAACCGTGAGCATGTTGACTCCCCAAGGCCTGAAGGGGAAGCAGTACCGGATCACCGGCAACTCCTATCCACGGCTGGGCCGCCCGCCGAAGAAGAGCCGCAAGGTGTTCGCGCTGATCGCCGCGGTGCTCGCGCTGGCGCTGATCGGGCTCGGCGGCGTCCAGCTCTGGGACATCTTCAGCGGCAAGGGCAAGAACGCCTCCGCCCAGGCCTGCGCCACCCCGTCCGGCAAGCCGCTGGCCGCCCCGGCCCCGGAGGCGACACCGACCGTGCCCGGCTCGGCCGCCGCCCCGATCGACCCGAACGCCGTCCCGCAGCCGGCCGCGGTCACCGTGAACGTCTACAACGCCACCGCCAAGGCCGGCCTGGCCGCCCGCACCGCGGAGGAGCTGAAGAAGCGCGGCTTCACCATCGGCAAGGTCGGCAACGCCCCGGCGGAGCTGGACAAGAAGGTGCCCGGCACCGCCCAGGTGATCGCCGGCCCGGCGGGCGCCGGGGCGTCCACCCTGGTCGGCTCGGTGATCGCGGGCGCGACCAGCACCGCCGACGCCCGGACCGACGCCACCGTGGACTTCGTCATCGGCGACAGCTACAACGCGCTGCTGGACGAGACCCAGGCCGCCGCCGCGCTCGCCCTGGCCACCAAGCCGGTCCCGGCGCCGAGCACCACCGGCGCCTGCTGACCGGCCCCGCACGACGACGAAGCCCCCCGGCGGCGCGCCGGGGGGCTTTCTCGTACCGGGGGCCGGGGCCCGGGGCCGGGACGGGCCTCAGCCCGCCGTGCCGTACAGCCGGTCGCCCGCGTCGCCGAGGCCCGGGACGATGTAGCCGTTCTCGTTCAGCCGCTCGTCGACGGCGGCGGTGACCACGGTGACCGGCAGGCCGGCCAGCTCGCGCTCCATCACCGCGACGCCCTCGGGCGCGGCCAGCAGCACCACGGCGGTGACGTCGGTGGCGCCGCGCTCGATCAGCATCCGGATCGCCGCGACCAGCGTGCCGCCGGTGGCCAGCATCGGGTCGAGCACGTACACCTGGCGGCCGGACAGGTCGTCCGGCATCCGGGTGGCGTAGGTGGAGGCCTCCAGGGTCTCCTCGTTGCGCACCATGCCCAGGAAACCGACCTCGGCGGTCGGCAGCAGCCGGGTCATGCCGTCCAGCATGCCGAGGCCGGCCCGCAGGATCGGCACCACCAGCGGGCGCGGGTAGGACAGCCGGGTGCCGGTGGTCACGGCCACCGGGGTGGTGATCTCCACCTCGTCGGTGCGGACGTCCCGGGTGGCCTCGTACGCGAGGAGGGTCACCAGCTCGTCGGTCAGGCGACGGAAGGTCGGCGAGTCGGTGCGCTCGTCGCGCAGGGTGGAGAGCTTGTGGGCGACCAGGGGGTGGTCGACGACGTGGATCCGCATGCATCGAGGTTAGCCCGGGTCCGGACGCCCGTACGACACGCCGTGCCAGGCCGGGCCGCGCGGCGACCCGGGCGGACGCGGGCCGGACCGTGACGCGCCGTGACCCGGCGAGAATGTCCGGACGGATCGGCCTCCTGTGGTATCAACCCGGCCGATCTGGGAAAGTCAGGTCCTATGACGAGCAACCCGAACCCCGGGGACGGCTCGGCGGACGGGGCCCCCGCCCCGTCGGGTGGCCGCTCGGGCCCGCCCCCGGACCGGCCGGAGACCGAGGCGGAGCGCCGCAGGCGCCGCGCCGTCTTCCTGCGCGAGCTCACCGAGGCCCGCGAACTGCGCGAGCGGGTGCAGCCGCGCCGGACCAAGGAGCGCCGGATGCGCGAGGCGATGCGGATGCGAACCTTCCGGTTCTGACAAGCCCTCCACGGCTTCTCCACACTCCCGCTGCCACCCGGCCGCCGTTGACCGTCCGGCGGCCAGCCCTTCCGACACGACCTGCAAAGACGCGCTGCAGAACACCCCCCGCGGAGCCTTGCTTTCTGTCACGATTCCGATGGGACGGTCCGAACAGCGGACCGCCTCTGGCGCGGGGGCGGCCAGTACCGCGTCGCCCGCGAGCGCCGACAGCCGAGACCGAGATCTTGGGAGTGTCCCTGGTGGCGTACTTCGCTGCAGTGCTTGCTCGCACCGAGGACGGGTGGGATGTGAGCGAGACGGAGCTCGACGACGTCGAAACCCTCGCCGACCTGGCCGACCTGGCCCGCGAGGCGACCCAGGACGACGACAGCGTCCTGGTCTTCATCGAACAGGAGGACGCCTGGTTCGCCATCGTCCGCGTGGACGGCGAGGAGGATCCGCGGATCTTCGTGTCGGACGGCGCCGCCGCCGCCCGCAGCTCCTACGGCTCCGTCCTCACCGACGAGCTGGTGGACCAGGCCGGCGAGAGCGAGTTCGGCGACCTGGACAACCTGGTCGCCGAGCTGGAGGACGACGCGCAGGCCGAGGAGCAGGAGGACGACGAGGACGGCGACGGGCGCGGCGGCGTCCCGGTCGGCCCGCTCGGCGACGCCCACCTGCTGACCGAGTTCGGCCTCGCCGCCGACGAGCTGATCGCCCTCAGCGGCGAGGGCGCCGTGCCCGGCGACGCGCTGGAGGAGATCGCCGAGGCGCTCGGCTGTGGTGAGGTCCTGGAGGCCGTGCGGTAACGCTCCGTGTCCGTCACCCGGACGGCCGGACCTCCGCCATGCCCGACACTGGATGCCATGCAGTCCGCCCGCCCGATTCCCCCGCTGCCCGCCCCCGTCCGCCCCGATCCGGTCCGCGACCGCTGGGCGGCGCCGATGCGCCTCGCCATCGCCGAGGCCGCCCTGGCGCCGGCCACCGGGGACGTCCCGGTCGGGGCGCTCGTCCTCGGTCCGGACGGCGAGGTCCTCGGCCGCGGCCACAACGAGCGCGAGGCCGTCGGCGACCCGACCGCCCACGCCGAGGTGGTCGCCATCCGCGAGGCGGCGGCCGAGCTCGGGGCGTGGCGGCTGAGCGGGTGCACGCTGGTCGTCACCCTGGAGCCCTGCACCATGTGCGCGGGCGCGATCGTGCTGTCCCGGATCGACCGCGTGGTCTACGGCGCCCTCGACGAGAAGGCCGGCGCGGCCGGCTCGCTCTTCGACGTGATGCGCGACCGCCGGCTCAACCACCGCCCCGAGGTGGTCTGGGGCGTCCTGGCCGACGAGTGCGGCGAGCAGCTGCGCGCCTTCTTCGACACCCACCGCTGATCCCGCCCCGGGAACGGATTTCGTTCCCGCGCCACCCGTCCGGTAGAGTTCCCCTCGGTAGCGTGTCCGAGCGGCCAAAGGAGCACGCCTCGAAAGCGTGTGTGGGGGCAACTCCACCGTGGGTTCGAATCCCACCGCTACCGCCAGAAAGCCCGAGGGCCCGTCCGGTGAACCGGACGGGCCCTCGGCGTTCCCGCGCACCCTCGGGCGCGGAAAGGGCTCCGTACCCGTCGGCCGATGACCACCAACGCCTGTCGAGTACGGAGCCTGGAAGAGGGGGAGCGGTTCGGGGGGACTGACCGCTCCCCCGGCGGAGTCCCACAACCGGGGCCGCGTCGGGGGGGAAGCCGCGGCGCCCGGTCCCACAGCGGGGAACTCCGGATCCACGTACCGGGGATTCCTGCCAGATCCTCGGTACATCAACCATCCTGCCGCCCGCGGGCGGCCCGGGCACCCGGAGAAAGGCCCCTGTCCCGGGGACCTTCGTCCCGGCAGGTGAACGCGTCGCACACTTGATAGGCCGTCCGGGTGGATAAGCTGCCCGTTGCACCGGGCCGATCGGGGACCGAACGACGGCGGCCCACAGCAGGGAGGAAGGTCACCGGATGGCGCAGGCGAAGAAGATCGGAATGGTCCTCCTGCTCATCTTCGTGCTCTACACGATCATCACCTCGCCCGCCCGCGCGGCCGAGCTGGTCCAGTTGGGGTTCGAAGGCATCTCGAACGCCGCCAAGGCGATCGGCACCTTCATGACCGGCCTGGTGAAGTAGCCCGGACCCCACCGGCTACGGTGGGCCCGACATCCGACCCCGTCCGCGAGGAGCGGCACCGTGATCCGCCACCTGGTCCTGTTCAAGCTCAACGAAGGCGTCAGCAAGGACGACGAGCGCGCGCTCGCCGGCGCCAAGGCCTTCGCCGAGCTCGGCCCGGTCATCCCCGAACTGCGCGAGTGGGAGTGCGGCTGGAACACCACCGACCGCGACATCGCCCACGACTACGCCATCAACAGCCTGGTCGAGGACCGCGAGGCCCTCCAGGCGTACCTCACCCACCCGGCCCACCAGGCCGCGGCGGCGCAGTGGCGCGCATTCGCCACCTGGGTGATCGCCGACATCGAGGTCTGAGCCCGGCGGCCCGTCCGCGCGGCGCGACCGGCCGGCCCGGCGCGTCCCCCGGACGGCCCGCGGCGCCCCGTCCGACTTCCGGGCGGGGCGCCTCGCTCTGTCCCGGAACGGCCTGCGCGCCGCACCGCCGCCCCGGCCCCCGGCCCGGACGGCGCACCAACACACCTCCGCTCGGTACTTGCCCGACACATGCCCGCCTTGTGATGCTATGACCGGTTTTGCCGGACATGGTGAGGTGGTGAACGAGACGCGACACCCGGTCCGCAGGTCCCACCGTTGTCGGCTTTGGGAGGGGTGACGTGTCCGTGCGGACACCAGGGAGCGCACCGGACGACGAGGTGCTGGCCGCCGTGATCAGCCCGGCCGGCGAGCTGCGCCCGGACCGCCTGCGCGGTCCCGGCGGCCGCCCCGCCGTCGACGTCCGCACCCTCACCCGGGTGCTCTTCGAGCGGCTCACCGAGCTGCCCCCCGACGCCCCCGAGCGCGAGCGGATCCGGGCCGCGCTGATCGAGGTGAACATCCCCCTCGTGCGGTACGCCGCCACCCGCTTCCGCAGCCGCAGCGAGCCGATGGAGGACGTCGTCCAGGTCGGCACCATCGGTCTGATCAACGCCATCGACCGGTTCGACCCCGGCCGCGGCGTGCAGTTCCCCACCTACGCGCTGCCGACCATCCTCGGCGAGATCAAGCGCTACTTCCGGGACAACGTCCGCACCATGCACGTCCCGCGAAGGCTCCAGGAGCTCTGGGTGCAGGTCAGCGGCGCGATGGAGGAGCTGACCGTGGTGCACGGCCGGGCCCCCAAGGTGCCGGAGATCGCGGCCAGCCTGCGCATCCCCGAGGAGGACGTCCGGGCCTGCCTGGACGCCGGGCGGGCGTACAACGCGGCCTCGCTGGAGGCGGCCCAGGAGCACGAGGGCGGGCTGGCGCTGCTCGACCGGCTCGGCTACGAGGACTCCGCGCTGGCCGAGGTCGAGCACCGGGACATGGTCCGCCACCTGCTGGTGCAGCTGCCCGAGCGGGAGCGGCGGATCGTCATGCTGCGGTTCTTCGCCAACCTGACGCAGTCGCAGATCAGCACCGAGCTGGGGATGTCCCAGATGCACGTCTCGCGGCTGCTGTCGCGGATCCTGACCAGGCTGCGGACCGGGAACTCCTGGGAGGAGTGAGCGCCGGCACCGTTACGGCCCGACAGCGCCGCGTCACCGGCGCGTGACATCTTGCGACCCTCGGGTTTGCCGGGGAGCGTGAGCCGGTATGGAGGGTGGGAGGGGGCCGGACGCGAGCGCGGGAACGTTCCGACGACGGCGCCCGTTGGATCGTCAGTCACGAGGGGGTGGGTGCATGTCCTCAGATGTGGGCACTGCGGAGATCCACGCTGCACCGGTCGGCGCCGCGGAGATCCCGCTCCAGCGTGCCGCGACCGCGCCGGACGCCGGGCTCGACACCCGGACGCTCTCCCGCTCCCTGTTCGGGCGGCTGGCCGCCCTCGAACCGGGCAGCGCCGAGCACACCTACGTCCGCGACACCCTCATCGAGCTCAACCTGCCGCTGGTCCGCTACGCCTCGGCGCGCTTCCGCAGCCGCAACGAGCCGATGGAGGACATCGTCCAGGTCGGCACCATCGGGCTGATCAAGGCGATCGACCGGTTCGACCCGGAGCGCGGGGTCGAGTTCCCGACCTTCGCGATGCCGACGGTGGTCGGCGAGATCAAGCGCTTCTTCCGGGACACCAGCTGGTCGGTGCGGGTGCCCCGGCGGCTCCAGGAGCTGCGGCTGGCGCTGACCAAGGCCGGCGACGAGCTCTCCCAGCGCCTCGACCGCTCCCCCACCGTGGCCGAGCTGGCCGCCTGCCTCGGCGTCAGCGAGGAGGACGTGGTGGAGGGCCTGGCGGTCGGCAACGCCTACACCGCCAGCTCGCTGGACTCCAGCCCGAGCGAGGAGGACGGCGAGGGCCCGCTGGCCGAGCGGCTCGGTTACGAGGACCTCGCGCTGGAGGGCGTGGAGTACCGGGAGTCGCTCAAGCCGCTGCTGGCCAAGCTGCCGCCGCGCGAGCGCCGGATCATCATGCTGCGGTTCTTCGGCAACCTGACCCAGTCGCAGATCGGCGAGGAGATCGGCATCTCGCAGATGCACGTCTCGCGGCTGCTGACCAGGACCCTCACCCAGCTGCGCGAGGGCCTGACCGCCGAGGGCTGAGCACGGCCGGCCCCGGGCCCGCCCCGGAACCGCTCCGGGGGCTGCCTCAGGGTGCCAGCAGATTGGCCCGCAGCCCGGCCAGCACGGCCTCGTCCAGCCCGAGGCCGTCGGCCCAGAACGCCCCGAAGTCCGGCCAGCCGGCCTCGACCTCCGCGAAGGCCGCTTCCAGGTAACGGCGTTCGGCCCGGAACACCGGAAGCAGCAGCTCCGGCTCGTGCATCAGACCACCGGCCCGGAAGCCCTCCAGGACCGCCTCGACGACGGCGGCGGAGCGCTCGTTGGTGAGCAGGTAGTCCGCGACCACCGTCTCCCGCTCCACCCCGAGGGCGGTCAGCAGCACGGCCGCCGTCCAGCCGGTGCGGTCCTTTCCGGCCGAGCAGTGGAACAGCAGCGGCGCGCCGCCCGGATCGGCCAGCAGGCGCAGCACGCCGGCGAACCGTTCGCGCGCGACCCGGTCGGTGACGAACCAACGGTAGAGGCCGGTCATCATCGCGTCCGCGCGGCCACCCCCGAGCAGGGCGCGCTGCTTGCGCGGATCACGGTCGGCCATCGCCTCGCGCAGCGTCGCGAAGATGTCGAAGTCGGCGGCGAACACCGGGAGCTGATGGAGCACCACACCGTCGGCGATGCGGTCCGCACCCGCCTCGCGGACCTCTTCCGGGCTGCGCAGGTCGACGATCCGCCGCAGACCCAGACCGGTCAGCCGTCCGAGATCCTCGTCGGTGAGCCGGCTGAGGCCGTCGCTGCGCAGGGCGACGCCGGCCCGGAGCGCCAGCCCGTCCGCCGTGCGATAGCCACCCAGGTCACGGGCGTTGACGGCACCGAGCAGACCCAGGCTGCGGGCGGCCGGAATTGCGGCGGTTTCGGTCTGCTGCTCGGTCACTCAACGGCCTCCATTGGATATTCGGACGGTGACGTTGCACAACCCTGAGCGATATTGCATGAACCTGCCCACCAAAACGGCAGGATGTGCAAGAGTGTCACGGGCAACGCCGCCAGTGTAGGGTCCGGTTCATCCATCGGATCGCACGATGGGTGAGCAGCGGTAACGCTAGGTTCCGGGTTTTAATTTTTAATTCATTATTTGCGCAGTCGACGCGGTTTCGGCCACAATCAGCGCCCTCATGGCCCGACCATGAACGTTGGTAACAGATTCGCTGCACTCCTGCCCATTCGGCCCCTCCTGCCACGGGAGTTCCATCAGGATGGGCGCCGGGCAGCCTGCTGCCCGCGAACAGCTACGGGGCAGGTGAACGCCGGCAGCGGAGCGCCCTGCCCAGGGGAGGAAAGACATCATGGGTCGAGCGACCCGGAGAGTTGCCGCGTGCGCGGCAGCCGTTCTGCTGGCCGGAGGCCTGCAGTCGTCCCTCGCACACGCCGACACCGCCACGCCCCGGATCGATCTCACCGTCCTGGTGATCAGCGACGGCGGGCCGGCCACGGCCGCGATCGCCGCCGAGCTCAAGAGCCAGGGCACGCCGTACAAGCTCGTCGACCTCAACGACGCCAACCGCCCGGTGATCGACGCCGCCTTCCTCAGCGACACGCTGAACGGGCAGCCGCGCGGCAAGTACCAGGGCATCGTGCTGCCGAACGACAACCCGTTCGCCGCAGGCTCCGCGGAGATGACCGCGATCGCCGCGTACGAGGCCGCGTTCGGCGTCCGCCAGGTCGACGCCTACACCTACGCCCGTCCCGACGTCGGCCTGAACTGGGCGGTCAACCCGGGCTACATGGGGACCCTGGACGGCTTCCAGGGCCAGGTCACCACGGCCGGCCTGAGCGGACCGTTCGACTACCTCAAGGGCAGCGTCCCGTTCGAGGACAACGACCCGACTGTCTCGGAGAGCTACGGCTACCTGGCCACCCCGCTGGCCACCCTGCCGGCCGGCTCCAGCTTCACCCCGCTGGTCGAGGTGCCGATCCCGAACAGCACCGCCAAGGGCTCGCTGGTCGGCGAGTACCAGCACGCCGGCCGCAAGGAACTGGTCGTCACCTTCGTCTACAACCAGTACCAGCAGCAGTACCGCCTGCTGGCCCGCGGCATAGTCGACTGGATAACCCAGGGCGTCCACCTGGGCTACGACCGCAACTACTTCGCGGCCCACGTCGACGACGTCTTCCTCGCCGACGACCGCTGGGACACGGTGCTCAAGTGCACCCCCGGCGACGTCACCTGCCCGCCCGGCACCCCGGAGACCGCCAACCCGATCCGGATGACGGTCGCCGACGCCGAGTACGCCAAGCAGTGGCAGCTCGACCACGACTTCACCATGGACATGGTGTTCAACGGCGGCGGCAGCGAGGACTGGAAGTCCGACCACGAGACCACCACCGACCCGGTGGTCGACCGGATGGTCGCCGACCAGACCAGCTACCGGTGGATCAACCACACCTACACCCACCCGTACCTGGGCTGCCTCCAGGACGTCTCGGTGGTCCCGTGGAAGTGCACCAAGACCACCTCGGGCAGCACGGTCTGGATCGACCAGGCCACCATCAACTCCCAGATCAAGACCAACCTGGACTGGGCGGCCGCCCGCGGCCTGCAGCTCGACAAGACCGAGCTGGTCACCGGCGAGCACTCCGGCCTGCTGACCGCCCCGCAGGAGACCAGCGACAACCCGTACCTGGCTCCCGCGCTGGCCGCCAACGGGGTCAAGTGGACCGCCAGCGACGCCTCCCGCGAGCCCGCCCAGCGGGCCGTCGGTTCCGCGCTGACCGTGCCGCGCTACCCGATGAACATCTTCTACAACGCCGCCACGGCGAAGGAGGAGACCGACGAGTACAACTGGATCTACACCAGCGTCGCCAACGGCGGCAGCGGCGTCTGCGAGGTCAACGCCAACTCCACCTGCCTGCCGGCCCCGCTGGACGTCAACACCGGATACCAGTCGTACATCGTTCCGCTGGAGGCCAGGATCGACCTCGGCCACGTGCTGAGCAACGACCCCCGGCCGCACTTCATCCACCAGTCGAACCTGTCCGAGGACCGGATCGTCTACCCGGTGCTGGAGAAGATCCTCTCGACCTACCGGTCGCTGCACGCCGACAACACCCCGGTCGTGAACCTCGCGCAGAAGGAGATCGGCCAGGAGTTCCAGCGGCGGGCAGCCTGGAGCACGGCCGTCGCCTCCGGCCAGGTGACCGCCTACCGGATCGGCGACACCGTCCGGGTGAACGCCCCGGCCGGCGTCCAGGTCCAGGCCACCATGCCGACCGGCACCGTCCAGCAGCTCGCGATCGGCACCACCGCCTTCGGCACCGCCTACGCGGGCTCGCTCTCCGGCTGGGTCAAGCCCGGCCAGCTGCAGAGCGGCGTCCAGCTGACGCTGCCCGCCGCGGGCACCCCGGCCGCGCCGGCCGGCACCAGCCCGAGCGCCGCGGCCAAGTCCGTCCCGGCCCCGGCCCCGGCCGACACCAAGGTCGTCCCGCAGGGCACCGCGGACGCCGTCCCGGCCGGCCCGGGCGACACCGACCGCACCGACGCGCCGACCCTGGTCCCCGGCAGCGGGGCCCCGGTTGCGGGCAAGGACGCCGCTCCTGGTACGACTGCGGGTACGGCGAGCGGCACCGGCGGGAAGGCCGCCGGCCACGGCGGCACCCCGCAGCAGCACGGCAAGGCCTCCGGGGGGAAGGCCGAACCCGCCAGGAAGACCGCCGGCTCGCCCGGCAACCGCTAGACAGGTGAACCCGGTGGCGGACCGCTGCGGCGGCCGCCACCGGCACCACCCGAACCGGCCCGCCCGGCCGGGAGCTTGAGGCAAGAACAGGAGGGGGGACACAGATGCGCGTCACCCTGCTCACCGAGGGGACGTACCCGCACCAGCACGGTGGTGTCAGTGTCTGGTGCGACCAGCTCGTCCAAGGCATGCCGGACGTCGACTTCGACATCATCGCCGTCACCGGCACCGGCCACGAACCACTGGCCTGGGAACTGCCCGCCAACGTGCGGTCGGTCACCACCGCCCCGCTGTGGGGCCCGGCCTCGGAGGCGAAGGCACCGCGCGGCAAGGAGATGCGCCGCTTCCTCAACGCCTACGAACGGTTCCTGCACTCCCTCCTGGACCCGGTCTACACCACCCACTTCGGGACCGAGCTGTACGGCTTCGCCGACCTCGCCCGGCGCGGACTGCTCAGCCCGGCGCTGCGCAGCGAGCGCGCGCTGCGCACCCTCCAGCACGTCTGGACCCGCGACTACCTCTCCACGGCCGTCTCCCGGCCAACCATGCACGACGCGCTGAACGCCACCGACCTGCTGGAGCACGCGCTGCGCCCGCTCTCGGTCGAGCCGCCGCGCGACGGCGTGGCGCACGCCGCGAGCGGCGGTCTGGCCACCCTGCCGGGGCTGATATCCGCTCAGCAGTTCGGCGTACCGTTTCTCCTCACCGAGCACGGCATCTACCTGCGCGAGCGCTACCTCGGCTACCGCACCGGCCCCTACCGCTGGCCGGTCAAGGCGCTGCTGCTGGGCTTCTACCGGATGCTCGCCGAGGAGAGCTACCGGCGGGCCGCGCTGGTCACCCCCGGCAACCGGTACAACCGGCGCTGGGAGGAGCGCGGCGGCACCCCCTCCACGCACATCCGCACCGTCTACAACGGCGTCGACCCGGCGGCCTTCCCGCCCGCCGGCCCGGAGCCCGAGACCCCGACGCTCAGCTGGGCCGGCCGGGTCGACCCGATCAAGGACCTCGAAACGCTGATCCGCGCGTTCGCGATCGTGCGGCGCGAGATACCCGAGGCCCGGCTGCGGCTGTTCGGCGGCACCCCCAAGGGCGGCGAGGCCTACCGCGAGCGGTGCGAGGCCCTCGCCGCCGAACTCGGCACCGCCGACGCGGTGGTCTTCGAGGGCCGGGTCGCGGACATCACCGACGCCTACGCGGCCGGGAACGTGGTGATGCTCTCCTCGATCAGCGAGGGCTTCCCGTTCACCCTGATCGAGGCGATGTCCTGCGGCCGCGCCACCGTCTCGACCGACGTCGGCGGCGTGCGCGAGGCGGTCGGCGACACCGGCCTGGTCGTCCCGCCGCGCGAGCCCGAGCCGATGGCCGCGGCGGCGATCGAGCTGCTGCGCGACCCCGAGCGCCGGGCCCGGCTCGGCGAGCAGGCCCGGCTGCGGGTGATCGAGCAGTTCACGCTCCGCCAGAACATCGACGGCTTCCGCGGCATCTACACCGAGCTGCTGGGCACCTCCCGCTGGCTGCCCGAGGGCGTGGTCGCCGTCACCGACGGCCCGCCGGACCCGGACTGGCAGCAGGATCCCGGCTTCTCCGAGCGCAGCGAGGTGACGGCATGAGTGGGCCTCTGCGTCTCGTGCCCAACGAGGCCGACGAGACCGTCCAGCTGCGGGTGCTGCCGCTGAAGCGGCGCCGCCCGACGCTGCCCGCGCAGCGCTCCGGGCCGCAGACGGACCAGCTCGACCTCTCCCCCGACCCGCTGGACGAACTCGCCGAGCGGCTGCAGGACATCTGCGCCGACGCCGTCCACCCCTACGAGATCGCGGCCTTCCTGGAGTCCGACGGCCTCTCCGACGAACAGGCGGGCCTGCTCTACGGCCGCCCCGACGCCTTCACCGTCGCCGAGGAGCTGTTCGAACGGGTCGAGCGCCGCTACCCCGGGCCGAGCGCCGAGTTCGCCAACCCCTGGCGGGCCGACCCCTGGCGGTGCGTCGTCCGCGGCCTGGTGTTCGCCCTGCCCGGCCTCGGCTACCTGCTCGGCGCCAACCTGTTCGCCGCCGACCGGATGCGCTTCGGCCTGCCCTCGGGCATGCTCGCGCTGTCCGTCGCGACCCTGGTCAGCTGGTCGTGGAACCAGGCGCTGGCGCACCGCGCGTACGCCTGGCTCGGCCGCGGCCGGCGCCGCTCGGCCGGGACCTGCCTGGCGATCGGGGCACCGCTCGGCGCGCTGACCGCGGCCGCCGCCGGGTACGCGGTCGGCGGACCGCTGGGCGCGCTCTGCTTCGCCGCCGGTCAGTCCGCCTACCTGGCGGCGGCCACCGTGCTGCTGGTGCTCGGCCGGGAGAAGTTCCTGCTGCTGGCGCTGGCACCGTCGGCGCTCGGCGCGGGCGTGGTGCTCGCCGTCGACGTGCCGCAGGCCGTCCGCACCGGGGTGCTGCTGGCCTCGCTCGGCCTGGCCGTCGGGCTCGCCGCCCGGGAACTGCTGAGCTGCCGGCGCGCCGAGGCGGAGCCCGTCCCGCTGCGGCTGCCGCTGCACAAGGAGGTCCCGCACCTGCTGTTCGGACTCTCGGTCGGCACCCTGACCCTGATCGCCGGACTCGGGGTCACCGTCCACCAGGCGGTGCGCACCGGCAGCGCCGAGGGCGCCTCGGCCAGCCCGACCGGGCCGGCCATGATCGCCCTGACGCTGAGCCTCGGCCTCGCCGAGTGGCTGCTCTTCCGCTACCGGGCGATGGCCGTGGCCGCGCTGCGCACCAGCCACACCCCGGTCGAGTTCGCCCGCCGCACCGGCGGCGTGCTGCTCGGCTGCCTGTTCATCTACCTCACCACCGTGGCCGCCCTCGACGCCGCCGCCACCGTGCTCTGGCCCGGCGCACCCGCGCTGGGCGTCCCGGAGCTCGGCGCGCTGCTGCTGCTCGGCGGCTCGCTCTGGCTGGCGCTGCTGCTGAACGCCTTCGGGCTCAGCTGGAGCACCGCCCTCATCTGTCTGGCAGCCGCGGGCGCCGAGTGCGCCGGACTGCTGACCGGTGCGGACCCGACCGTCCTGCAGCTGTTCGGCTGCGGGGCCGCGGCCGCCGTCCTCACCGCCACCGCCGGGCCCGTGCTCGGCCGCACCACCAAGCACCGCTGAACCGGCACCGCCGTACAGCCCGACCGCTGAACAGCGCACCACCGAACCAGCGCACCACCGAATCAGCACCGACGGACAGCACCACCCGTACCGACCCGACCGGGTCACCACACCGTCGATCCACCCGGTCGGGCCCGTACGACCCGTCCCCCGAAAACACAGGAAGCGAATCACCATGAGCAGCGTCGCCGTCACCGGAGCCGAGGGGTTCATCGGCTCCCACCTCGTCGAGACCCTGGTGGCCGACGGCCACCAGGTCCGGGCGATGGTCCAGTACAACTCGTTCTCGTCGTTCGGCTGGCTGGAGACCCTCCCGAAGGAGGTGCTGGACTCGGTCGAGATCGTCCTCGGCGACGTCCGCGACCCCGGCTCCGTCAACGGCCTGGTCAAGGGCACCGAGGCGGTGTACCACCTGGCCGCCCTGATCGCGATCCCGTACTCCTACCGGGCCCCGCACTCGTACGTGGACACCAACGTCACCGGCACCCTGAACGTCCTGGAGGCCGTGCGCCACCTGGAGATCCCCCGCCTGGTGCACACCTCGACCAGTGAGACCTACGGCACCGCGCAGACCGTGCCGATCACCGAGGACCACCCGATCAACACCCAGTCCCCGTACGCCGCCTCCAAGGCCGGCGGGGACCGGCTGGCCGACAGCTACCACGCCAGCTTCGGGACCCCGGTCGTCACCCTGCGCCCGTTCAACACCTTCGGCCCGCGCCAGTCGATGCGCGCCGTCATCCCGACCGTGATCGCCCAGCTCGCCGCCGGCGAGACCGGGATCACCCTCGGCGACCTGCGCCCGACCCGCGACTTCATGTTCGTCAAGGACACCGCGCTGGCCTTCCGCACGGTCGGTACCGCCCCCGCCGAGACCGTGGTCGGCAGGACCTTCAACGCCGGCACCGGCGGCGAGATCTCGGTCGGCGACCTGGTCTCCCTGGTCGGCAAGCTGATGGGCGTCGACGTCACCGTCAAGGAGGACGAGCAGCGCATCCGCCCGGCCAACTCCGAGGTCATGCGCCTGGTCGCGGACGCCACCCGGCTGCGCACCGCCACCGGCTGGGCCCCGGCGTACTCGCTGGAGGAGGGCCTGGAGCAGACCATCGAGTTCTTCCGCGACCCGGCCAACCTGGCCCGCTACAAGACCGACATCTACAACGTCTGACCCGGCTCCGCCTTCCGTCCGCTCCCGGCACCGAAGGCCCCTGTCGTTCCGACTTTCGTGGGGGAACCACCATGCACGCAGTGATCCTCGCCGGCGGTAAGGGCGTACGCCTCCGCCCGTACACCACCGCGCTTCCCAAGCCACTCGTCCCGATCGGCGACCAGCACGCGATCCTGGAGATCGTGATGCGCCAGCTCGCCGCCGCGGGCTTCCAGACCGTCACCCTGGCCATCGGCCACCTCGGCCACATCATCCGCGCCTACGTCGGCAACGGCTCCCAGTGGGGGCTGCGGGTCGGCTACGCGGTCGAGGACAGCCCGCTCGGCACCCTCGGTCCGCTGCTCACCCTGCAGGACCGGCTGCCGGACAACTTCCTGGTGATGAACGGCGACGTCCTCACCGACCTGGACTTCGCCGGGGTGCTCAAGCACCACGAGGCGTCCGGGGCCCCGCTCACCATCGCGACCTACGCCCGCCAGGTGAAGATCGACTTCGGTGTGCTGACCACCGAGTCCGGCTCCATCACCGGCTTCCAGGAGAAGCCGAGCATCGACTACCGGGTCTCGATGGGCGTCTACGGCGTCTCCCGCGCCGCGCTCGCCAAGTACACCCCCGGTCTGCCGCTCGGCTTCGACGAGCTGGTGCTGGACCTGCTGGCGGCCCAGACCCCGCCGTCCGCCTACGAGTTCGACGGCTACTGGCTGGACATCGGCCGCCCGGACGACTACGACCGGGCCAACGCCGAGTTCGCGCTCAACCGTTCGCTGCTGCTCCCGGGCGAGCCGGCCGGCACCGTCCCCGCCGCCGCGGAGGGCCTGTACGCGGTTCCGAACGGCCAGGGGCTGCCGATCCCCGCCGCCAGGACCGCGCCCGAGGCCTCCGACGGGCAGCCGGCGGCCACGGTCCCCGCCGGCCCCGAGAACGACGGACGGGCCGCGTGAGAATCCTGCTGCTCGGCGCCGACGGCTTCCTCGGCCGGCACGCCGCCACCGCCCTGCGGGCCCTGCCCGGCACCACCGTGCTGACCGCCGGGCGGCGGCCCGACCACGACCTGCGGCTCGACCTGGCCACCGCCCAGGCCGGCCCGCTGGGCGAGGACCTGGCCGCGCTCGCCCCGCACGCGGTGGTCAACCTCGCCGGCGCCGTCTCCGGCAGCGCCGTCACGCTCGCCGAGGTCAACGCCCGCGGCCCGGCCGTGCTCTGCGAGGCGCTCGGCCAGGGCGCCCCGGCGGCCCGGCTGGTGCACGTCGGCTCGGCCGGCGAGTACGGCGTCTGCGCCCCCGGCAGCTCGCTCACCGAGGACGCCGACGCCCGCCCGGTCGGCGTCTACGGCGCCACCAAGCTGGCCGGCTCCCTCGCGGTGGCCGGCTCGCCGCTGGACGCCGTGGTGCTGCGGGTGTTCAACCCGGTCGGGCCCGGCGCCCCGGCCGGCTCGCTGCCCGGCCGGCTCGCCGCCGAGCTGCGCCGGGCCGCGCCCGAGGGCGCCGACGGAGTGGTGCGGGTCGGGGACCTCTCGGCCCACCGCGACTTCGTCGACGCCCGGGATGTCGCCCGCGCCGCCGCGCTCGCCGTCACCGCCCGGGGCCCGCTGCCCCGGGTGCTCAACCTGGCCTCCGGGCTGGCCCGGCCGGTCCGGGCGATCGCCGACGGCCTCGTCGCGGCGGCCGGCTTCGCCGGGCGGATCGACGAGAGCGGCGCCGGCTCCGAGCGCTCCGCGGCCGTCTCCTGGCAGCAGGCCGACGTGTCGGCCGCCGCCCGGGCGCTCGGCTGGCACCCGGAGACCGGACTCGACGAGACGCTGCGCGACCTGTGGCTCTCCACCGAACCGCTGGTCACCGCATGACCGGGGGCACCCACCCCGACGGCCGCCTGCTGGTGCCGCTGTACGTCCACCCCGCGGTGGACCCGGCGGCCTGGCAGGCGGTCGCCGCCGCCGACCCCAAGCGCGTCGCCGCCGTCGTCCTCAACCTCGCCGACGGCCCGGGCGAGCCCGACCAGGTCTTCACCGACGCCGCCGAGAAGCTCCGCAAGGCCGGTCTTCCGCTGCTCGGCTACGCCGACACGGACTACGGCCGGCGGCCGCACGCCGCCGTGGTGAACGACATCCTGACCTACCGTCAGCGCCACGGCATCTCCGGCGTCTACCTCGACCAGGTGTCGGCCGCGCCCGGCGCACTGCCGCACTACCGGCGCCTGGCCACCGCGGCCCGGGCCGCCGGCTGCGCCACCGTGGTGTTCGGCCACGGCGACCACCCGGACCCCGGGTACGCCGAGGTCGGCCTGGCCGACCTGCTGGTCACCTTCGAGGGCGACTGGGCGGCCTACCAGGCGCTCGCCCTGCCGCTGTGGACCGGCCGGCACGCCGCCGCCCGGTTCTGCCACCTGGTCTACGACGTACCGGCCGAACTGGCGGGAGAGGCGGCCGCGTTGATCGCCGCCCGCCGGGCCGGGGTCGGCTGCGCGGTGCCCGGTGCCGGGGAGAACCCCTGGAGCACCCTGCCGCACCAGCTCACCGGCGCCCCGCCGTTCACCGAATCCCCCTGACCCGATCCGGAGTCCGCGTACCGTGACCCGCCGTACCCGGCCCGCGTGGGCCGCCCTCGCCCTCGCCACCGCCACCGCGCTGCTGGCGACGTCGTGCAGCAGCTCAGGCCCGGACGACGAGGACGACCCCTCGGCCGACGCCACCGCGGCCCCGCCCCCGGCGGCCACCGCCGCGCCCGTCCCGGGTACCGCCACCGCACCGGCCTCCCCGGGGACACCGAGCACACCGGACTCGCCGGGCACCCCCGGCACACCGGACGCGCCGTCCGCTCCCACCGGCCCGGGCTCGCCGACCGCGTCCGGCCGCCCCCCGGCCCCGCCCGGCACCCCTGGCACCCCCGGCACACCCGCCGTCCCGGCCACCCCGGGCACGCCCAACACCCCCGGCGCGCCCGGCACTCCGGGCACCCCCGGTACGCCCGGCGCCACCGGCGCCCGCTGGCAGCCCACCCCCGGCCTCGCCTGGCAGTGGCAACTCGGCGGCGGCGTCGACCAGTCGGTCGACGTCCCGGTCTACGACATCGACGGCTTCGAGACCGACGCCTCCGTGGTCGCCGCCCTGCACGCCAAGGGCCGCAAGGTGATCTGCTACATCAACGCCGGTTCCTGGGAGGACTTCCGCCCCGACGCCGCCGCCTTCGCCCAGGCCCTCCAGGGCTCGGGCAACGGCTGGAAGGGCGAGAAGTGGTTCGACATCCGCAAGATCGACCAGCTGCGGCCCCTCATGGCGGCCCGCTTCGACATGTGCCGGCAGAAGGGCTTCGACGCGGTCGAACCCGACACCATCGAGGCCTACAACCAGAACAGCGGCTTCCCGCTGACCGCGGACGACCAGCTCCGCTACAACCGGATGCTCGCCGGGCTCGCCCACGAACGCGGCCTGGCGATCGGTCTGAAGAACGACCTGGAGCAGGTCCCGGCACTGCTGGACGACTTCGACTTCGCCGTGAACGAGGAGTGCGCGCAGTTCGACGAGTGCGCCCGCCTCTCCCCCTTCATCCAGGCGGGCAAGGCGGTCTTCCACGTCGAGTACAAGCTGGGCACCGAGAAGTTCTGCGCCCGCACCAAGGCACTGGGCTTCAGCTCGATGCAGAAGAAGCTGGAACTGGACGCCTGGCGCAAGCCCTGCTGAGGAGGCCGGGTCCGGCGCCCACGGGCCGCCGGACCGCCGGTCGTTCGGACGCGGAGGTTACTTGACGGCCAGCCAGACGACGGCACCCAGCACCGCGAGGGCGACCACGGCGATCACCGCGATCAGACCGGTGCGGCTGCTGCCGTTGTTGCCGCCGTAGGTGTTCACGGAGCCCGGGGCCTGGGGTGCCGGGGTCTCCTCGACGAAGGCCCGGAACATCTGGGTGCTGCCTGCGGGGTCGTACTCGTTGTCAGCCATGGCAGGGACTCTAACGAATCCGCGGACCACCCCGACACCCGGTCTCCGCACTACGGACGTGCGACGGGCGTGTGAAGTCCGCCTCGTTCACGGAATGCCCACCCGGTTGATCGGGTTGACTCGGACCATGACCGATTCCCGCAGCGACGCCCCCCGTTACGTGCAGCTCGGCAGCTCCGAGCTCTCGGTGTTCCCGCTCTCCCTCGGCGGCAACGTCTTCGGCTGGACCGCCGACGAGGCCGAGTCCTTCGCCGTCCTCGACGCCTACGCCGCGGCCGGCGGCAACTTCGTCGACACCGCCGACACCTACTCCTCCTGGGTGCCGGGCAACACCGGCGGCGAGTCCGAGGCCATCATCGGGAAGTGGCTGCGCGCCCGCGGCAACCGCGACTCCGTCGTCGTCGCGACCAAGGTCGGCCTGCACCCCGAGGCGCGCGGACTGAGCGCGGCCAACATCAAGGCCTCGGCCGAGGGCTCGCTGCGCCGCCTCGGCGTCGACCACATCGACCTCTACTACACCCACCAGGACGACGACACCCCGGTCGAGGAGTTCGTCACCGCCCTGGACGCACTGGTGCGCGAGGGCAAGGTGCGCGCCGTCGCCGCCTCCAACATCGGCGCCGACCGGCTCGCCGAGGCGCTCGCCTTCGCCGAGCGCGAGGGCCTGGCCGCGTACACCGCCGTCCAGCCGCACTACAACCTGGTCTCCCGCGGCACCTTCGAGGGACCACTGGCCGACGTGGTCGCCGCGCACGGCCTCGCCACCGTGCCGTACTACGCGCTGGCCTCCGGCTTCCTCACCGGCAAGTACCGCCCGGGCGGCGCCGCGGTGACCAGCGCCCGCGCCGAGGGCGCCGGCCGCTACCTGGACGACCCGCGCGGCCCCAAGGTGCTGGAGGCGCTCGACACCGTGGCCGCCGAGCACGACGTCGAACTCGCCACCGTCGCCCTGGCCTGGCTCGCCGCCCGGCCGACGGTCGCCGCCCCGATCGCCAGCGCCCGCACCGTCGACCAGCTCCCGCCGCTGCTGGCCGCCGCCGCGCTGGAGCTCACCCCGGCGCAGACCGCCCTGCTGGACGACGCCTCGGCCTGACCCCCGTCCGCGCGGAAGGGGTGCGCCGTCCACGGGCCGTGGACGGCGCACCCCTTCGTGTTCTCCCGCTGCGGCCTTCCGCTACGGCCCTCCGCTAGGGCCGGCCGAAGTGGGTCGGGTAGAAGCCGCTGCTGATCGTCGACACCCGGACCGTCTTGCCCGGCCGTGGTGCCTCGACGAACTTGCCGCCGCCCAGGTAGATCCCCACGTGGTGGATGCCCGAGGCCCGGCCGCTGTCCGACCAGAACAGCAGGTCGCCGCGGCGCAGCTGACCCGCGGTGATCGGCGTGGTCGCCGCGTACTGGTCGTCGGCCACCCGCGGCAGGTCGATGCCCGCCCGCCGGTAGGCCTGCTGCACCAGCCCCGAGCAGTCGTAGCCGGAGGGGCCGTTGCCGCCCCACACGTACGGCTTGCCCTGCTGGGCGAGCGCGTACTCGATCGCCGACTCCAGCCGGCCGGCCGAACGCGTCTCGGTCGGCGCGGGCGCGGGGCTCCCGGCCGACGGCGCCGAGCCGCCGCCGGACTGGCCGGACTGGCCGGTGCGGCTCAGGTAGACGTCGTAGTGGCTGGTGTAGCGCCACTCACCGCTGCCGTTCTTGAACCAGTACTTCGAACCGTCCCAGCCCTGCCGCATCCCGCCGGAGGAGGCCGAGCCGTTGGAGACGGCCGTCCGCGGGGCGGTGGAGCCGGAAGCGCCGCCCCCGACCGCGCTGGTGTACACGCTGTAGTGGCTGGTGTAGCGCCACTCACCGCTGCCGTTCTTGAACCAGTACTTGGAGCCGTCCCAGCCCTGCTTGCCCGGCGCGGCGTGCGCGGACCCGGCACCGGCGGTCAGTCCGACCACCCCGGCGCCGGCCAGCACCGTGGTGGCCAGGCAGGTATTTCGCACCGCCCGGTGTATTCGGCCCCCGCCGTGCGGCTCCGCCGGGCGGGCGGTGCGCGGCCGGGCCGCGCAGTTCGGGCAGGCGCAGCCCGTGATCGCCGGGATGCTGCCGAGGCTCTCCTCGAAACCGATCAGCGCCGTGTCGTCCGCGTCCGCGAACGCCGGGCCGGCGTCCGTGCCGGTGGCTATCCTCATGCCGGTCGTCCTTCCTTCCGCCCGGCCCGGGCGGCCGGGGGCGGTACCGAGGCGGCCACTCCGGCCGGGGCGACGAAGGCGACCAGCAACTGCTCCATCAGCGCGCTCCGGGCCGCTTCGTCCAGCTCGTGCGCGGTGGCGCGCTCCAGTCGGCGCACGGCGAGCGCCGCCGCCTCCACCGCGTCGTCCACCAGCACCGTGCGCAGTCCCGCGTCGAGGTCGGCCAGCCGGCGCCGGCGCATCGACTCGGCCACCTCCGGCGCGTAGTCCAGGGCCAGCGGCTGCACCGAGTAGACCTCCAGGCCGGCCGGCGCGACCTCGGCGGCCAGCGCCCGGGTCAGCTCGTCGGCGAACCACTGGCCGTCGCGCAGCGCGGGCCCGGGCGCCGCGTTGCTGTCGCAGGGCAGGGTGGAGGCGGTCCGGGTGAGCACCGCCTGGACCTGCTCCCGCAGGTAGCTCTCGTGGTCCTCGATCGCCAGCATCGCGCGGGCGGTGTCCTTGACCCGCCAGACGATCAGCAGCCGGACGACGATCGGCGTCCCGGTGCGGTCGACCACCTTGACCGGCTCGCTGCGCCAGTGCCGCAGCCGGACGTCCACCCGGCGGCGGCGCAGCAGCGGGTTGACCCAGACCAGGCCGGTGCGGCGGACGGTGCCCCGGTAACGGCCCCAGCGGGTGAGCACCCGGGTCTCGCCGCCCGCGTTGGCCAGCAGGCCGGCGAGCGAGAGGACGAGGAGCAGCCCGGCGGCACCGACCGCGGCCACCGAACGGGCGGTCACCTCGGCCTGGCCGCTGGCCCGGGCGGCGTCCGTGCGAAGGTCGGGCAGCGCGTCCCAGTACGGGATGACGCCGTCGCGCACCAGCACGAGCAGGACGGCGACCGTGCCGAGCAGCAGCCCGAACAGGGCGACCCAGCCGGGCAGCGCGGCTGCGGTGTGCTCGCGCAGCGTCTGGTCGGCGCGCGGGGGGCGGCGCGAGGTGCCGGCGGCCGCGCCGGCGGTCGCGGTGTCCGGCTCCTCGTCCGCCGTCGGGACCGTCGGGGCCAGCGACGGCAGCGGGGCGGTCGTGGTGGTGCGGTCCGCGGGGTCCGCCGTCTCCAGGGGATCGCGCAGGTCGACGGGCGTGCCGACGGACGGACCCGGGACCACCGCGATCGGGGTGGTGGCCGGGCTGTGGTCGGCCGGCATGGCGGGCCTGGGCGGCCGCGCCGCCCTGGCCAGCGGGCTGGAGCCGGAGGCGGAACGTTCCGGCAGCGCCGGCGGGAACGCCTTGGGCAGGTGGTCGGGTCGCTGCGAAGAATCGCGGGTGACGTCCATGCACGGATCCTCAGGTTCAGTGTGTCGCGCAACGGGCGGCCCGGATCTGACGGGCAGTGCCAGAGTCAGGCTAAGTTCATACGTCATCAAATGCGACATTTGAGCCAGTGCGTGTCGACATTTCCTGACGAATCATCCGAAGCCCGACCTGACGCGCAGGCACATGAGTGGACAAAGGGAACGGTTCAGCGCCGCCGGGGGCCGGATCCCCGGGTGACCACCCGGCGGGTGATCAGTCCGATCCCGGTGAGCATCAGCAGGACCCCGGCGAGCGCGCCGCGCCAGCCGTTCGACCGGTGCCGGTCGGTGGCCGTCGCCGCCGACGACGGCTGCTCCGCGTCGGCGGTGTCGGCTGCCTGGGCCGCCGGCGGCGGCGCGGCCGGCGTCCGGTCGGCCTGCTCCCGGTCCGGGGTGCCGGCGGGAAGGACGGCCGGGGTCGTGGTCGGGGTCGGTGACGCGGTCGGGATCGCGGTCGGACCCGGACTCGGGGACGTCGGGGCCGGGGACGTCGGGGCTGCGGAGGTGGGAGGCGGGGACGCGCTCCGGGTCGCGGTCGGGGTCGGGGACGAGGAGGGAGTCGGGCGCGCCGTCGTCGGACCGGCCCCCGCCGCCGTGGGCGTCGGCGCCGCCGGCCTGGCCACCACCACGGTGACCGGTGGCACGACGATCGGCAGCAGCCCCGGCGGAACGGGATCCGGCCCGGCATCCGGCACGGGGACGGACGGGGTGGGAACGGACGGAACGGGAACGGACGGGGTCGGGACGGCGGCGGTCGGGGACGGGACCGCCGGGACGGACGCAACGGGCGCCGGCGCGGGCGCGGCCCCGGTCACGGTCATGGACGGGACGGCGGCGGTCGGGGACGGGGCCGCCGGGGCGGCGACCGCCGGGGACGGGACGGCGGCCGAGGCAGCGGGCGCCGAGGGGGTGGGCACGGCCGTGGGCCTGGCCGAGGGGACGGCCGAGGGGACGGCCGAGGTCGGCACCGCCGCCGAGGGCGCGGACATCGCCGGCCCCGTGGGCGTCGCGGCCGGGGGCGGCGTGACCACCGCCGACGGCGTCGCGGCGGACGATCCGGACGGCGCGGCCGACGCGGACGGCGCCGCCGATACGGACGGTGCCGCCGACGCGGACGGTGCCGCCGATACGGAGGGCACGGGAGCCGGGCCGACCGGCGCCGGCGTGGGGGCCGTCGCCGGTGCCGCCGCCTGACCGTCCGCCTCGACCCGGACCGCCACCGCCTCCGCCGCCGTCCCGTTCCCCGCCCGGTCGGTCGCCGTGACGGTCAGCCACTGCTCCCCGTCCGTCAGGTCCCGGTTGGCCGCGCACGTCCAGCTGCCGTCGATGGCCGCCGTCGCGCCGCAGGCGACGATCCGCGCGTCCTCGGCGCCGTGGGCCGGACCGGCGGTGACCAGGACCAGCGCCCCCGGTTCGGCCTTCCCGGCCAGCCGGGGCCGGGCGGCCCTGACGGTCTCCCCGGCGGCCGGCACGGTGAGCACCGGTCGGTCCGGCGCCACGGTGTCGACGACGAGCTCGGCCGACTGCCCGGCGGTCCGGTTCCCGGCGAGGTCGGCGGCGGCCGCGGTGAGCCGGTGCCGCCCGTCCGCCAGGTTCTCCACCGGCAGGCAGGACCAGCCGCCGTCGGCCCGGGCGGCCGTGCTGCACAGGTCGGTCTCCTGACCGTCGGCCGGCCGGTCGACGACGACCACGGTGCCGCCCGGCTCACCGGTGCCGGTCAGCCGGAGGGCGGGGTCGTTGGTGAACTCCGGCAGGGTGAGCGCGGGCGCGCCCGGCGCCGCGGTCCGCACGGTGATCCGGACCGGCTCGCCGGGCAGCGCCGCGCCGGCGCCGCCGGTCAGCACCGGGGTGAGGGTGTGCGGGCCCTCGGTCAGCGCGGCGTCCGGGCGGCAGGACCAGTCGCCGCTCCGGGCGACCCGGGAGCGGCAGAGCGCGGTCGCGCCCTCGCGGACCTCGACGGTGGCGCCGGCCGTCGCCCGCGCGCCGGAGATCCGGGGGCGGGTGTCGGCGAGGGTGGCGCCGTCGGCCGGCCGGGAGATCTCCGGGCGGGCGGCCCCGACGGTCAGCCGGATCCGCTGGTCCAGGACCTGCCCGGAGACGGCGGAACCCTCGGCCGGCACCAGCCGGGCGGCGTCCCGGCCGATCCGCAGCCGGACCGAGGTCTCGCCGGAGGAGGCGTTGGCGGGGACGGTCCACTCCAGGGTGGCGCTGCGCCCGCCGGGGGCGATCTCGGTCTGCACCCGCTCGGGCGGGTCGAAACGGCCGTTGCGGTCGAAGTCGACCCAGCCGGCCAGGGTGGCGGGCGCGTCGCCGACCGCGACCGGCACGGTGAGCCGGTAGTCGTGGCCGACCGCCGCCTCCTCGGGGTAGCCGAGGGCGGGATCGGTGCCCTCGTCCCGGGTGACCGGTTCCGGGGCGGGGGCGAGCGCGTTGCCGCCGGAATTCCCGGAGGCGATTCCGGCCGTTTCACCGAGGAGGTGCGGCCCGGGATTCGGGACCGTCCGGGAGAATTCCGGCCGGAGCGTTCCGGCAGCCCGCGAGGAAACGTCCGGCCGCGCCCGCTCCGCGGAGATTTCCGGCGTCCGCGCGGGGTCCCCGGGAGCCGCGGGGAGAGCCGCCTCGACGAGGGGGCCGGAGGGCGGGACCGCGTGCCGTTCGGCGGTCCGGGTGCCCGGGGCCTGCCGGGCGACCGAGGGCGGCGGGTTCCAGCCGATCAGCAGCCCGGCGGCGGCCAGGACCGCGGCGGCACCGGCCGCGGCCGGGAACTGTCGGCTCATCCGGCTCTCCTTCGCATCGGCTGCCGGAACGGCCTGGATGGCCGGGCAGTCTGGACACACGATCAGACAAAACGGAATCACGATCCTGAGCCGGTCCTACCGCGACACTTGCACGCTTGGCCGCATGACACCCGATTGGCGGCCCTCCGACCGGCAGGACGGGATGTACCCGAAAGGACTGCATTTCACCCATTAGGCGAGGTATCACGGGGTACGCGCGAGGAATCCCGGCGGAAGGGCCGTGTACCGACGTCCGGGATCCGACCACGCACCGGTCGCATCCGTTCGAATACCCGGAACCGTCGACGGACGGCGGGAGGGGCGACGGGAGGGTCCGGATCCGGCCACCGGCCACCCGGCGCGGTCGCACCCGAGCCGCGGCGGCCCGGGGAACGCGGAAACCCCCGGCCGATGGCCGGGGGTTTCTCACTGGTGCGCTCAGCAGGATTCGAACCTGCAACCTCTTGATCCGTAGTCAAGTGCTCTATCCGTTGAGCTATGAGCGCAAGTTCCGGGCGGACCCGGTCTTGCGGGGTTTGGTGCGCTCAGCAGGATTCGAACCTGCAACCTCTTGATCCGTAGTCAAGTGCTCTATCCGTTGAGCTATGAGCGCTCGCCCTGGCGAACGTTCCTCCGGGGCGGTGCGGGGACAACATTACATGACCTGCGGCGCGGGACGAAATCGATTGATCCGGGCACCTCGGACCCCTCGCTCGAACAGGCCGGAGACCCCTCCCCGCCGGCCCCGCGCCCGGTCCCGTCCGCCCCTGCCCGGCCCCACCCGGTCCCGGAGATCGCCGCCCGACCGCCCCCGGAGATGCGAAGAGCCCCGCCGACAAGATCGTCGACGGGGCTCCCGGCTGGCGGAGGCTGAGGGATTTGAACCCTCGATCAGGAATAACCCCGAAACCGCATTAGCAGTGCGGCGCCATAGACCGGACTAGGCGAAGCCTCCTCCACATGGAGCAAGCCCGCGTGCGCGGACTCGTTCCCTGTGCCTGTGATGATGCCACAACCCGGGGGCCCGGCACCAACCGCCGACCACGTTACTAGGCGGGTCGTCCCCACCGCAAAGAAGAATGAGATACTGCCCTCTCCGGAGAGAGCTGCCCTGAGCCGAGGAGACCTGTCGACGTGAGCAGCAGGCCGATCCGAGGCGCTGCTCGCCTCGCCGCCATACTCGACGCCCTGCCCGACGCGCTGTTGCTGGTCAACAGCAACGGCACCGTCGTCGATGCCAACACCGCGGCCGTGCACGCGCTCCAGGCGCCCGGCACCTCGCTGGTCGGCATGGGCGTGCTCGACCTGCTCCCGGAGTTCGACCCCAGCCGGATCCCCGGCTCGATGCGGCCCGCCGCCCGCGAGGACGAGGCGCTCGACCGCCCGGTCCGGATGACCGCCCGGCGCACCGACGGCACCACCTTCCCCGTCGAGGTGTCCGGCAACGACTTCGACGACGACGGCTCCGGCTCGGGCTCCGGCTACGCGCCCCCGGCGCCCTACGACCCGTACCGCGAGGGCTCCCGCTCCTCCGACCTGCTCCTGCTGCTGGTCCGCGACCTGACCGGCCGGCTCGGCGTCGAGGCGGAGCTGCGCCGCCAGCACAAGCAGACCGAGATGATCCTGCGGGCCGCCGCCGAGGGCGTGCTCGGCGTCGACCTCGAAGGCCGCTGCGTGCTGGTCAACCCGGCCGCCGCGCACATCCTGGAGTACCGGGCCAGCGAGCTGGGCGGCCGCGAGCTGCACCCGCTGATCCAGCACTCCCGGGCCGACGGCACCCCGCTGGCGCTGGAGGAGTCGGCGCTGCTGGACACCCTGACCTCCGGGCGCAAGCACCGGGTGCGCGGCACCGTGCTGTGGCGCAAGGACGGCCGGCCGGTCACCGTCGACCTCACCACCGCCCCGGTCCGGGACGGCGACCAGCTGGTCGGCGCCGTGATGACCTTCACCGACCGCAGCCGCGAGCTGGCGCTGGTCGCCCGCAACGAGCACCTCACCGCCGTCCTGGAGAGCGAGCTGGGCGGTGCGCTGACCGCGCTGCACCGGCGGATCGACGCGCTCGCCGCCGACCCGGCCGGACAGCTGTGGCCGGAGGCCAACTGGACGCTGCGCCGGCTGGCCGACGAATGCCGCCGGTACGGCAAGCTGATCGAGGGTGTGCTGGCCCACCAGCGCTGCGAGGCCGGCGAGGGCGCCGGGGCCGGCACGGACGGCAAGGGTGGAGCGGACGGCAAGGCCGGCCGGAAGGCCGCCGAGCGGGTGCCCGTCGCGCTGGACAAGGTGGTCCGCCGGGCCGTCGAGCAGGCGGGCGAGCTGGTCGGCCCGGGCCGGGTGCGGTTCTCGGTGCACGCCGCCGCCGTCGAGGTGATCGCCGACGAGCAGCGGCTCGCCCAGGCGCTGGCCCACCTGGTCGCCGACGTCAGCGGCATCGGCCTCGCGCTGGACGACGCCGCCCCCGAACTCCCCTCCCCCGGACTCGCCGCCCCCGGCACGCCCGCCCTGCCACCGGCCGGCGGCGAGGCGCCGGCCGTGGTGCTCGCGGCCGCCCAGCGCGGCGAGGTCGCCCGGGTGGAGATCCGCGGACCCGGACGCGGCGGCAGCCCCGTCCACCTGCCGATAGCCCGGGCGGTGGTCGAGCGCCACGGCGGGGTGCTCCAGCCGCACGAGCTGCCGGGACGCGCCGGCACCACGTACGTCGTCGAGCTCCCGCTGGACCCGGCCGCCGCCAAGGCCGCCGCCGAACGGGCCTCCGCCGAGGGCCGCTCGGACCGGCCGAAGGAGAGCGACAGCGCCGTCCTGCCCGACCTGCCGGGCATCCCGCAGCTGCCGACCGCGGCCCAGGACGAGGAGCCGGCCGCCGCCGAGGGCTCCGCGCCGGGCGGCCCGGGCGCCGGTGATCCGGCGGAGGGCGCCTCCGAGGGCACGCCGGGTGGTGCCGCGGGCGCCGAGCGCGGCGGGGCCCCGGAGGCCCGCACCGCCGAGGCCCCGGCCGGCCCGGCGACGGCCGGCGGTGCGCCGGGCGAGACCCCGGCCGTCGAGCAGCGGCGCGGACGCCGCGGCCGGCCGGCCGTCGAGCCGCCGCCCGCCGCCCCGGAGCAGCCGGGCCACGACGGCGGCGCGGACGCCCCCGGCGGCATCGCCCCGCACCTCCCCGCCGACCAGTGGCCCAACGCCCCCGCCCGGATCGAGCGGGCCGTCCCCGAGCAGTGGAACGGCACCGGCAACGACCCCGCGTACGGACGCCAGGGCCTGGGCGGTCCGCGCGGGCCGCAGACCGACCCCTGGGGCAAGGACGACGGCCGCTCCGGCACCGCCTACGCCGTCCCGGTCGACGGCGGGCGCCCGGACGAGGGCCCCGGAGACGGGAACGGCGGCCCCGGTGGCCCCATGGCTTCCGGCACTTCCGGTGCTTCCGGATCCGACGAACGCCGGCCCGCCGGTGTCGAGGGCGGTGCGCGCGGGCCGATCGCGCTCGGCCCGGGCGGCGGGTCCGCCCCGGAGGCGCCGTCCGACCGTGACGGGAGCGACACCGAGCCCCGGCCGTCCCGGCGCCGCCGCGCGCTGCCCGGCGCGGAGGACTCCTCCGGCGGGTTCGCCCTGCCCGGCGGCACCGACACCCCCGTCTACCCGGGGCTGGAGCACGCCCTGCCGGCCGGTCCGGCACCCGCCGCACCCGAGCCCGCGGCGCCCACGCCGACCGGGCGGCGGCGCCGGCTGGCCGTGCCGCCCGGTCCCGGCGGCGAGGCCGGCTCCGCGCCCGAGGGCACCCCGGCGGGCGGCTCCGCGCTGCCCGCGCTGCCGCCCGCCGTCCCGGCGCTGCCCGGTCCCCCCGGCACCGCGGCTCCTTCCGGCTCCCCCGACGGCGACGGACGGGAGGGCGGCCCGCGTCCGGTCGGCAGCGGCCTCGCCGAGCTGGCCCCGCCGCGCCCGCTCGGCGCGCCCGGTTTCCCCGGCCAGGCCGGTCCGGCCGGTGCCGTCGTGCCCGTGACCCCGGTGGCGCCCGGTGCCGACGCCCGGCCCGCGCCGCGCGCGATGGCCGAGCTGCCCGCCGCGTCCGGCGCGCCCGTTCCCGTCCCGGCCGTCCCGGGTGCCCCGCAGGGCACCGCCCCGGTGGCCCTGCCGAGCGGCCGCGGGGGGACCGGCGAGCACGGTTCGCTGCCCTCCCCGGCCCCCGACGGCGGCCCGCGCCGGCTGCTGGTCTGGCCCGAGCCCGACCCGGCCACCCGCCAGGCGCTCCAGGACCGCGGCTACCGCCCGGTGATCGTCCGCTCCCGCGAGGAGGTGGACGCGCAGGTCGCCGGTTTCCCCGCCGCGCTCTTCGTCGACCCGCTGACCGGGCCGATCACCCGCACCGCGCTGCAGTCGCTGCGCACGGCGGCACTGAACAGCCGGGTCCCGGTGCTGGTCACCGCCGGCCTGGGGCAGGCCACCCGGGACGCCGCGTACGGCGCCGACCCGGCCGTCCTGCTGCGCGCCCTCGCCCCGCGCGACGGCGAGAACCACGCCCCGCGGGTCCTGCTGGTCGAGGGCGACCCGGACATCGCCGCCGCGATGATCGGCAGCCTGGAGCGGCGCGGGATGCACGTCGAGCACGCGGTGGACGAGAACGACGCCGTCGCCCGGGCCAGCAGCGTGCAGCCCAACCTGGTGGTGATGGACCTGCTCCAGATCCGCCGCCGGCGGGTCGGCCTGCTGGACTGGCTGCGCGCCAACGACCGGCTGCACCGCACCCCGCTCGTCGTCTACACCTCGGTGGACCTCGACCCGCGCGAACTGCCCCGGCTGCGCACCGGCGAGACGGTGCTCTTCCTCGCCGAGCGCTCGACCAGCGACGACGTGCAGTCCCGGATCGTCGACCTGCTCGGGCGGATCGGCGCCATGGGCGAGGCGGGCGTCGCCGCCGCGGGCTGAGCCCCGGGCACGACGAGGGCCGGCCACCCCTTTCCCGGGGTGACCGGCCCTCGCCCGTCTCGGACCTACTCCTTGCCGAGGCGGGTGACGTCCAGCTTCTGCGCCGCGTAGTCGGCGCGGATCACCTTCTTGTCGAACTTGCCGACCGAGGTCTTCGGCACCGACTCGACGATCGCCCAGCGCTCCGGCAGCTGCCAGGAGGCGATCCGCCCGGCGAGGAACGCCCGCAGCTCCGGCAGCCCCGCGGTGGCGCCCGGCCGCAGCACGACGGTGGCCAGCGGCCGCTCGCCCCACTTCTCGTCCGGGACGGCCACCACGGCGGCCTCGGCGACCTCCGGGTGGGCCATCAGGTGGTTCTCCAGGTCCACCGAGGAGATCCACTCGCCGCCGGACTTGATCACGTCCTTGGCCCGGTCGGTCAGCGTCAGGTAGCCGTCCGCGGTGATCGTGCCGACATCGCCGGTGCGCAGCCAGCCGTCCTCGGAGAACTTGTCGTCCGGGCGCTGCGGGTCCTGGCCCGCGCCCCCGTAGTACGCCCCCGCGATCCACGGGCCGCGCACCTCCAGCTCGCCGGCCGAGACCCCGTCGTGCGGCATCCGCTCGCCGCCCGGGCCGATCAGCCGGGCCTCGACGGAGGCCGGGAAGATGCCCTGGGTGACCCGGTAGGGCCACTCCTCCTCCGGGGTCAGGCCGCCCGGCGGCTGGGCGAAGGAGCCGAGCGGCGAGGTCTCGGTCATGCCCCAGGCGTGGATGACGCGGATGCCGTGGCGCTCCTCGTAGCCCTGCATCAGCGACGGCGGACAGGCCGAGCCGCCGATCACCACCATGCGCAGGCTGGAGGTGTCGTAGTCGCCGGCGTCCAGCTCGTCCAGCAGGCCGCTCCAGATCGTCGGCACGGCGGCGCTGACCGTGGGCCGCACGGCGGCGATCATCTCGGCCATCGGCCTGGGCTGGAGGAAGCGGTCCGGCATCAGCAGGTTGGCGCCGGACATGAAGGCGGCGTGCGGGATGCCCCAGGCGTTGACGTGGAACATCGGCACGACCGGCAGCGCGGTGTCGCGCGGGGTGAAGGCGAAGTTGTCGCCGGTGTTGACCTGGAGGCAGTGCAGGTAGACCGAACGGTGGCTGTAGAGCACGCCCTTCGGGTCGCCGGTGGTGCCGGAGGTGTAGCAGAGCACGGCGGCCTGGCGCTCGTCGATGTCGGACTGCCAGGGGTAGGCGGTCGGCCGGTCCGCGATCAGCTCCTCGTAGTCGTGCACGCCGCCCGCGAAGCCGG
This sequence comes from Kitasatospora sp. NPDC001527, assembly GCF_040298605.1. NCBI lineage: Bacteria > Bacillati > Actinomycetota > Actinomycetes > Kitasatosporales > Streptomycetaceae > Kitasatospora > Kitasatospora sp. NPDC001527. The sequence continues at coordinate 12,422 of NZ_JBEPAM010000001.1, read as the reverse complement.
CCAGCACCGACCGGTCACCGGGGCCGCTGACCACGATGTGCCTGAGGGTCGGGGCCAGCTCGGGCAGCACCGCCGCCAGCAGTGGCAGGACGGTGCCGTTGACGATGATCACGCGGTCGGCGGCGTGGTTCACGATGAAGGACAGCTGGTTCGCCGGGAGCCGCAGGTTGAGGGTGTGCAGCACCGCGCCCATCGCCGGCACCGCGAGGTAGGCCTCCAGGTGCTCGGCGTTGTTCCACATCAGGGTGGCGACGCGGTCGTCCGCCGTCACGCCGAGCTCGTCGCGCAGGGCCCAGGCGAGCTGCGCCGCCCGCGCCCCGACCTCCGCGTACGTCCGGACCACCGGGCCGGTGCCGTCCCAGGTGGTGACCGTCGACCTGCCGTGGATGGTGGACCCGTGCTCCAGGATCCTGGCGACGGTGAGCGGTACGTCCTGCATCGTGCTGAACACGGGTCCTCCTCGACCTGGGCGGCACTGCGGCGGCTCCTGCCCCGGCCCGGCCGGCTGACGGCTACTGGGCGGTAATACGGGCAGTAGGCCCCGATTCTGCCGCGCCGCTTCCCCGGTGTCAGTATCCCGGCGGCGTTGCCCCGATCACGACCCGGCCACGGTCCGGCCACGTTCTCCCCGGTGGACGGGGTGGTCCGGGCCGCCGGGGCGGCGGCCGGAATACTGGGGGCATGGGCGACGGACGCGGCGAACGGCGGGTGGGGCGGGGTCTGGCCGGGTTCCGGGTACCGTGCCCGTGCTGTTCCGGCGGGGTGCGGACGCAGCCGCGGATGGGTCTGCGGACGGGGCGCACCGGCACCGGATACGTCCCGGAGACCTGCCGCTACTGCCAGGGCCGGGGCTGGCGGGGGCTCGGGCCTGGCGCGTGACCGGCCCGCGCGAGCGACCGGCCCGCGCCGCGTTCGGTGGGCCGCCGCGTCGACCGGTGGGGCGCCCCGATGGGTGGGCCGCCCTGTTTCGGTGGGCCGCCGCCCTGATCGGTGGGCCGCCACGTCAACCGGTGGGGGCCCTGATTCGGTGGGCCGTCAGCCGGCCAGCGGGGCGTCGACCTGGTTGCGGTCGACGGTGAGCGTCGCCCCGCCGTAGGTCTCCTCCACGTTGCCGCGGTACTGGTGGATCCGCTGGTGCTCGGACCACAGCTCCGCGGTGAGCGGCCCGCCCCCGGCGGTGTCGGCGTGGCCGTCCCAGCGGGCGTACCAGAGGGTGTCGGGCAGCGGCGAGCTGCCGGCCCGGGCGGCCGCGGCGAGGTCGGCGATGCCGGAGTCGAGGCTGGAGTAGAAGCCGGAGCGGTACCCGGCGGCGTGCAGCGCCTGGGTCCAGCCGACGGTGAAGTCGACGACCGCCTGACCGCAGGCGGGGTCGCGCAGCGGGTAGGCCTCGATGTCCAGGAAGACGGGGCTGCCGGGGCCGAGCCCGACCGTCCGCAGGCCCTCGACCGCCTCGGCCGCCTCCTCGCGCCCCTGCTGGGCGGCCCGGGCGGGGTCGATCCGCTTCGGCTTGCGCTTCAGGTCGCTGCACGGGGCCTGCAGGCCGACGTGGACGGGCATGAACCGCCACCCCATCGCCCGGGCCCGCCGCACCCAGTCGGCGGTGAGCAGCGGCTGGGTACAGCCGCGCTGACTGCCGCTGGTGTAGATGCCGAGCGCCCCGTACGGCGAGGTGTCGCTCCAGGCCCGCAGGGTCTCCAGCGGGGGCGCGGTGCAGGCGTCGAAGGCCGCGCCGGCGTAGAGGTCGCGGAGACGGGCGGCGGGCGGCCCGAGCCGGTCGGGCAGGACGGCGGCCCGGATGCGCGGCACGGCGGCGGCCACCGGAACGGCGTCGTCGGCGCCCGCGCCCGGACCGCCGGCGGCCAGCAGGAGGACGAGGGAGGCGGCGGCGAGGGCCGCGAGGCGGAGATGGCGCACGCCGCCTTGATACTGACGGACCGTCGGCCCATGGCCGCAGCCGCGCCGTGAGCGCCGCCGAAGCTCACCCTTTCGGACGCACCCGTCCGCATCCGTCCCGATTCTGGTAACGAGCTTGCTGCCCAGTGGCTCCTTACGGCAAACTCACCACCATGCCCACCTCCCATCCCAGCGAAACCTCCGCCCCGACGCCGGCCGCCGCCGTCGCCGAGGCGCTTGCCATGCCGCCCGCCCCCAAGGGCGAGCCCGCCGGCGAGCGGGGCAGCTGGCGACGAGGCGGGGCGCCCGGCGAGGGACTGCCACCGGACGCACGACCCGGCCGACCGACCGGCCGACGGTTCCCGAACTTCCTGCGGCGCCCGGAGACGATCCCGGCGCCGTTGCTCTGTCTGGCGGCGATGTTCCTGGTGCAGACCGGGATCGCGTTCTCCAAGCCGCTCTTCGGACCGCTCGGGGTGAGCGGCACCACCTTCCTGCGGCTGGGCTTCGCGGCGGTCGTCCTGCTCGCCGTCACCCGGCCGCGGCTGCGCGGGCGCCGGCCGCGCGACCTGGCCGCCGCCGCCCTGCTCGGCATGGCCTCGGCCGGTATGACCCTGCTGTTCGCCGGGGCGATCGACCGGCTGCCGATGGGCACCGCCGCCACCATCGAGTTCCTCGGCCCGCTCGCGGTGGCCCTGGTCTTCGCGCGCCGCGCCAGCCATCTGCTCTGGGCGCTGCTCGCGGCCGGCGGCGTGGCGCTGCTCACCCTGCTCGGCGAGGGCGGGGAGGGCGGCGGGCTCGACCCGGTCGGCCTGCTGTACGCCTTCGGGGCGGCCGCCTGCTACGCCGCGTACATCCTGTTCACGGACAAGGTCGGGGCGGCGTTCCAGGGCTTCCAGGGGCTGGCCGTGTCGATGACGGTCGGCGCACTGACGGTGGCGCCGTTCGGGCTCGGCCAGGCCTGGGACGGGCTGACCGCGCCCGGCGCCTCGCCGCTGATGCTGCTGCTCGCGGTGGCCGGGGTGTCGCTGCTGCTGCCGGTGATCCCGTACGCGCTGGAGATGACGGCGCTGCGGCGGATGCCGCAGCGGGTGTTCAGCGTGCTGGTCAGCCTGGAGCCGGCGGTCAGCGCGCTGGTCGGCCTGGTGGTGCTGGGCCAGTTGCTGGGCGCCGCTCAGCTGGCGGGCATCGGCTGCGTGGTGGCGGCGAGCGTCGGGGCCACGCTGACCGGGCGGCGCTGAGGCACGAGGCCGGTCGGGGTGAGCCGGGGGCGCGCATCGGGTCGATGCGCGCCCCCGGGCGTTCGGGGGCTGCGGTGCTGTGGCTCTGTGGCGCTACGACGGTTCGACGCAACGGCGGTTCGGCGCCACGGCGCTACGACGGTTCGAAGCAACGGCACTACGGCCAGAGCAGGGTGCGCGACCACTCCGGGGTGCGGACCGGGCCGGTCCGGGTGTAGCGGAGCCGGACGTGGTGGCGCTCCGCGTCGCCCTGCCAGAACTCCACCTCGTTGGCCCAGAGCGTGTAGACGGCGTGCCCGGCGGCGACCGCGTCCGGGGTGGCCTCCAGCCGGCGGCGGGCCACCGCCACCGCCTCCTCGTACTCGGCCGGCGAGGCCAGCGGCTCGCTCTGCCGCCCGACCAGCGCGCCGATCCGGGCGGCCGGGGAACGGGTGGCGAACTCGGCCCCCGCCACCTGGTCGGCGGCCCGTTCGACGGTGCCGCGCACCCGCACCTGGCGGCCGAGCTGCGGCCAGTAGACGGTCAGCGCGGCGGCCGGGTGGTCGGCGAGCTGGCGGCCCTTGGGGCTGTCGGCGGCGGTCGAGAAGACCCAGCCGGTGCCGGAGGCGTCCACGTCGCGCAGCACCAGGACGCGGGCGTCCGGCGTGCCGTCGGCGTCGACCGTGGAGAGGGTGAACACCTGCGGGTCCAGCACGCCGGCGTGCAGGGCGGTGGCGAGCCAGTCCACGAAGAGCGGGCCGGGCTCGGCCGGGGCCGCCTCGGCGTCGAAGGTCGGCAACGGGCGGGCCATCGGCGGACGGCCGAGCATCAGCTCGGGCACGGACCGGGGCGCGGCCGGAGCCGGCTCCCCGCCGGGCCCGGGGCCCGGTGCGGGCCTGGTCTCGCCGGGGCCGGTCAGGCCCTCCTCCTCCGCTGCCATCGAGCCCTTCCTTCCGGTTGCCGCGGCCGCAGCCCCGCGGCGAGCCGGCCGCCGGGGGCGGGCCGGGCACGGGGGTGCGCTGTCGGAGCGCAACCGTACCGCCGTACGGTGACGGCGCCGGGCGCGGGCCCTGGACTGGACCTGTTCCCGGCCCCGGACGCGCCCGTGGGCGGCACCGACGTGCGGTGCCGCCCACGGGTCCGGTGCGCGGTGACCCTTTCCGCTGCCCGGTGACGCGTTGTGCGATCTGTGACCCATTCCGATCGCTCGGTTCCGAATGCCTGTCTTCCGATCCACTTCACTGACTGCTTCTGACCTGTCGCGGGTGCTCAGCTCACCCGCGGTCCCCCGGTCCGGCCCGGTCTCCGTCGACGGCGCCCCCGCCGTCGACGGCACCCGGTCGGTGCCCGGGTGTCCGGTCGCTTCAGGAGGAGGCCGGCACGAAGACGATGTTGTAGTTCTCGTTGGACTGGCCGGCCAGGACGGAACCCGCGTTGTCCTTCACCCCGAGGGTGTTGGCCTGGTTCGAGGCGCCGGCTCCGGTGGCCGTCTGCTGGGTGGAGAGGTAGTTGCCGTCGACCGAGCCGAAGACGTTGCCCGTGCCGACGTTCGACACCACACCGCTGCTGGACCCGCCGTTGGCGAGTGCGCCGTTGTCGGCGGCGGCGGAGCCGGCACCGGCGATCAGCAGACCGGCCACGAGCGGGGCCGCCAACGACAGGCCGACCACCCTTCGGGTTCGGATGCGGGCCATGAGAGCCTCCAAAAGAAACGGTAATCGTGCCATGCGTATGCCGTGCGCGTGCCATGCATGCGGGAGTTCGCCGGCCAGACGAACACCTGCTGACTGCGACGTCGGGAGACAGACTTCCGCAACAAATCGACAAAGCACCACCTCCCGGCAGCCTTTTCGCCCTTTAGCGTGATATCCAGCGACCCGGCGCATAATCGCCGGCGCCTCCGACATCACGCCGGCGCACCACCGCTCACCTGCGGCGCAGCATGTCAGCCGACTGCGACGGAGCGCACGGAAGCGGCGCGAGGAGAGTGCGTGGACAACCCCACGCACCACCATGGCGCGCGATGATGACAAACGCGCCCCTTGCCGGGTCGGGTCGCCTTACCCTGTCGACAATTCACGCCATTCTGCGACCGTATGAAAATCAGCAGAACGCTAGACCGCCTTGCCGGGATTGAGAATGCCGAGCGGGTCGAAGACCGCCTTCAGCTGCCGCTGCAGGTCCATCGCCACCGGCCCGAGTTCCCGCGCCAGCCACTCGCGCTTGAGCAGCCCCACCCCGTGCTCACCGGTGATCGTGCCGCCCAGCTCCAGCCCCAGCGCCATGATCTCGTCGAAGGAGCGCTGCGCCCGCGCCGACTGCTCGGCGTCCGCCGCGTCGAAGATGACGATCGGGTGGGTGTTGCCGTCACCCGCGTGGCTCACCACCCCGATGGTCAGCCCGTGCCGCTCGGCGATCGCCGCGACGCCCTCCAGCATCTCGGCCAGCCGCGAGCGCGGCACCGCCACGTCGTCGATCATCGTGGTGCCCAGCCGGTCCAGCGCGGGCAGCGCCAGGCGACGCGCCTCCAGCAGCAGCTCGGACTCCGCCTGGTCGTCCGCGGGCACCACCTCGGTCGCCCCGGCCGCCCGGCACAGCTCCCCGACGGCGGCCAGTTCGGCCACCCGGTCCGGGCCGTCGAAGGCGACCAGCAGCAGCGCCTGGGTGGACTCCGGCAGCCCCATCCGCCCCAGCTCGTTGACCGCGCGCACGCTCACCCGGTCCATCAGCTCCATCAGCGACGGGGTGAAGCCGCGCGCCATCACCTCGCAGACCGCCGTGCCCGCCGCGGCCGCGCTCGGGAACTCCGCCGCCAGCGCCAGCTGCGGCGCGGGCGCCGGCCGCAGCGCCAGCACCGCGCGGACCACCACGCCCAGGGTCCCCTCGGAGCCCACCAGCAGCCGGGTCAGGTCGTAGCCGGCGACGCCCTTGGCCGTCCGGCGGCCGGTGGACAGCAGCCGCCCGTCCGCCAGCACCACGTCCAGGCCGAGCACGTACTCGCTGGTCACGCCGTACTTGACGCAGCACAGGCCGCCCGCGCCGGTGCCGATGTTGCCGCCGATGGTGCAGGACTCCCAGCTCGACGGGTCGGGCGGGTAGGCCAGCCCCGAGGCGGCGGCGGCCCGGGACAGCTCGGCGTTGACCACGCCCGGCTCGACCACCGCGATCCGGTTCACCGGGTCGAGCTCCAGGATCCGGTTCATCCTCACCATCGACAGCACGATGCAGCCGTCGACGGCGTTGGCCGCGCCGGACAGCCCGGTCCGGGCGCCCTGCGGGACCACCGGCACCCGCAGCGCGGTGGCGGTCCGCATGACGTGCTGCACCTGCTCGACCGTCTCCGGGAAGACCACCACCGCGGGGGTGCCGGCCGGGCAGAAGTCCGCCATGTCGTGCCGGTAGGCGGCCGTCACGTCCGGGTCCACCGCCAGGGCGCCGGGCGGGAGGCCCTCCGCCAGCCGGTCCGTCAGATCACTCATCGCCGCCTCCGCTCGCACCGCCGTCCCGGGGCGTGTCCGCACCCGTCCGGCCACTCCAGGCTCTCGCACTCTGCCCGCCGCCCGGCCGCCCGGCAAGTACGCCGCCGCTCCGCCGCAGGACGGGCGAGGCCAACGCGAGCAGCCCGGCGGCGCCGGTGGCCGCCGCGCAGAGCGCGGTGGGCACCCGGGGGCCGGCCGCGTCGGCGAGCAGGCCGAGCAGCCCGGTCGCGAGCACCAGCGCCGCGCTCTGCGCCAGGGTCAGCAGGGCCTGCACCCGGGAGAGGTGGCCCTCCGGAGCCGACCCCAGCACCAGCGGACCGAGCCGCCCGGCGAACAGCCCCGAGCCGGCCCCCGTCACCACCCCGGCGGCCACCGCCGCCCCCGGCCCCGGCGCCACGGCCAGCAGCGCGGTTCCCGCCGCGGCCACGCAGAGCCCGAACGCCGCGCCGATGCCGGCCCCGGCACCCGCTGCGGCGCCCGCCGCGGCCCTCGTCCACCACCGCTCGCCGTCCTTCCCTCCGCTCCCCGTCCCCCCGCTCCCCTGGCCGCCCCGCCGCGCGAGCAGGCCCGCCACCACCAGCACGCCCGCCGCCTGGCCGCCCGCCACCAGGCCGGCCGCCCCCGCGCCCCACCCGTCCGCCCGGGCCAGCAGCGGAGCGAGGAGCGACACCACCGGCAGCAGGGCCCCGGCCGCCGCCCCGGTCAGCAGCAGCGCCGTCCGCAGCAGCCGGTCCCGCGCCGCCAGCCGGACCCCGGCCGCCGCCTCCGCCAGCAGCCCGGGTGGGCGGTGCGTCCCATACGGCACATGCTGCCGACCGTGCGGCCTCGGCACCGGCACCGGGACCCGCAGCAGCACCAGCAGGACGACGGTGAAGCTCGCCGCGTCCACCAGCGCCACCCCCGGCAGTCCGCCCGCCGCGACCAGCGCCCCGCCGAGCGGCGCCCCGAGCAGGGCGGCGAGCTGCCCGCCCGCTTGCCGCAGCGCCAGGGCGCGCGGCAGCTGCCCGGTGCCCACGAGCAGGCGCGGCATCGACCCGCTCGCGGGCAGGTAGAACGCGTCCACCACCCCGATCACCACCGCCGCGAGGACCAGCAGCCGCAGCGGGGTGCCCCAGCCGCCGGCCACCGCCGCCAGGGCGAGCGTCGCGGCCAGCATCACCGCGTCCCCGGCGAGCATCACCCGCCGGGCGCCCAGCCGGTCCGCCAGCGCGCCGCCGACCAGCACCAGCGCCGTCCGCGACACCGTGATCGCGGTCAGCACCAAGCCGGCGGCGCCCCCGCCGTGCGCGGCGGCGGCCCAGCCGAGGGCGAAGGCGAGGGCGGCATCGCCCAGCGCCCCGAGCTGTGCCCCGGCGAGCCAGAACAGGTAGGGCGCGGGCAGCGCCTCCCGTGCCGGGTTCGCCGGGCGGGCCCTGCCGTCGGGCGCGCGGGCCCCGGTGGTGGTCGTCATGCCGGCCGACGCTAGGACCCTCGACCGGCTCCAGGGCAAGCCCCGGACGCCCACGCTCCCGACGGTGGACTAGGCCCGCACCACCGGTTCCTGTAGCTCCGTCACCCAGTCCGCCACCTCCTCCGGGCACTCCAGGTACAGCTCCCGCGCGTAGCCGGTCGAGCGGTAGCCGTTCTCCTCGATGAACCGCGCCAGGGCCTGCACGGAGCCCAGCGAATCGTCCATGGAGCCGCGGTGCACCAGGGTCGCCGCCTCGACGGCCGGCAGGTCCACCACCGCGAGGCCGTGCTCCCCGGCCGGGTCGACCGAGGTGGCGACCGGCACGGCCACCCGGATCAGCACCGAACCGTCCCCGTCCCCGGTGTCCTCGTAGCGGGCGACGGACGGCCCGGTGTGCGCGATGCCGGCCGCCGCCAGCCGGCCGCAGAGCTCCTCGAACAGCGGGCCGATCACCGGCCCGATGTCCTGCGGCTCGTAGCTCGCCGCGACCGCCGTCAGCTCGGCCACCCGCACCGGCGGCACCCGCTTCACCACGACATCCTGCGTGGACATGGTCCCCTCGCTCTCGATCGTCCGGAGTCTCGCCTCGACCCGGGCCAGCCGCTCGGCGTCCGCCGCCATCGCCGCGGCGAGCTCGGCCCGCCGCAGCCGCAGCATCCCGCGCAGCTCGGCCGTGTCCACCGCCTCGTCCAGGACGGCCCGCACCTGTTGCAGTGTGAAGCCGAGGTCCTTGAGGGCGATGACCCGGTTGAGCCGGGCCAGTTGGGCCGCCTCGTAGCAGCGGTAGCCGCTGACCGGGTCGACCCGGGCCGGCCGGAGCAGTCCGATGGCGTCGTAGTGACGCAGCATGCGGACCGACACCCGGCCGTGCTTGGCGAAGTCTCCGATGTTCAACATGGTTCCTCCAGTGCAGACCCTCACACGGTGTCACGGTCAAGCACCGGCCTCGCCGTCCGCCCGCCGCCCCGGGCGGCCCGCTCAGTCCGTCACGTCGAACCCCCTCCGCTGGCCCAGCACCTGGAGGCTGCGCTGGCCGGGGATGCCGTTGGCGTCCTCGCCCGCGTAGCCGAGGCTGCGCTGGAACGCGGCGTACGCCTGCACGGAGCGCGTACCGAGCGAGCCGTCCACCCAGCGCTGCTCCAGGAAGCCCTCGTCCGCCAGCGCCTGCTCGACGATCCGCACCTCGCCGCCGTAGGTCTGGTGACCCTGCTCGGCCGCCGGGTCGGTGCGCGCCGCCGAGACGACGTGGGCGAGCGAGACCCGCCGCGGCGAGGGCAGCCGGCCCAGCAGCCGGCGCAGCGACCCCTCGCCCGGCACACCGTCGGCGTCCGGCCCCGAGTACCCCAGACTCCGCTGGAAGTCCTGGTAGTTGAGGGTGTCGGCGTCCCGCCAGTCCTCGTCCGGCCCGGACTGGTAGTGCCGGCCGAAGCCCTGCCGGACGAGTGCCTCGCCCACCTCCCTGACCTGCGGCCCGTGCGCGCCGTAGCCGTACTCCAGCCCGTTGATCGTCACCCGGTACCGGGCGGGCCCGGACCCGCCGCCGGGCGGGGGCAGCGGCGCGCCGCCGGCCACCGCGACGATGCCGGGCATCACGACCTCGCGGAACTGCCGGGCGCGCACGTCCCCCGGGCAGGCCGTCCCGCCGTCCGACCACTCCGGGAACATCCGGTGCACGCCGAAGCCCGGCTGGTCCCACTCCGGGCAGATCCGCAAGGGGACGCCGTGCCGCTGGTGCAGCCACACCCCGAGCGCGACGAGCGCGTTGACCTGGGCGTCCGTCCACGGGTCGGTGCTCTGGTCGTTGCTCGCCGACTCCACACTCACCGCGCCGGTGCCGTCGGCCCGGCGGTTGGCCCGCATGTTGGCGTCGGCGCGGGTCTGGGTGCCGATGAACTGCCCCACACCGCCGTCGTACCCGACCCCAAAGTGGGACTCCAGGTTGGTGGAGTCCCTCCAGTACTCGTACATCCGCCGCGGCGACCACGGCGCCGCCACACTGTGGAAGATCACCTGCGTCGGCGTGATCACCGGCTGCTCGTCCGACTCGGGTTCGAGCTCCATCTTCTCCGCACCGGGGTACCAGGCCATCCGTCTCTCCTTGCCGGGCCCAGGGCAGTTCGCCCCTTACGCCCGGATAGACGGACCCCGGCCCCCCACGCGCTGACACCCCCGCCCCAAACCCCCCGTTCAGGTGAATACAGGACACCACCCGCCACCCCCGGCCCACCCCGAACAGCACAAAGGCGGGTGCCGAGTGATCTCGGCACCCGCCTTGAGCAGGTGGTTCTTCTCCTACCGGCGGAGAGCGTGGGATTCGAACCCACGGTACGGGGTCACCGCACGACAGTTTTCAAGATCAGAGCCACATCGCGGGGCCCAAGGCCCTCTCACCTGGGTTCAAGCGCCCACTCTTTGAGCCTTCCGGCAACGCTGGCCCACAACTGGCCCACGGTCACGAAATCTGGCAGAACGCGACGGCCGCGTCATCGCCCCGCTTGTAGCGAGGCCAGCGCACCCCGTCCGGATCCGTGGCCTCGACATCACGCACAGCGGAGATCAGCCCATCCGCGCCGGCCGTCCTGAGCGTGGCGAAGACCTCCGACCAAGAAGCGGCGCCGTAGTCGGTGACCAGCCGGGAGGCGCCGTCCGACATGACCGCGACCGCGCTGATGCCGGCGGTCGGCACCGCCCCCGTGAAGGCGTGGTTGGCCGCCTCCCCGTTGGACGCCGCCACCCAGTAGCCACCTGCCGTGTTGCGGGTGAGTCTCTGCGCCGTGACCATGCGACGCACGCTCTCCGTGTGCTCCGGCGTTCCGGTGGCGAAGCGCTCGGTCTCGGCGCGGAGTTCCGGCACCACGGTGTTCACCCGCAGATCCGTCTTCACCAGGTGCTCGCCGTTTCGCTCGAAGACGATGGGCGAGTCGGCGAGCACCAGGTAGTCGAACTGCTCGGCGCCGGCTCGAAGGATCGAGACCGTCGCCGACGGTGTCCCCGGGTTGGCCAGGTCGCAGGTGGGGTGCATCGCCGCGACCCGCTCCAGGGCTTGTTCAAGCCCATCGGACAGCGGGCGGCCGCTGTCGGCCAACGCGGCCATCAGGTGGCCTCCGAGTTGGGCGACGTACCAGGGGACGCCGTGCTCGCAGCCGGTGTCCAGGCCGACCGTGCTGAGTCCGTCCAGGACGACGGCCAGCGACGAAGTGGCACCCACCCAGTCCTCATTGGGGCCCGCGCCGCCGGGCGCGGTGGCAAGAGAGACGCGCATGTCAGGCCTCGTGGCGGTAGATCGGAGTGACCCTGCTGCTCTCCAGCACCTCAAGGGTCTTCGGGTCGTAGCGGCACGAGATGAGCGTGGAGAAGCGCTTCGTCCGCACCTCGCGGTACAGCTCGCCCAAGTGGTTCTCCAAGTAGTGGACAACCCCGTTGGCGCCGATCGCGTGAATGCCCGCGATGTACAGGAACGTGCCCTTGCCGTCGAGGCGGGGCAACCGGGCGAGGTAGCCGACATCGCCGGCCGTTCCGTCCTCGTCGAGCGGCGAGCGGTATTCCGTCTCGGTCTGCAGGTCCACGAGGTGCCAGGCCCGATCCTTGCGGAAGCGCAGGTTGTCGTCCCCTTCGAGCACCTGGGCCACGATGGGCGACAACCGCGGCCCGCAGATGACCACCAGGTGGTCGCGGTTCAGGTTCACGATGCCGGACGGCGGGATCACCTCCGAGTCCGAGTCAAGCTTCAGGCTGGCAAATAGCTTGCGCAGATGCTCGTAGTTGCTGAGGTCTTCCCTGGTCACGACCTCACTGGGGTTCTCGTCATGCGACTTCCCTGCCTCGTACTTGCCGCCGAGCGCCACCGTCATCGGGCCCAAGCCGAAGAACGCGCGCTCCGGGGCGGGACCGGCGGATGCGAGCTGACCGACACGCCCGCGGCTGACACCAAGCAGAGCGGCAATCTCCGTCTGCGACATGCCTGACGCCGAGGCCTCTTCGATGGCCTCGCGACGGACGCGGGACAGCTCAACCACCCGGTTCTGGTAGTCCGCCATCAGCGCGATTGCCGCCTTGGCGCGTTCGATCGGGACGGCGACGGCGGCCACCCGTTCCAGTTCCTCGTGCATGATCATCCCTTCGCTGCCTAGGGGGGCAAAGCAAGGGTACCGCGAGGGGGACTTGACGCCCAGGCGAGCGCTGCCTACCTTGGGTATCAGGAAAGAGCGAAAGCCCCCCTAAGCAGCTCGATGGGGAAGCTTCTCGCTTCTCTGACCTGCACAAACGCACCGCTTCACAACTCAAGAGCGTGATCCACCACCGCAGTCCGTCCGTGACCACACCAGTCGGGGTGAGTGGAGACCAGTCGGCAGAGAAGGGGCGCACGCCCTGACACCTCGG